>NZ_JBQHCZ010000014.1:0-218541 GCF_052068155.1 Streptomyces sp. OZ13 | reverse complement strand
CAACCACCACCGCGGACACACCGCACTGAAAGGCCACCCACCCGCCAGCCGCGTCCCCAACCTCACGGGTCAATACAGCTAGCGCTCCCCGCCCGGCACCCACAGCACGTCTCCGACCTCCTTGTTCGCCACCCTGGCGAGAATGAACAGGAGGTCGGAGAGGCGGTTGAGGTACGTCGCCGTCAGCGCGTTCATCGTCTCGCCGTGCACTTCCATCGCCGCCCACGTCGAGCGCTCCGCCCGCCGTACGACCGTGCACGCCTGGTGCAGCAGTGCCGCGCCCGGCGTGCCGCCCGGAAGGATGAAGCTGCGCAGCTTCTCCAGTTCCTCGAGGAAGCGGTCGCAGTCCGCCTCCAGCTTGTCGATGTACGACTGCTCCACCCGCAGCGGCGGGTACTTCGGATTCTCGACGACCGGCGTGGAGAGGTCCGCCCCCACGTCGAAGAGGTCGTTCTGCACCCGGACGAGGACCTTCACGACCTCCTCGTCCAGCTTCCCCAGTGCGATGGCCGAGCCGATGACCGCGTTGGCCTCGTTGGCGTCGGCGTACGCGGAGATGCGCAGATCGGTCTTGGCGGTGCGGCTCATGTCGCCGAGGGCTGTGGTGCCCTGGTCGCCGGTGCGGGTGTAGATGCGTGTCAGATTGACCATGTGGCCAGCCTAGTTAGGCACCGGGCCGGCGGCAGGTCCGTGTGCCCACCGTCACGGCCGGCGCCGCCGGCCCGCGGCGCCGAGGCCGCCCGGAGCGCGGTCCGGGAAGCGGGAGGGGCCGTCCCGGTGTGATGTCCGTCATCTGAGACGTGACGCGCATCTCTTCACGGTCACAGGGGCCCCTCACGACCGCTAATCTCCGGCAGAGAGCGCACATGTAAACAGTCGTTAAGGAGTGCCGCAGTGGCCAGGAAGCTCGCCGTCATCGGTGCCGGACTCATGGGTTCCGGAATCGCGCAGGTCTCTGCCCAGGCAGGCTGGGACGTCGTTCTGCGTGACGTCACCGACGAGGCACTGACCCGCGGCAGGGACGGCATCAAGGCGTCGTACGACAGGTTCGTCTCCAAGGGCAAGCTCGAAGCGGCCGACGCCGACGCGGCGTTGGCACGCATCACCACCACCACCGACCTCGACGCCGTCGCCGACGCGGACATCGTCGTCGAGGCGGTGTTCGAGAAGCTCGAGGTCAAGCACGAGATCTTCCGCGCGCTCGACAAGCTCGTACGGGACGACGCCGTCCTCGCCTCCAACACCTCCGCCATCCCGATCACCAAGATCGCGGCGGTGACGGAACGCCCGGAGCGCGTCGTCGGCGCCCACTTCTTCTCGCCCGTCCCGATGATGCAGCTGTGCGAGCTGGTGCGCGGCTACAAGACGAGCGACGAAACCCTCGCCACCACGCGTGAGTTCGCCGAGTCGGTCGGCAAGACGTGCATCGTCGTCAACCGCGACGTCGCCGGCTTCGTCACCACCCGACTCATCTCGGCGCTCGTCGTCGAGGCCGCGAAGCTGTACGAATCGGGCGTGGCGAGCGCCGAGGACATCGACATCGCCTGCAAGCTCGGCTTCGGACACGCCATGGGGCCGCTCGCCACGGCCGATCTGACCGGTGTCGACATCCTGCTCCACGCCACGAGCAACATCTACACCGAGTCGCAGGACGAGAAGTTCGCGCCGCCGGAGCTGATGCGCCGGATGGTGGATGCCGGTGACATCGGCCGCAAGAGCGGGCAGGGCTTCTACAAGCACTGACGCCGAAGAGGCGTTATCGACCGGTTCGACATCACCCGGCGGGGTGAATTCGGTATCGGTTCGCTTACAAGTAGCAACCCCTGCGCCTACGCGGCAGTCAGTTGTTGCAGGACAGAGAAGAACCGAAGAACAGTCAGCCGCACAGTCGACACGGGGCCAACACGGGGCACTGTAAGGAAACTCGGGGAGCGCATATGCACATCAGGGGCGACCACGCCGAGCTGGTCGTCGGGGGCCGCCTCGACGTCCGCAGCGCGGCGGACGCCCGTACGGTCCTGCACTCGGCCGTCGACGACGGAGCCGGCGACCTGGTGCTCGACCTGACCCACCTCGATTCCTGGGACGCCACAGGGCTCGGGGTCATCATGGGGGCGCACCGGCGGGCCGGCAGATGCGGTCGCCGGCTGGTGCTCCGTGGTGTGCCGCCGCAGATGCAGCGACTGCTCGTGGCGACGAGGCTGCACCGCATCCTCGCCATCGAGGGCGGCCTCGCTGCGGAATCGCTTCCTCGGGTGTGATCCCCGCCGCCGGTGGTGACCGGCGCGAGGCCGGCCACGGCGGCGGGGTGGGTACGGGTACGGCGACGCGGCCACGCGGCCGGCCGGCGGTCGGGGCCGCCGCGGAGGAAACGTCCCGTCATGTGTGACGGGGGCACGAACGGGGCGAGCAGCGCAATCCTCCTGAGACCGTGACGTCGGGGACGTGCGGCACCCCGAAGGTTTCGCGATGCGCGGCGAACGTCTAGGGTTCGATCGCCTGCCCTTTCGACGGACCCATGAGGCGGGCTCCGGACCGAGGCGACAAGACGTGCAGGAAGGCCGGGAGGCACCGCACGCGGCTTCGGCCCCAAGACAGTGATCTTGGCGGCGACAAGGCCGGGCGAACCTGATCTGGGAGCTTTGACCATGGACAACGACAGCTTCGGCGAGGGCGCCGGACCGGTGCGACCGCCGCGCGACGCCATCACGCCCGGACAGTCGACGCCCACGCCCCGGCGCACGGTCCAGCTCGTCTCCGGCGACTTCCTGCTCACGATCAACCCGGTCGACGGCAGCGAGATCGAACCCTGCCCGCCCGGAGGGCCCGTCCGGGCCGACGGCCAAGGGGGCGAGCAGCCCGGCCGGCCGACCCGCCGCAGCACCGCGCAACGCGCGGAGCTCCTCCGCGCCGCGCAGCCCCCCGTGCCGCCCGGCCCCGCCGCCCCCCGCCCGCCGCTGCTCGAACGCGACGAGGAACTCGCGCGGCTCGTACGACTCCTCGGCAGCGGCCGGTCCGTCCGGCTCACCGGCCCGGCGGGCTCCGGCCGCAGCTCGCTGCTCGACGCCGTCGCCGCGAAGTGCGGCGCCTTCGCACCCGACGGGGTCGTACGTCTCAACGGCCACCGCCGTACGCCCGCTGAGCTGCTCCACGAACTCTTCACGGTCGTCTACGACTCGCCAGGGATGCGCCCCGACCGGAACGCGCTCGCCGGCTTCGTGCGCGACATCGGAGCCGTCGTCATTCTCGACGACCTCGAGTTCGGCGGTGCGTCCCTCGACGAGCTGCTCGACGCCGCACCGGAATGCGCGTTCCTCGTCGCGGCCACCCCGGACATCGCCGCACCCGGCGCGGGCTCGCACCTCGAAGAGGTCTTCCTCGGCGGCCTCGGCCGCGCCGCCGCCCTCGAACTGCTGCGCAAGGCCGTGGACCGGCCGCTGACAGAAGAGGAGTCCAACTGGGCGGGCGACCTCTGGTTCGAGTCGGAGGGCCTGCCCCTGCGGTTCGTCCAGGCCGCCGCCCTGCTGCGCCAGTGCGACGAGCTGCGGGCCGATCCGGAGGCCTTCGAGGAGTTCGCCCCCTTCGCGGCCGCCGGCGGCAAGGACGTACCCCTGCCGTCGCTCGGCGAGGGTGCCGCGCCCGCCTCACTGCTCGCCTCACGGCTCAGCGACTCGGCCAGGCAGACCCTGCGCTTCGCGGTCGCCCTCGGCGGCGAGGTACCGCACCAGGCACACCTGCCGGCCCTCGTCGGGGACACCCACGCCGACGCCGCACTCGGCGAACTGATGAACTGCGGACTGCTCTCCCCGGCCGGCCCGCGCTACCGGCTGGCGGCCGGTGTGCTCGCCCAGCTCCGCGAGAAGGGCTACGACGAGGACGCCGTCGGCCACGCGCACACCGCCGCGCAGCACTACGCCTGGTGGGCCGGACACCCCTCCGTCAGCCCCGAGCGGGCCGTGGCGGAGGCGGACGCCGTGCTGGCCGCCCTGAGCGCCCTGGTGCCCGGCCGGGACGCCGGACACCCCAGCACGGCCGTCCTGCTCGCCCGCAGCGCCGCGCCGGCGTTCGCCGCGGGACGGCAGTGGGCCGCCTGGGAGCGGGCCCTGCGGATGGGCTCAGAGGCCGCGCGCATCGCCGGTGAGGTCGCGGAAGAGGCCTACTTCCACCACGAGTTGGGCGTCCTCGCGCTGTGCACCGGGAACGTGGACCGGGCCAGGGCCGAGCTCGAGGCGTCGATCGGTATGCGCGGCGCGCTCGCCGACAAGAGCGGCACCGTCGCCGGACGCCGGGCCCTCGCGCTCGTCGCCGACCGCGAGTCCGGACCGGCGCCGGCCGCCCCGGGCGAGGCGGGACCCGTGTCGCCCCCGAGGGGCGTGCCCGGCTCGGCGCTGACGAAGCGGCTGCCGCGGACCGGGTCGCAGGACCGCGGGACCAGCGCGCCGGTGACGGGGCACCAGCAGGAGACCCCGGCGGACGGCCCCGGCCGCCCGGCGGGCCGGGGCGCGGCCATTCTCATGGGCGCCCGCCGCAACCTCGTCGCCACGGGAGCGGGTGCGCTGCTCGCGGTGGTCCTCGGCACGGTGGTCACCCTGGGCATGACCTCCGACCAGGAGGAGCCGCCCGGGAGCGACGTACGCAACGGGCAGCCGGTGAACGAGGACGACGTCGACGACGACTGGACGGCCGAGGACCCGACGGCAGACGTCTCCGACGATCCGTCGGACGACAAGGACGACGCCAAGCCGACGGGCTCGTCCACGTCGGCCACGACGCCCGCGTCGACGGGCCGCCCGTCGGTACCGGGGGAGACCCCGTCGCCGAGCTCGTCGCGGCCGGAGAGCCCTTCGGACTCGCGCCCGCCGTCGAGTCCGAAGCCGCCGTCGAGCCCCAAGCCGCCGCCGGTCGCGACGCCGCCGACGGTCTCGTCCTCGCCGACGAAGACCCCGACCCCGACCCCGACTCCGACGCCCTCCCAGACGTCCACGGCCCCGGGCGGCAGCGCGTCCGCGAGCGAGCCGAGCGAAGCGACGATGACGAGCGACGGGCCGGCTTCCGCGTCGCCGCCGATCATCTGACGGGTCGCGTCTCGTCGGCGCGGCCCCTTTCCCCCACCCCGCCCCTCCCCGAAACGGGACCGGGCCTGCGCCCGCACATCGGGGCCAGGGCTGCGCCCCGAACCGCTGAGGGATTGGGCCTGAGGACCCCTGACGGAGCTGGGCCTGCGTCGCAAAGCCGGGCCGGGCTACGCCCGAAACCCCGGCGCAGCGGACCGGGCCCCGCACCGCTGAGGGGCTGGCCCGGGGTCCCTGGAGGGCTGCGCCCCGAACCGCGGCCCGGCCCGGGGAAGCGGCGCCACCGCGCGGGGTGCCGTCGGGCGGTGTGAAACGCGCCGGCGGGGGCGGCGGCGTCAGAACAGGCGGAGTTTGTCGTCCTCGATGCCGCGCATCGCGTCGTAGTCCAGGACCACGCAGCCGATGCCGCGGTCCGTCGCCAGGACCCGGGCCTGGGGCTTGATCTCCTGGGCCGCGAAGACGCCCTTCACCGGTGCCAGGTGCGGGTCGCGGTTGAGGAGTTCCAGGTAGCGGGTGAGCTGCTCCACGCCGTCGATCTCGCCCCGGCGCTTGATCTCCACCGCCACCGTCGCGCCGTCGGCGTCGCGGCAGAGGATGTCCACCGGGCCGATGGCCGTGGGGTATTCACGGCGGATGAGGCTGTACCCCTCGCCAAGTGTCTCGATCCGGTCGGCAAGGAGCTCCTGGAGGTGCGCTTCCACGCCGTCCTTGATGAGGCCGGGGTCGACACCGAGCTCGTGCGACGAATCGTGGAGGATTTCCTCCATCGTAATGATCAGTTTCTCGCCCGCTTTGTTCACGACGGTCCAGACGCTGTCGTCGCCCTCCTTCAATGTGCAGGGAGGGGACATCCAGTTCAGCGGTTTGTACGCCCTGTCGTCGGCGTGGATGGAGACACTGCCGTCCGCCTTGACCAGGATCAAACGGGGGGCGGAGGGCAGGTGGGCGGTGAGCCGGCCGGCGTAGTCCACGGAGCAGCGGGCGATGACGAGACGCATGGTCCGCAACGCTACTCGAAGGACGCCGCGCTGCGCGATTCGCCCCGGAAGCGCCCTTCGTTATTTGGCCGGTTGTGTGCCCAATCTCCTGGTGCGCTCAAGTCGGCGCACTTACCGTGGAAGACAGGAGGTCGTCGGCCGTGCACTCTGCGTCGCCGTACAGCATTGGTATGCCGTCGTTCGGTCCGCTTCCTCCTTCCCTGCCCGTAAGGCCCCGTTTTGCGGGGTCGCGAGAGGAGAACCCATGTCGCTCGACGTCTCACCGGCGCTGTTGGAACAGGCCGAGCGAGGCGAGGTCGACGAAGCAGCTTTCGTCGACTGCGTCCGGACCTCCCTGCCCTACGCATGGGAGATGATCAGTTCTCTGGTGGCTCAGCTGAAGGTGGACGGCGGCGAGTTCGCCGACAACCAGACGCCTCCGCCGGACGAGCAGGCACGTGGTCAGCTGCTGCGCGCGCTCGCGAGTGACGCGATTCGCGGCGCGCTCCAGCGGCACTTCGGAGTGCGACTGGCATTCCAGAACTGCCACCGCGTCGCGGTGTTCCCGCTGGACCCCTCGGTCGACGAGCGGCTCGCCCGCTTCACCTCGATCCGGGGTCAGTTGCTCAATCAGTCGCCCGAACTGCGCGACTGCTGAAGTCTTTTGCTGCCGCTCCGCATCATTGGAGGTGCACAGATGTCGGAGCGGCGGCACCGTCGGACCCGGAACCTCGCAACCATGGACACGGACGAGCGTCAGTCGAGCAGGGGCAGCACGTCCGTGCCCAGCCGCCGGACGTTCTCCTCGGTGGTGGCGAGGTCGCCGGAGCCCTCCGCGAGCAGCGCGAAACGTGTGATGCCGGTGCGCTCCGCGGTCGCCGCAAGGCGGTCCGCGGCCAGGCGCGGCGGCCCCACCGGATGCAAGGAACAGAGCAGCTCCGTGTACGCGACGGGGTCGCGCATCGCGCGGTGCCGTCCGTCGACCGTCACATGCGCGTCCAGGCCCTGCTTGAGCCAGCCGGGCATCGCCTTGACGAGGGTCTCCGCCGCCTCGTCCGCGCGGTCGGCGATCTGGACGACGCCGGCCGACACATGCCCGGCCGCCGCGACCTTCGCGGCCGGGTGTCCGGAGGAGAGGGCGTGCGTACGCCACAGGGCGACCATGTCCGCCTTCTCCTGGTCGCCGCAGTGCATGCCCAGCAGCATCGGCAGGCCTCGCTCCGCCGCGAGCCTGACGCTCTGCGGGGACGTGCACGCGACGACCACCTCGGGGCCTTCCGACGGCCCGTCGATCAGCTCGTCGGGACGGGGGACCACCGCGACCTCGCGGAAGGCGAACCGTTCGCCCTGCGCGCCGACGCGGGGTTCGCGCAGCCAGCGCAGCAGCAGGTCGAGGGATTCGGGGAAGCCCTGTTCGTACGCGGCCAGGCCGGCGCCGAACACCTCCAGGTCGACCCAGGGCCCGCCGCGTCCCACTCCGAGGGTGAACCGCCCGTCGGACGTGAGATGCAGCAGTGCGGCCTGCTCGCCCAGCGCCACGGGATGCGCGCTCGGCAGCACGCTCACCGCCGTGCCCACACGGATACGGCGGGTGCGGCCGAGCAGCAGCGCCGCGAGGGTCACTGCGGACGGGCACACCCCGTACGGTACGAAGTGGTGCTCGGCCAGCCACACGGCGTCGAGGCCCGCTTCCTCCGCCACCTCGGCGGAACGCACCGCCCGGTGCAGTGCCTCCCCCTGTCCTTGGCCCGGGAACTGGGCCGCCAGTACGAACGTTCCAACGCGCATCGCCTTCTGCCTCCTTGCGGCCGACGCGTCACTCCCCCTACAGGCAACAACGCCTGACACGTGCCAAAGGCACGGGCAGACGGGAAGTTGTTGCGATTTTCCGGTAACTGGCCCTGATGCAGGACGTGCGCGCACCCGTCGGAGGGACGGGCGCCGCGGCCCGGGCCCGTACGCTGTACGGGCAACTGTCCTGACTTGCCCCGTGAGGTGTCACGTGTCCCCGCGCCGCAACCGCCCCCGAGGCGGCGAGAAGCCCACCGAGCGAGCGAGCGACCCCGCAGGCCGGTACGGCGGCTTCGGCAGCAGCGAGTCCTGGCAGGGCGAGGAGTGGTCGGTGCGCCACGTCGCGGGTGCAAGTGCCGCCGGCAAGCGGTACCGCTGCCCCGGATGCGACCAGGAGATCGCCTCCGGCATGCCCCACGTGGTGGCCTGGCCCGAGCACGGCGGCGTGGACGACCGCCGTCACTGGCACAAGGCGTGCTGGAACGCGAAGGACCGCCGCACCTCGAAGGTGCAGCGGTCCAGGAACGCGCCGAGGTACTGAGCGCGCGGTCAGACGTCCCGGCTGCTCATCGTCGCGTACGCGCCGCCGAGCGCCACGACCGCGAGACCGAGCATGATCCACACCGGCTCCCAGCCGAGGGGACCGGAGGACCCGCCCGACGCAGCCTCCCCGTAGATGCCGATGAGCTGGCTCGGGATGGCCCACTCCAGCAGGAACTTCTGCAGGTCCTGCAGCGACTCGGAGAACATGAACATGGCCGCCACCAGCGGCAGCAGCATCACGCCGATCATGGTGGTGATCGCACCGGCCGAGTGCCGGATCATGGCGCCCACGGCCAGAGACAGCAGCCCGAGCGAGGCGATGTAGAGACCCACGCCGACGGAGGCGCGCAGCCATTCGTCACCGGTGGGCTCGGCCGCCTCCACCATCGCGTTCTGGATGACCGCGACGACGCCCGCTACCAGAGTCGTGATCGTGAGGACCAGGAGGAAGAAGACGGCGGCCTTGGCCGCCAGCACCCGGCCGCGGCTCGGGCAGGCCGTCAGCGTCGTCCGGATCATGCCGGTGCTGTACTCGGACGCGATGGTGAGCACGCCCAGGGTCATCACGCAGATCGAGCCGGGCAGGACGCCGAAGAAGCCCATGCCGAGGGCGGACGAGTCACCGATGTCGGCCGATTCGCCGGCGGCGGACACGAGCGCGGCGACACCGAGACCGATGCCGAGCATCAGCACGATCATCACGCCCAGCGTCCACATCGTGGAGCGCACGGAACGGATCTTCGTCCACTCGGACAGGAGCGCGTCACCGAGACTGGCCCCGCGCACCGGGATCGGGGAGGCGTACGAGCCGGGCTGCTGGTAGGGAGTGGTCATCGTGCGTCCTCGGGCTTGGTCAGGTCGGCGGGGGCGGCAGCCGGGGGAGCGGGGGCCTCGGCCGGGGCGGCGGCGGGCGGCGCGGCCGGCGCCGCGTACGGGTTCTGGCCGGGCTGGGGCGGCGGCGGGGCGTAGAAGCCCTGCTGCGGCACCTCGGGGACGTGCGGCTGCGGCGGGACGTGTCCCATCGGCGGCTGCTGCATGAGCCCGGACTTCTCGTCCGCCGTCGAGCGGTAGTCCACCGCGCCCTGCGTCATCCGCATGTACGCCTCCTCCAGGGAGGCCTGGTGCGGCGACAGCTCCCACAGCCGCACGTCGGCGCCGTGCGCCAGGTCGCTGATGCGGGGCAGCGGCAGGCCGGTCACCCGCAGCGCGCCGTCCGGCTCCGGCATCACCTGGCCGCCCGCCTCGGTCAGAGCGGCGAGGAGCTTCTCGCGCTGCTCGGGCTCCGTCTGCGGGGTACGGACCCGGGCGAAGTCCGCCGAGTTGTGGGAGATGAAGTCCTTCACGCTCATGTCCGCCATGAGCTGACCGCGTCCGATCACGATCAGATGGTCGGCCGTGAGGGCCATCTCGCTCATCAGGTGCGAGGAGACGAAGACCGTACGGCCCTCGGCGGCAAGCTGCTTCATCAGGTTGCGCACCCAGAGGATGCCCTCGGGGTCGAGGCCGTTGACCGGCTCGTCGAAGAGCAGCACCTGAGGGTCGCCCAGCAGCGCGGCGGCGATGCCGAGCCGCTGACCCATGCCGAGCGAGAAGCCCTTGGAACGCCTCTTCGCCACGCCCTGAAGGCCCACGACGCCGAGCACCTCGTCGACCCGGCGGTCCGGGATGCCGGAGAGCTGCGCGAGCGACAGCAGGTGGTTGCGGGCGGTGCGTCCGCCGTGCACCGCCTTGGCGTCGAGCAGCGCGCCGACCTGGCGGGGCGCGTTCGGCAGCTGCCGGAACGGGAGCCCGCCGATGGTGACCTGGCCCGACGTCGGCCGGTCGAGGCCGAGGATCATGCGCATCGTCGTGGACTTGCCCGCGCCGTTGGGGCCGAGGAATCCGGTGACGGCGCCCGGCCGCACCTGGAAGGAAAGGTTGTACACGGCTGTCTTGGCGCCATAGCGCTTCGTCAGGCCGACTGCCTCGATCATTCTCCAGCCCCATCGACTTTCGGGTCGTCGGGGCACAGGCGGTGC
Organism: Streptomyces sp. OZ13; assembly: GCF_052068155.1. Taxonomy (NCBI): domain Bacteria; kingdom Bacillati; phylum Actinomycetota; class Actinomycetes; order Kitasatosporales; family Streptomycetaceae; genus Streptomyces; species Streptomyces sp. OZ13. The sequence continues at coordinate 208,140 of NZ_JBQHCZ010000014.1, read as the reverse complement.
AGCCGTACGCCCCCGTAAGTGCTAGGAGGATAGCCGGGCCCCGATGGTTCCGCCCAAGCAGATACGGCTACGGGTCCGTTCAGGCGTCCCGCTTCTTCAGCACGAGGAAGCCGCCGAGGAGCGCCGCGGCCACCCACAGCAGCATGATGCCCAGGCCGCCCCAAGGGCCGTAAGGGGATTCCCCGCTGTTCATGGCGTTCGGGACCACCTGCATGATCTTCGCGCCGGCCTGGTCGGGGAAGTAGCGCGCGACGTCCTTGGCGCCCGGTACCGCGGAGAGGATCTGGGAGACCAGGAAGAAGAACGGCATCAGGATGCCCAGCGAGAGCATCGAGCTGCGCAGCATCGTGGCGACGCCCATCGAGAAGACCGCGATCAGGCCCATGTAGATGCCGCCGCCGATGACGGCCCGCAGCACGTTCTCCTCGCCGATCGTGGTGCGGTGCTCGCCGAGCAGTGCCTGGCCGAGGAAGAACGTGAGGAAGCTGGTCGCCATCCCGACCACGAGGGCCAGCAACCCGGCCACCGCGATCTTGCTGAAGATGAACGTGCCGCGCTGCGGTACGGCGGCGAGCGAGGTGCGGATCATGCCCGAGCTGTACTCGGTGCCGACGACGAGGACGCCGAAGACGACCATCGCGAGCTGCCCGAGCACCATCCCGGAGAAGCTGATGAGGGTCGGGTCGAACGTCAGCCGCTCGGCGTCCGGCAGATCGTCGAACGTGGCGTTCATCAGGGCGCACAGGGCCGCACCCATCGCGACGGTAACGGCGAGCGCGCTGATCAGCGTCCAGCGGGTGGAGGAGACCGTACGGATCTTGGTCCACTCGGACTGGATGACGGCGGGTACGGATGCCATCGGTCAGGCTCCCTCTTTGCGCGGGGCCCACTGCGGGGCGCCGTGGCCGGACGGCGGGGCTTCGACGCCGGGCGGTGGTGGTGCGCCCGCGCCGGTGGAGTGCGCGTGGTACTCCACCGAGCCGGCGGTCATCTGCATGAACGCCTCCTCGAGCGAGGCGCGTTGGGCACTGAGCTCGTGGAGCACGATCCGGTGCTCGGCCGCGAGCTCGCCGAGCTGCTCGGTGCTCCCGCCGTCGACCTCCAGCGTGCCGTTGTCCGTCTCGACGACCGTCATGCCCGCCCGGTGCACGGCGTCCCGCAGTTCCTCCTGCTGAGGGGAGCGGAGCCGCACATAACTGCGGGAGTTCTGCTGGATGAAATCGGCCATCGATGTGTCGGCCAGCAGCTTGCCCTGGCCGATCACGATCAAGTGATCGGCGGTCAGGGCCATTTCACTCATGAGATGAGAAGAAACGAAGATCGTCCGGCCCTCTTGCGCAAGGGCTTTCATCAGATTACGGATCCAGTGAATTCCCTCGGGGTCCAGACCATTGACCGGTTCGTCGAACATCAGGATCTCGGGATCACCGAGCAGTGCCGACGCGATTCCGAGCCGCTGGCCCATACCCATGGAGAAGCCCTTCGACTTCTTCCGGGCGACCGGCGTCAGTCCCACCACGTCGAGGACCTCGGCGACCCGGCTCCGCGGGATGCGGTTCGCCTGGGCCAGACACAGCAGGTTGTTGTACGCGCTGCGGCCGCCGTGCATCGCCTTGGCGTCGAGCAGCGCCCCGATGTACTTCAGCGGCTCTTCGAGCTCGCGGTAGTGCCGGCCGTCGATCCTCACGGTGCCGCTGGTGGGATTGTCGAGATCGAGCATCATCCGCATCGTCGTCGACTTGCCCGCCCCGTTGGGGCCGAGGAAGCCGGTCACCACCCCGGGGCGCACCTTGAAGGAGAGATGGTCGACCGCGACCTTGCTGCCGAAGTGTTTGGTGAGACCCTCGAGCTCGATCATGCGTTCACGCTACGGGGGCCGGGAAGCGTCCGCCACCGGGTTCCGGGAAGGGATGGAGTCCCTTCCGCATCAGGGTGACACCGGCGGGCAACAGGGTGAGGGGGGACGGGCCGGACGCACAGGTGCCCGGTGCCTGAACGGCACCGGGCACCTGTCGAAATCACCGGAGGGAGCGTCAGCGGGACTGCTGCGCCGGGACTCCACGGGAGATCGGCTCGTCGTCGGCGGGCGTGCCCGCCGCGGCGACCGCGGCACCGGTCAGCGTGGCCAGCATCTCGCGGACGTTGGTCAGCTGGGCGTTGATCGAGTCGCGGCGGTTGGTGAGCGCCGCCAGCTCGCGCTCCGATTCGCTGCGGATACGGTCGGCCTTGGCGTTCGCGTCGGCCACGATGTCCTCGGCCTGGCGCTGCGCGGTCTCCACCGTCTGGCGGGCACGGCGCTCCGCGTCCGTACGCAGCTTCTCCGCCTCGAGGCGCAGCTGCTCGGCACGGTGCTCGATCTCCGCGAGACGCTTCTCCGCCTTCGCCTGACGGGACGCCAGGTCCCGCTCCGACTGCTCCCGGCGCTTGGCGAGGTTGGTCTCGAAGTCCGCGGCGGCCTGGGCGGCCTTGGCGCGGGTCTCCTCGAAGAGCGCGTCCGCCTCCTCCCGCTTGGACTGCGCGTCCTTCTGGGCCTCGCTGCGCAGCGTCTGGGCGTCGCCCTTCGCCTTCTCGACGATGCGGATGCCCTCGTCCTCCGCCTTCGCCTTGCGCTCGGAGGCGAACGACTCGGCGTCGTTGCGCACCTGCTGGGCGGCGGACTCGGCGAGCTCACGGTGCTGCTCGGCGGCGCGACGGGCCTCCTCGCGCAGGTCCTTCGCCTCCTCCTCGGCGAGGCGGAGGATCTTCTCGACACGCGCACCGAGACCCGCGTACGACGGCTCGGCGTCGTTGACCTGGGCCTGGGCATTCTGCGTCTCGAGGTGGAGCTCCTCGATGCGCTTTTCCAGAGAGGTGATTCGGGCCAGAGCACTATCACGGTCGGCGACGAGTTTGGTAATGCGGTCGTCCACCTGACCGCGGTCGTAACCACGCCGCACGAGCTCGAAGCCGAAGGGGGAGGAAGTGTCGCTCATGGGGTTCCTGTCAATGAGACCGGTGAGGTGTTAGAGGGAATCCTAGGGGCCCGAGCGGCGTGTCATCGAGCGGATGCCGGTTTGATCTGGAGAATGTCCAGCCTTTTGAGTGGCTAGCCGTCGGATGACTTGCCACTCGAACGGGTAACCCCTGCTGTCGCACCGGCCTTGACGCCGCCGGAGCCGCCGCTCGCCCCGGACTTGCCGGCGGACGGGGCCTCGAACGACTCCAACGCCTCGAGCACGTCCTGAACACGGGAGATCTCCGCCTGGATGTCCTCGCGCCTGCGCACCAGTACGTCCAGCTCCCGCTTGCCCTCGTCGACCGTCCGTCCGGCCTCCCGGTCGGCCTCCGCCTTGGCGCGCTCGCCCTCGCGGATCAGCTCGGCCTTCTTCTGCTCGGCCTCCTTCAGGAGACCCTCCGCCTTCTTCACGGCGGCGATCCTGACCTTGCTCGCCTCCGAATTGGCCTCGGCGAGGAGCTCCTTGGCCTTCGCCTCCGCCTCCGCGCGCTGCTCCTCGGCGGCCTTCACCAGATTGTCGACACGCTCGCCGGCCGTCTTCATCTGCTCCGCGGTCTCCCGGCGGGCCCGCTCGTGCAGCTCCTCGATCTCGCTCTCCACCCGGGCCCGCAGCTCCTCGCCGCGTTCCCTTATGGCGGTCGCGTCCCGGCGGGCGCCGACAAGGAGCTCGTCGGCGTCCGTACGGGCCTTCTCCACCAGCGAGTTGCCCTCGACGGTGGCCTCGGAGACCAGCCGCTCCGCCTCGTTGCGGGCGGCGCCCACCATCGCGTCGGCCTGCGCCTCGGCCTCGGTGGCCGCGCGCAGCGCCTCCTCCTGGGCCTTGCCGATGAGCTGGTCGGCCTGCTCGGCGGCGTCCGCACGGCGCCTCGCGGCGGCCTCGCGTGCCTCGTCGAGCAACTGGTCGGCCTCCGCGCGGGCCTCGGCCCGCAGCCGCTCCGCCGCGGCCTCCGTCTCCGCCTTGAAGCGCTCGGCCTCCGCCCGGATCCGCTCCGCCGCCTGCTGGGCGGAACCGACCGTCTCCGCGGCCTCCGCACGCAGCCGCTCGGCGTCGCTGCTCGCCTCCGACCGCAGGCGTTCCGTCTCCGCGGCGGTCTCCGCCGTGATCCGCTCGGCCTCGCCCCTGGCCTCGCCGATGAGCTGGTCCGCCTGGGAGGCCGCGTCGGCCCGCCGCTTGTCGGCGGCCTGCCTCGCCTCGTCCAGCACCTGCTCGCGGTCGGCCCGCACGGCCGCCCGCATCTGCTCGACCTCGGCCTCGCCGTCGACCTTGATCTGCTCGGCCTCTGTGAGCAGCCGCGTCGCCTCGGCGTCCGCCGACGCGCGCAGTTCCGCGGCCTCGCCGCGCAGCCGCTCGCTCTCGCTCGTCGCCTCGTTGATCAGCAGGTCCGCCTGTGCGGCCGCCTCCGAACGGATGCGGTTGGCGTCCTCGCGGGCCTCCGCGCGGGTCCGTGCCGCGTCCTGCTCGGCGGTGGCGACGGCGTCCGAAGCCTCCGTGCGCATCCGCTGCACGTACTCGGCGGTGTCCGCCCGCAGCCGGTCCGCCTCCGCGATGGCCTCGGCGACGGTCCGTTCGGCGAGCGCCTGCGCCGCCTCCGTCTCCTCCTGGGCCCTGGACCGCAGCCGGGCGGCGTCCTCCGCCGCCCGCTCCCGCTCCGCGTACGCGTCGGCGCGGACCCGGTCCGCCTCCTCCTGCGCCTCGGTCCTGGTGCGCTCCGCCGAGTGCTCGGCGGCGCTGCGCAGCCCGGCGATCTCCTGCTCGGCCTGCTCCTGGAGCCCGCTGACGGCGTCCCGGACCTGCTGGGCCGTCTGCTCCGCGGAGGACACCATCTCGGTGGCACGCCGGTCGGCCTCCTCGACCAGCCGGTGCGCCTCGGTCTGCGCCTCTTCGACACGGTTGCGGGCGGACGCGAGGAGTTCCTCGCTCTGCTCGCGGGCCCTCTCGCGTTCCTGGCCGGCCTCTGCGCGCGCGGAGCCGAGGATCTCCTCCGCCTCGCGACGGCGGCGTACCGCCTCCTCCTGCGCGGCCGCCAGGGCCTCCGCGGCCTCCGTGCCCACGCGCTCGGCGGCGGCCGCCGCCTCCGCGCGTACCCGGTCGGCCGTCTCCTGGGCCTCCGTCCGCAGCCGCTCCGCCTCCGCGGCGGCGTCGCTCTGCAGCCGTACGGCGAGGGCCTCCGCCTCCGCGCGGGACGCGGAGGCGTCGGACGCGGCCTCGGTGCGCAGCCGGTCCGCCTCCGTCTCCGCCTGCTCCTGGAGCGCTCGCAGCCGCTCGCCGGCCTCCGCGCGCAGCCGCTCCGTCTCCTCCGCCGCCTCGCGGCGGATCCGCTCGCCCTCGGCGCGGGCCTCGGCCAGCCGCTCCTCGGCGGCGGTGAGCCGTGCCTCGGCCTCGGTGTGAAGGCGGGTCAGCTCCTCGGCCGCCTCCGCCTGGCGGGCCGCTATGCCGCGTTCGGTCTCCTCGCGCAGCTCGGCCGCGGCGGCCTCCGCCGCCGTCCGTACGCCGTCGGCCTGCTCCTCGGCCTCCGCGCGCAGTCGTTCGGCCTCCGCGCGGGTGCGCTCGAGGGTCTCCTCGGCCTGCTTGCGCAGAGTCGTGGCGCGCTCGATGGCCTCGGTACGGACCTTCTCGCTGTCGCTGCTCGCCCGGGAGCGCAGTTCGTCGGCATCGGTGCGCGCCTTGGTCAGCAGCTCCTCAGCGGTGCTCGCCGCCTCCTCGATCTGCTGGACGGCCTCGCGGCGGGCCTCGCCGCGGATCCGCTCGCCCTCGGCGACGGCCTCGGCGCGCAGCTGCTCGGCCTCCCCGCGCAGCCGGCGGGCCTCCTCCTGGAGCTCGACCGTCTTGGCGCGGTACTCCTTGGTGTCGTCCTTCGCGGCGCCCTTGAGCTGGTCGGCCTGCTCCGCGGCCTCGCCGCGCAGCCGGTCGGCCTCCGCCTCGGCCTCGCGCTTGATCCGCTCGGCCTCCTCGCTCGCCGCGCGGGTGGTGGCCTTGGCGTCCTCGGACGCCTTGGTCAGCACCTCCTCGGCGGTGCGGGCGGCCTTGGCAAGCGCGGCGGCAGAGTCCTCTGCGACGGCCGCACGGGCCTTCTCGGCCGCGGCCTCGACGAGCTTCTCCGCCTCGGCGCGGGCGTCGGCGAGCGCCTGCTCCGCCTCCGACTTGAGGGTCTCCGACTCCTTGGTCGCCTCTTCGACGAGCCGGGCGATCTGCGCCTTGGCGGTGCGGGTGCGCTGCTCGTTGACCGATTCGGCCGACGACAGCTGCTTGGCGGCGGACTCCTTCGCCTCCGAGAGCAGCTTCTCCGACTCGGCACGGGCCTCGCGGAGCTTCTCCTCCGCCTGCTGGAGCCGCTGTTCGGCGGCGCGGCTGAGCTCCGCGGCCTGCTGGCGGGCCTGGTCGGACTCGGCGGTGGTCGTCGAGCGCAGCTGCTCGGCGTGGGTGGTGGCCTCGTGCGCCTGGCTCGACGCGGCGTTCAGCAGCCGCTCGGCGTCCTTGCGGGCGCGCAGCAGGATCGCCTCGGCCTCCGCGCGTGCGGTCTCCGCCTCGCTGCCGAGCCGCCTGCGGGCCTCCTCCGCGATGCGGGCGGCCTCGGCGCGGGCGGCGGCCAGTGCCTGCTCCGCCTCCGCGCGGGACTCCTCGAGGAGCCGGTGGGCCTGCGACTCGGTGCGGGCCCGCAGCTGCTCGGCCCATGCGACGTTCTCGTTGACGTGCGACTCGACGGTCTGGCGGCGCTCGGCCAGCTCCTGGTCCAGACGCTGCCTGCGCTGGACGGCCTCGGCGTGCAGTTCCGCCTGGAGCCGGGCCTGGTGCTCCGCGTGCTCCTGCAGGATGCGCTGGGTCTGCGCGCGGGCCTCGCGCAGCTCGCGCTCGGCGTCCTGCCGGAGCTGATCGGCCTGGATCTGCGCGTTCCGCAGCAACTGCTCGGCCTGGTAGCCGATGTCGGCGCTGTCGTAAGCCGGACGGGAGGCGAGATTGCGCCGCGCCTCGTGAAGTTTGGCGCGCAATACCTCGACCTGGTAGCCGAGGTCCTCGGCATGCTGGACGGCCTTCTCCCGGTCGGTCTTCAGCCGGTCCATCTCGGCTTCGAACCGCGAGAGGTGGTCGTCGTCAGCTCGGTGGCTCTCCTGGCGTTCGTAGCCCCGCACTGCGCGGTCCCATCCGTCCCCTGGTCGCAACTGTCTCCAAACGAGCACCGTTCGCCGGCGAACGGCCCCCCGGGGAATGGTGACAGATCAACGACGGAGACGCGGCACGGCCCCGACCCGGCCCCGGCCCGGAACGGCCCACTCTACCGGGCCGGGAATCCTTAGGGTCAGTGCTCCGTTGCAGACGTGACGAGTTCGGTGAGTACGCCGTGGCAGTCCTTCGGGTGGAGGAAGGTGATCCGCGAGCCCATCGAGCCGATACGCGGCTCGTCGTACAGCACACGCACGCCCTTGTCGCGGATGTTCTGCGCGTCCGCGTCCACGTCAGCCGTTCCGAATGCGATGTGGTGAACACCTTCACCGTTCTTGGCCAGCCACTTTCCGACCGCGGAGTCCTCCCGGGTCGGCTCCAGGAGCTGGAGGTAGGAGGCGCCGCCGTCGGACGTCTCATTGATCTTGAGCATGGCTTCCCGTACGCCCTGCTCCTCGTTGACCTCGGAGTGGAACACCTCGAAGCCGTACGTGGCCCGGTAGAACTCGACAGTCTTGTCGAGGTCGAAGCAGGCGATCCCGATGTGGTCGATTCGCGTCAGCATTTGACCAGTGCAGCGCCCGGCGGCCGGTTACGCAACGTGCGCGCGATCACACCGGCGGCACGGTGACCCGGAGCCGTACCGCTCAGTACATTTGAGTAAACCCTCGTTCACTCCTCAGCTGCGGCTGGAAGGGGATCGTGCTCATGTCTGGAAAGACCGGCAACACCTCCGTGATCGTCGCGGGAGCCCGCACGCCCATGGGCCGCCTGCTCGGCTCGCTCAAGTCCTTCTCCGGCGCCGACCTCGGCGGCTTCGCCATCAAGGCGGCGCTCGACCGGGCGGGCATCGGCGGAGATCAGGTGCAGTATGTGATCATGGGCCAGGTGCTCCAGGCCGGCGCGGGCCAGATCCCCGCCCGCCAGGCCGCCGTCAAGGCGGGCATCCCGATGAACGTCCCCGCGCTCACCATCAACAAGGTCTGTCTGTCCGGCCTCGACGCCATCGCGCTCGCCGACCAGCTGATCCGCGCCGGCGAGTTCGACGTGGTCGTCGCCGGCGGCCAGGAGTCGATGACCAACGCGCCGCACCTGCTGCCGAAGTCCCGTGAGGGCTACAAGTACGGTGCGATCGAGATGCTCGACTCGATGGCGCACGACGGCCTGACCGACTCCTTCGAGAATGTCGCCATGGGCGAATCGACGGAGAAGCACAACACCCGCCTCGGCATCCCGCGCGGAGTGCAGGACGAGATCGCCGCGCTCTCCCACCAGCGGGCCGCGGCCGCCCAGAAGAACGGCCTCTTCGAGGCGGAGATCACGCCCGTCGAGATCCCGCAGCGCAAGGGCGACCCGGTCCTGTTCTCCAAGGACGAGGGCATCCGCCCGGAGACGACGGCCGAGTCGCTCGGCCGGCTGCGCCCCGCGTTCGCCAAGGACGGCACCATCACCGCCGGCACGTCCTCGCAGATCTCGGACGGCGCCGCCGCCGTCGTCGTGATGAGCAAGGCCAAGGCGGAGGAGCTGGGCCTGGAGTGGATCGCGGAGATCGGCGCCCACGGCAACGTGGCGGGCCCCGACAACTCGCTCCAGTCCCAGCCGTCCAACGCCATCAGGCACGCCCTGAAGAAGGAGGGCCTGGAGGTCTCGGACCTGGACCTCATCGAGATCAACGAGGCGTTCGCGGCCGTCGCCCACCAGTCAATGAAGGACCTCGGCGTCACCCCGGAAAAGGTGAACGTGAACGGTGGCGCGATCGCGCTCGGCCACCCGATCGGCATGTCCGGCGCCCGTGTGGTGCTCCACCTGGCGCTGGAGCTCAAGCGCCGCGGCGGCGGCGTCGGTGCGGCGGCGCTGTGCGGCGGCGGCGGCCAGGGCGACGCTCTCATCGTCCGCGTCCCCGCGAAGTAAGCAGGCGTAGCAGCAATCCGGGCGCCGAAGCCCGTACGCGCAGAACGATCGGAGCAGCACGATGGTGGACGTAGCCCAACTGGTCGCCCAGGCGAGAGAGGGCCGGCCGCGCGCCGTGGCCCGGCTGATCTCACTCGTGGAGGGGGCGTCGCCGCAGCTCCGTGAGGTCATGGCGGCGCTGGCCCCGCTGACCGGCGGCGCGTACGTGGTGGGCCTGACGGGCTCGCCGGGCGTCGGCAAGTCCACGTCCACCTCGGCGCTCGTCACCGCCTACCGGAAGGCCGGGAAGCGGGTCGGCGTCCTCGCCGTCGACCCGTCCTCGCCCTTCTCGGGCGGGGCGCTGCTCGGTGACCGGGTCCGTATGTCGGAACACGCCTCCGACCCCGGCGTCTACATCCGCTCCATGGCCACCCGGGGCCACCTGGGTGGCCTCGCTTGGGCGGCGCCGCAGGCGATCCGCGTCCTGGACGCGGCCGGCTGCGACGTCGTCCTGGTCGAGACGGTCGGCGTCGGCCAGTCGGAGGTGGAGATCGCCTCCCAGGCCGACACGTCGGTCGTGCTCCTCGCGCCCGGCATGGGCGACGGCATCCAGGCCGCGAAGGCGGGCATCCTCGAGATCGGCGACGTCTACGTCGTCAACAAGGCGGACCGCGACGGGGCCGACGCGACGGCCCGCGAGCTCAACCACATGCTTGGCCTCGGCGAGTCCCGGGGGCCGGGGGACTGGCGCCCGCCGATCGTGAAGACGGTCGCCGCGCGGGGCGAGGGCATCGACGAGGTCGTCGAGGCGCTGGAGAAGCACCGGGCGTGGATGGAGGAGCACGGCGTCCTCTCCGAGCGCCGCGCCCGCCGGGCGGCGACCGAGGTCGAGACGATCGCCGTCACGGCACTGCGGGAACGCATCGGCGACCTGCACGGCGACCGGCGCTTGGGCGCGCTGGCGGAGCGCATCGTCGCGGGCGAACTGGACCCGTACCGGGCGGCGGACGAACTGGTGGCGGGGCTGACGCAGTCGTAGCCGGGGTTTCCCGGGCCGCGCGCGGCGCGCTCCCGTCCGGCTCCGCCCGCCCGGTCCCGTCCGGCTCCGCCCGGCCCGGCCCGGGCGCGGTGCGGTCTCTTCCGGCCTCGGTCCGGCCGGCATGGCCCGGCCACGCGGCCGGTGCAGCATGCACCGGCCCAGGCGCGGCCCGGTCTCTTCCGGTCTTGGGCCGCCCGGCCCGGCCCGGCTCGGCATTCCCCGGCCGGGCGCGGCCCGGTCTCTTCCGGCCTCGGTCCGGCCGGCCTGGACCGGCGGCGCGGCCCGGCTCGGCCCCGGGGGTGCTGGCTGCGCCCGGGGGCGTCTTGCGGTGTGGCCGCTGTGCGGGGCGTTTCCCCTCCCCGACCCTTCCCGCTGTACCGATGTGCGGCTCCGCCGCGTGGCGGGGCGGCCCCGGGCCCCGTACCGCCTTGCGGGCGGCGTTACCGCGCTTCGCGCGGTGCGCTCAAACTCCCCCTACGGCCTGGCGGCCGTGGGAGGTGCCCCCAGGCGGGCTGGATTTCGCTCCGCGGAACCAGCCCCGCCGGCGGAGGCAACTCCAGCCTCGCCGGCGTTTGAGCCGCGGGGGTCCGGTGGGGGTCCCCCCACGCCGCCAGGCGTAGGGGGAGGATCCCCCGTTTTCGGGAAGGGGCGGGGTGGGGGAAAGGTCAGTCGTCCGCGGGCTCGGGCGTGACCGACGCCGTCTTCGCGTCGACCGTCAGGTCGCGCTCGCGCTCGTCGGCACCGTCCTCGCCGAGTTCGACCTCCCAGCGGCCCGCCCCGTCGTCCTCGAAGTCGACCGACGTCACCGTCGCCCCCGGGTGGGACCTGAGCGCAGCCTCCACCGCCTCGCGGGCGTCCACCGACGCGCCGCGCAGGGCGTCGCGGTCGTCGTCGCGGTCGTCGTTCTCCGCCTCGGCCTTGTCCTCCCGTACGGCGCCGGTCCGCACGTCGACGTGCAGTTCGTGCTCGCGGTCGTCCTTGCCGAGGACGTCCACCTCCCAGTGACGGTCCCCCTCGTCATCGAGTTCGACGGAGCTCACCGCGCCCTGCGTGTGCTCGAGGGCCGCGGCCACGGCCTGCGCCGCGGTGACGGACCCGGCGGGGGCCGCGGACCTGTCCTCGGACGCGTCGTCGCGGTCGTCACGGTCGTCACGGTCGTGGACCGTGACGGGCTCCGAGCCCGCCGCGGCGGGCGAAACGTCGTCGTCCGACACCGCCGCGGCCGTGTACGTACCGCCGCCGATCAGCACCGCCGCCGCGAGGGTCGCGATGACAAGCTTGCGCTTCATGAGGTTCTCCCGAGTCGTTGTGCCGAGTCGTGCTGCTGCGTCAGCAACGGGATCCACTCTTGCCGCGTCATGCTGAACGCAGCCTGAAGCCGCCTGAAGAGTTCTTCAGCTTCCGTTTGCGACCCTGGGCGCATGAGGTTGCTGATCGTGGAGGACGAGAGGCGGCTCGCGCTCTCCCTCGCCGCGGGCCTGACCGCCGAGGGTTATGCCGTGGATGTCGTCCACGACGGACTCGAGGGCCTGCACCGTGCCACCGAGGGCGTCCATGACCTGGTCCTGCTCGACATCATGCTGCCGGGCATGAACGGCTACCGGGTCTGCGCCGCTTTGCGCGCCGCCGGCCACGACGTGCCGGTCCTGATGCTGACCGCCAAGGACGGCGAGTACGACGAGGCGGAGGGTCTCGACACCGGCGCGGACGACTACTTGACCAAGCCCTTCTCGTACGTCGTCCTCGTCGCCCGGGTCAAGGCGCTGCTCCGGCGGCGCGGCAGGGCGGCCGGCTCGCCCGTGCTGACGGCGGGCGACCTGCGCGTGGACACCGCCACCCGCCGTGTCCACGCGGGCGGTGAGGAAGTCGCCCTCACCGCCAAGGAGTTCTCGGTGCTGGAGCACCTCGCGACGCGTACCGGCGAGGTCGTGGGCAAGCCCGAGATCCTCGAGCACGTGTGGGACTTCGCCTACGAGGGCGATCCGAACATCGTCGAGGTCTACATCAGCGCCCTGCGCCGCAAGCTCGGCGCGGACCGCATCCTGACCGTGCGCGGCGCCGGATACCGGTTGGTGGCGGTGGAGTCGTGAGGTCGGTCCGGGCCAGGGCCGCGCTGGGCGCCGGCCTGGTGGTCGCCGTGGCGCTGATCGCCGCCGGGACCGCCGTCCTGCTCTCCCTGCGGGCGAACCTGATCGACAGCACGGATCTTCAGGCCGAGGTCGCCGCCCGTGACGTGGCGTCCCAGATCGCACTCGGTGTGCCCTACGAAAAGCTGGAACTGCCCGACGAGGACGACGAACGCCCCGTCCAGGTCGTCGGCGACGACGGCCGGGTGCTGGCCGTCAGCGAGCATCTTCAGGCCGTCTCCGGGACCGGCAGCGCGGACGTCCGGGCCCAGGCGCCGCCGCGTGACGGCGACGGCGACGATGACGACGACCCCGGCCGGGGAGAGGTCTCCTCCGACGATCCGGGGTTCGCCTCCGGAACCGCCACCGTGGACGGCGACAGCGCCGATTACCGCTTCGCCTCCGTCGAGGTCCGCCTCGACGACGACCGGATGGCGACGGTGTACGCGGGAGCGCCGCTGACCACCGAGCAGGACGCGGTCACCACCGTGCGCGACGCGATGCTCATCGGCCTGCCGCTCCTGCTCGCCGTGGTCGGCTCGGTGACTTGGCTGGTGACCCGCCGTGCGCTCGGGCCCGTCGAGGGCATCAGGCGCGAGATGGCGGCCATCACCCGCTCCGAGGACCTTTCGCGGCGTGTGCCTGAGCCGGACTCGGGGGACGAGGTCGCGAGGCTCGCCCGTACGACGAACGAGACCCTGGCCGCCCTGGAGGCGTCCGTGGAGCGGCAGCGCCGTTTCGTCGCGGATGCCTCGCACGAACTGCGCAGCCCCATCGCGTCGCTGCGCACACAGCTCGAAGTGGGCGCGGCGCACCCGGAGTTGCTGGATGTGCCCGGCGCGGTGGAGGACACCGTGCGGCTCCAGCAGCTGGCGGCGGACCTGCTGCTGCTGGCGCGGCTGGACGCGGGGGAGCGGCCGGGATCGGCGGCCCTGGATCCGGCGCAGCTGCTGACGGAGGAGGTGGCGCGCAGGTCCGGCGACCGCGTGCCGGTCGAGCTGGCGGTGACACAGGGGTTGCAGGTGGCCGGTTCCCGCGCCCAGCTGGGCCGGGTGATCGGCAATCTGCTCGACAACGCCCAGCGTCACGCCGTCGCCTCGGTCACCGCTTCCGTCCGTCGGGAGGGTGGCCGGATCGTGCTGGCCGTCGCCGACGACGGCGCGGGCGTGCCGGAGGAACAGCGTGAGCGGATCTTCGAACGGTTCGTACGGCTGGACGACGCACGGACCAGGGACGAGGGCGGTGCCGGCCTCGGCCTGGCCATCGCCCGCGATGTGGCACACCGCCACGGCGGGACCCTCACCGTCGGCCGTTCACCGGCCGGCGGGGCGGTGTTCGAACTGGCCCTGCCGGACGCGGCCCGCGGTCAGCGTCGCCGGCCGGCCCGGCGCGAGGACGCGCGGGGCTCTGCCGCCGGACGCTTCCGCTAGAGCTTGCCGCGCCGTCCGCGCAGGTGCTCGGCGACCGGGGTCAGGGACTCCCGCAGTTCGGCGAGTGCCTCCGGCGACAGCAGGTCGATGAAGTGCTTGCGGACGGAGGCGACGTGGTGCGGCGCCACCTTCTGCATGGTCGCGACGCCTTCGTCGGTGAGCACGGCGTACAGCCCGCGCCGGTCGGACTCGCAGTTCTCCCGCCGGACGAGGCCGGCGCTCTCCATACGGGTGACCTGGTGCGACAGGCGGCTCTTGGACTGCAGCGTGGCCGCCGCGAGGTCGCTCATCCGCATCCGCCGGTCCGGGGACTCCGAGAGGTTCACCAGGATCTCGTAGTCGTTGTTGGTCAGGCCGAACGGCTGGAGGTCCTTCTCGAGCTGGTGCATCAGCAGCTTGTTGACTTCCAGATGCGTGCGCCAGGTGCACTGCTCGTCATCGGTAAGCCAGCGAGTGGCCGTCTCGGTCTCCATATATGGATTCTACCTAAGAAGTTGAAAAGCGGACGAAGTCGGGGGGTGTGACGCCTGGCACCCTGCGCACCAGGGAGTGCACAGGGGCGCAGACGTTCGACGTCACACTCCGCAGACTACCGCTCACAGCCCGAAGCGACGCTGGAGGTCCCCCAGCTGGCCGGGAAGGCGCGGTGCGGAACCGTGCTGGCCGGCGCCCCCGGCCGGCCCGTGACCGCCCGGAACGCCGGGCTCCGCCCCGACCACGCCGGTCGCCTGCTCCGGCATCAGCGCCTCGCTCGACTGCAGGAGCACCGTGCCCGCCCCGACGAACTCGAACTGGTGCTCCTCGCCCGACGCGCCGCCGATGCCCGTCAGCGCCCGGACGCCGCCCATGACGCCGGTCATGTAGCCGTGGTCGTAGTGGTGGCAGGGCGACGGGCAGTCCGCCCACCCCACCAGTGCCTGCGGATCCACGCGGACCGGCGGCTCCATGAACACCACGGGCCCGTTCGACGCGGCCACGAACTTCCCGGTGCCGATCAGGGTCAGGAAGCCCGGCACGATCGACTGCTTCAGCGCCAGCGAGGGCTGGTACGCCAGCAGGTTGCCCGCGCGGATCGTGAGGTTGCCGTCGTCCAGGTCGAAGGAGTTCACGTCGAAGGCGCGGTCGGCGAGCAGCATCTTGCCGCTGCCCTCCGCCACCACCCAGTCGCTCGCGTGCAGCGGGGAGTGGAACGACGTCCGCAGCAGCCGGTCGAGGCGGCCGTGGCCGATTCCGTTGAAGTCGATGCGCCCGTAGTAGGCGATCATCTTGCCCTTCTGGAGGAACCACTGGGAGCCCTTGAGTTCCACGCAGAAGGTGTACGCGTTGACGTTGTCGTCGCTCGGCAGCGTCGTCGGGTCGAAAACCGGGGGCGTGCTCACAGCTTCTCCTCCGACGCCTGGACGTACACCGCACCGCTGCCGCTGAGCTCCAGCTGGAAAGCCTCACCGGAGCCGCGCCCCACCATGTCGCGCCAGCCGAGCGCCGTGGAGAGCTTGTTCCGTACGTCGCCGTGGTGGGCGACGTACGCCTGCGGGTCCACATGGACCGGCCGGGCGGGGGTGATCGGCAGCTCGATCACACCGCCGTGCGCCATCACCGCTACCGCGCCGTGGCCCTTGAGGGTCGTGGTGAACAGGCCCTGGCCCGTCACCTGGCCGCGGACCATGCCCATGACCCCGCCCTGTGAGCCCATGAACATCGTGCCCTGCTGGAGTGTGCCGTCGAAGGCGAGCAGCCGGTCGGCCTCGACGTAGAGCGTCTCGCCGGTCAGATGTACGACCTGGATGTGGTGCCCGCCGTGGCCGAACATCACCGTGCCGTTGCCCTCGACGGTCATCAGCGGCGTCGCCTCGTTCGCCACGCGGCGCCCGATCATCGACGCGAGCCCGCCCTGGCCGCCGGTGATGTTCGGCGTGAAGCTGACGTCGCCCCGGTAGGCGAGCATCGCGCCGCGCTGGCTGAACATCTTCTGGCCGGGCGTCACGGTCGCCTCGACCATCTTGGAGTTGATCTCACGGAACGGCATCAGACGTCCCCTCCGACGGTGTTGCGCTCGCTCGGCTGCACGTAGACCAGCCCGTCACCCTCGAAGCGGATCTGGAACGCCTCGCCGCCGCCCTCGCCGAGGAAGGTCCGGAACGTCACGCCGGACTGGAAGTCCTGGCGCAGATTTCCCTGGTGGGCGATGTAGGCCCCCGGATCGACCGAGAGCGGGTACTGGGGCGTCACGCGCAGCGCCACGGCGGTGCCGTCCGACATGATGGCCGCCTGGCCGGTGCCCTCGACGGTGGTCGTGAAGAGGCCGTTGCCGCTCGCGCCCCCGCGCAGTCCGGTGAAGGTCGTGCCGGTGCGCAGTCCGCCGTCGGTGCACAGCAGATTGCTCGACTCGACGTAGAGCTTGTCGCCGTGCAGTTGCACGAGGTTGATCTCGCTCGCGCGGTCGGCGAAGTAACAGGTGCCCTGCCCCTTCACCTCCATCATGGTCATCTGCTCGCCGGTGAGCCGGCGGGTGACCATCCCCCGGATGCCCTCACCGCCGCCGGACATCTTCTTGAAGGCCATCTGGCCGTCGTACGCGACCATCGACCCGTTCTTCGCTCTGACGGCGTCACCGGTCATCTCGACCGCGAGCACCTTGCTCCCCTGGAGCCGAAACGTTGCCACGGGCCGACGTTATCCGGTGAAACCTGCCCCGAACAGCGTCCTAGGGGATGATCCGGACCCTGACAAAGACTTCGCAAAGTGGCCTGCCACAATGGTCCGCGAGCTTGTGCATGCGTTCACAAGATCCATGCCCCCCGACCATCCCCCTCGCCACCGAAGGTGACCCGTGGACATCAAGACCGCCTCCTCCCTCCACCGCCTCCGTCTCGTCTCCGCGCCGGAGGCCGTCTCGTTCCTCCTGCTGCTCGTCTGCTCGGTCCTCAAGCGCACGACGGACTTCAATGCGGTCCCGGTCATGGGTGCGATCCACGGTCTGCTCTTCGTCCTCTACGTGCTCTTCTGGCTGGACGCGTGGAACCGCACCAAGTGGGACCTGAAGACCGCGGCGCTCTACTTCGTCCTCTCGGTGCTGCCCTTCGGCGGCTTCTTCGCCGAGCGCAAGCTCAAGCGTGAGGCCGACGACGCCGTCATCGCCTCCCGCGCCCGCCGCGAGAACGTGGTCGACGCGTGATCGTCGCCTTCTCCGTCACGCCCCTGGGAGTGGGTGAGGACGTCGGCGAGTACGTCGCCGACGCGGTCCGCGTCGTGCGCGAGTCGGGGCTGCCGAACCGCACCGACGCGATGTTCACCTCGGTCGAAGGCGACTGGGACGAGGTGATGGACGTGGTCAGGCGCGCGGTCGCCGCCGTCGAGGCGCGTGCCCCCCGCGTCTCGCTGATCCTCAAGGCCGACATCCGGCCGGGCGTCACCGACGGGCTCACCTCCAAGGTCGAGACGGTGGAACGCCACCTCGCGGACTGACCCGGTCCTCTGCCGCGAAGCCCCCGGTCGTACAGCGGCCGGGGGCTTTCCCGTACCCCGGGTCCGGCGACAGCTCGCCCCCGGCTAACCTCTGTTTTGAGCAGTCGCTCAAAAAGGACTGGAACAGGGGGCGGGATGAGGCTGTACGTCGAGACGCGGGTCCGCGTCGACATGGAGAGGCTGTGGGACCGCACGCAGGAGCCGTCCCGGCACCAGCGGTGGGATCTGCGCTTCACCCAGATCGCCTACCTGCCGCGCCCCGACGGTGAACCGCAGCGCTTCCGCTACGCGACCCGTGTGCTGCCCTTTCTGACGATCGCCGGCACCGGCGTGAGCGCCGGCGAAAGGCGCCGCGACGGCGACCGGGTCTCCGCACTGCGCTTCGCCTCGCCGCATCCGCTCTCCCTCCTGAAGGAGGGCAGCGGCTACTGGCGCTACGTCCCGACCGACGACGGCATCCGCTTCCTGACCGGCTACGACTACCGGCCGCGATGGGGGCGCTTCGGCACGGCGGCGGACCGTCTCGTCCTCCGTCCCCTGATGGGCTGGGCGACCGCATGGTCCTTCGACCGGCTGCGGCTCTGGTGCGAGAAGGGCATCCGTCCCGAGCGGCTGCTGGCGCACGCCCTGGCCGAAGCGGCCGTACGGCTGCTCGCCGTCGTCCTCGCCGCCGCGTACACGCCCCCGGCCACCGCGGCTGTGACGGCCGCCGCCGCCCTGTTCCTGCCGCCCTCTCCCGTCACACCCGCGGCCCGGCGCTGTCTGCGCACCCCGCCGGCGCGCACGTCGGAGCCGGGCCTCCTCGGCACCCTGGAGCACTCATGACCTCGATCTTCCGCACCGCCATGGGGGAGACCTTCGAACGGCTCCACCCCCAGCTCCGGCGGCGCTTCTCCGTCGGGCTCGACAGCGGCGAGGCCTGCACGGGGCACGGGGTCATGGACCGCATCTGGCACGGTCCCGCCTTCGTCAAACCGTTCCTCGCGCTCGGCGGCAGCCGCAACATCCTCGTCCCCCGCACCGGCCGCGATGTCCCCTTCACCATCGAGAACGTCCCCTACGCCGACTCCCACGGGCGTGAGACCGTGACCTTCGTCCGCACCTTCGCCCTCCCCGGCGGGCCGCGCCGGTTCGACGCCACCATGGTCCTCGCCCCCGAGGGCGACCGCGTGCTCGACTACCTCGGTACGCATCAGCACCTGGCCAGCGATCTCCATCTGTCCGCGGAGCCGGACGGTTCGCTGCTCATCCGCTCCGGGGAGCACCGCTTCCGCGAAGGACCGGTCGACGTCCGTGTACCCGGCCTGATCGGCGGCGACGCCGAGGTCCGCGAGTCGTACGACGACGCCACGGGCCGCTTCCGTATCCGGGTGCGGGTGACCAACCGCCGCTTCGGGCCGCTCTTCGGCTACGAGGGCTCGTTCACCGCCCACTACAGCGACGTACGCTCGCACGGGGTGCGCGCGGGGCTGCGCCCGGTACGCGAGGAGATACGGGCGTGAGCCAGGAGACCAGGCGGAAGCTGCTGGAAGGGGCTCTGCGCACCCTGACGGAACAGGGCTTCGCCAAGACCTCCGCCCGCGCCGTGGCCGCCGCGGCGGGCGTGAACCAGGCGCTCGTCTTCTACCACTTCGGCTCCGTCGACGAACTGCTCGCCGCCGCCTGCCGTCACGGCGCGGAACAACGCGTCGCCCGCTACCGCGACCGTCTCGCGGCGGTCACCACCCTTGCCGAGCTGCTGGAGTTCGGCCGCCGGATGCACGAAGAGGAGCGGGCGGGCGGTCATGTCGCCGTTCTCTCCCAGCTGTTGGCAGGCGCCCAGACCCACCCCCGGCTCGCACCCGCCACCGCCGCCGGACTCGATCTGTGGATCGCAGAGATCGAGAAGGTGCTCACGAGGGTCCTCGCCGGGACCCCGCTCGCCGAGTTCACCGACCCCGCCGGACTGGCTCGTGCCGTCGCCGCCTCTTTCGTCGGTCTGGAGCTCTACGAGGGCGTCGACCCCGACGGGGCGGAGCGCGCCCTGGACGCCCTCGGGCAGCTCACCGTCCTGGTCGCCGCCCTCGACGAACTGGGGCCCGTGGCGCGGCGCGCCGTCCGGCACCGCCTCGGGCGGTCCGCGCACCGGTGAGGTCCGGACGGCAGGGGCGACCGGAGCGCTGGGCCGAAAGACTGAATCGACCGAAGAGCGAGACAGGGCTGACCAGCATGTGACCAGTCGGTAAGGTCGGTGCCGTGCCGAAGCCGCTCAGCCTTCCCTTCGATCCCATCGCCCGCGCCGACGAACTCTGGCAGCAGCGCTGGGGACCCGTGCCCTCGATGGCAGCGATCACCTCGATCATGCGCGCGCACCAGATCCTGCTCGCCGAGGTCGACGCCGTCGTCAAGCCGTACGGCCTGACCTTCGCCCGCTACGAGGCGCTGGTGCTGCTCACCTTCTCCCGCGCGGGCGAGCTGCCGATGTCCAAGATCGGCGAGCGGTTGATGGTGCACCCGACGTCGGTGACCAACACCGTGGACCGGCTGGTCAGGTCCGGCCTGGTCGACAAGCGGCCCAACCCCAACGACGGCCGCGGCACGCTCGCGTCCATCACCGACAAGGGCCGTGAGGTGGTGGAGGCCGCCACCCGCGACCTGATGGCGATGGACTTCGGCCTGGGCACGTACGACGCGGAGGAGTGCGCGGAGATCTTCGCGCTGCTGCGTCCGCTGCGGGTCGCGGCCGGCGACTTCGAAGAGAAGTAGGTCACGCGCCCCGCGGGACGACCGCCGCGGCCGCCCGGTTACGCTCGATGCCATGAAGGCGAATGTGCTTTTCCGTTACCGGGTGATGGCGTACGTCACCGCCGTATGGCTGCTGGTCTTCACCGTGGCGATCGTCGCCAAGTACGGCTTCGACACCGGCGACACCATGCTGATCTCGCAGGTCCACGGCGTGCTCTTCATCATCTATGTCGTCTTCGCCTTCGACCTGGGCTCCAAGGCGAAGTGGCCGTTCGGCAAGCTGCTGTGGGTGCTGGCCGCGGGCTGCATCCCCTTCGCCTCGTTCTTCGTCGAGCCGAAGATCACGCGTGAGGCGCGCGCCCTGATCGCCGGTGACGCCGCCCCGGCGACGGCCGACGCGTAGCACCCCCGAAGCGCCGCGAGCACGGCTCGCGGCGCTTTGCCATCGACATTTACTAGGACGTCCTAGTAAATTTGGAGTATGGACGCTGACGCGATCGAGGAAGGCCGCCGACGCTGGCAGGCCCGTTACGACAAGGCCCGCAAGCGGGACGCCGACTTCACCACGCTCTCCGGGGACCCGGTCGAGCCCGTGTACGGCCCCCGGCCCGGGGACCACTACGAGGGGTTCGAGCGCATCGGCTGGCCCGGTGAGTACCCCTTCACCCGCGGACTGCATCCCACCGGCTACCGGGGCCGCACCTGGACCATCCGCCAGTTCGCCGGCTTCGGGAACGCCGAGCAGACCAACGAGCGCTACAAGATGATCCTGGCCGCCGGCGGCGGCGGGCTCTCCGTCGCCTTCGACATGCCGACCCTCATGGGCCGCGACTCCGACGATCCGCGCTCGCTCGGCGAGGTCGGCCACTGCGGTGTCGCCATCGACTCCGCCGCCGACATGGAGGTCCTCTTCAAGGACATCCCGCTCGGCGACGTGACGACGTCGATGACCATCTCCGGTCCCGCCGTGCCCGTCTTCTGCATGTACCTGGTAGCCGCCGAGCGCCAGGGCGTCGACCCGGCCGTGCTGAACGGCACGCTGCAGACCGACATCTTCAAGGAGTACATCGCGCAGAAGGAGTGGCTCTTCCAGCCCGAGCCGCATCTGCGCCTGATCGGCGACCTGATGGAGCACTGTGCGCAGGGCATCCCCGCGTACAAGCCGCTGTCGGTCTCCGGCTACCACATCCGTGAGGCCGGCGCGACGGCCGCACAGGAGCTCGCGTACACCCTCGCCGACGGCTTCGGCTACGTGGAGCTGGGCCTCTCCCGCGGCCTGGACGTCGACACCTTCGCCCCCGGCCTGTCCTTCTTCTTCGACGCGCACCTCGACTTCTTCGAGGAGATCGCCAAGTTCCGCGCCGCACGCCGGATCTGGGCCCGCTGGATGAAGGAGGTGTACGGCGCGAAGACCGACAAGGCCCAGTGGCTGCGCTTCCACACCCAGACCGCCGGTGTCTCGCTCACCGCCCAGCAGCCGTACAACAACGTGGTGCGCACAGCGGTCGAGGCACTGTCCGCGGTCCTCGGCGGTACCAACTCCCTGCACACCAACGCCCTCGACGAGACCCTCGCCCTGCCCAGCGAGCAGGCCGCCGAGATCGCGCTGCGCACCCAGCAGGTGCTGATGGAGGAGACCGGCGTCGCCAACGTCGCCGACCCGCTGGGCGGTTCCTGGTACGTGGAGCAGCTCACCGACCGCATCGAGGCCGACGCGGAGAAGATCTTCGACCAGATCAGGGAACGCGGCCGCCGGGCCCACCCCGACGGGCAGCACCCGATCGGCCCGATCACCTCCGGCATCCTGCGCGGCATCGAGGACGGCTGGTTCACCGGCGAGATCGCCGAGTCCGCCTTCCGCTACCAGCAGTCCCTGGAGAAGGGCGACAAGAAGGTCGTCGGCGTCAACACCGCGACCGGCTCCGTCACCGGCGACCTGGAGATCCTTCGGGTCAGCCACGAGGTCGAGCGCGAGCAGGTGCGGGTGCTGGCCGATCGCAAGGCCGGCCGCGACGAGGCGCTCGTGCGGTCCTCGCTGGGGGCGATGCTGACCGCCGCGCGCGACGGCTCCAACATGATCGCGCCGATGCTCGACGCCGTACGGGCGGAGGCCACGCTGGGCGAGATCTGCGACGCTCTGCGCGACGAGTGGGGCATCTACACGGAGCCGCCCGGCTTCTGAGCCCGTCGCGGGCCCCTCGCCGCCCGGCTCAGCGGGGCAGGGCGGCGAGGCCCGACACCAGCAGCGACGTGAAGCGCCGCGCCCACTCAGCGTCCACCGGCTGCGCGCTCACCAGCGCCCGGTGGACCACCGCGCCGGCCACCACGTCGAAGATCAGGTCCGTGTTGCGGGCCTCCGCCTCGGGGTCGGCCTCGTACGGAAGCTCGCCGCGGGCCTGAGCGCGTTCCCGGCCCTCGACGACGAGCCGCTTCTGCCGCTCGACGATCGCCGACCGGATGCGTGTCCGCAGCGCCTCGTCGCAGGTGGACTCCGCGACGACGCCCATCAGGGCCGTCTTGGTCTCGGGCTGCCCGAGCAACTCGGCGAACTGGAGCACCACACCCTCCACGTCCGCGACCAGGCTGCCGCGGTCGGCGAGTTCGAGCTCGTCGAAGAGGACCGCCACGGCGTCGACGACCAGCTCGTTCTTGTTCGCCCAGCGGCGGTACAGCGTGGTCTTGGCGACCCCCGCCCGCGTGGCGACGTCCCCCATGGTCAGCTTCGACCACCCCAGCTCGACGAGGGAGGCGCGGGTCGCCTCCAGGATCGCCGTATCGGCCTCGGCGCTGCGAGGCCGTCCCGTACGACCGGTACGGGGTGCTGCGGGGTGGGTGCTGCTGGACATGCCCGCGACCATACCCGCCGGTAAGGAGAAAGGAGGCTGTGAGGCAGCTCACCGGAAAATGCTTCACACTGCCGGACCCACGCAGATACGCTACGACCCGTAGCGAAAGCCTCTGACCGGCTCGTCGCGACAACCACAGGCGCCATGGTGGGGACCCGGCGCCGACATCTCGGAATCGCAGGACCGGCCGCCGAGTCGATCACGGTCGACGGAGGGGTCGCACCCCGGGGCCGCCTGCCGGCGGCCGGGGAGAGCGGCTTTTTATTTGTGCGCGCGGAAGGGGGAGGATGTACTCATGCAGCCTAGGAACATGTCCATGAGCGGCGTCGTCGACCTCGCCGCGGTGAAGGCGGCCAATGAGGCCAAGGCGAAGGCGGAGCAGGCGAGGGCCGAGGCCGCCCGTCAGGGTGGCGGTCAAGCCGTGTCCCCTGCCGGCCTGGTGATCGACACCGACGAGGCGCGCTTCGAGCGCGACGTCCTGCAGCGCTCCACCGAGGTCCCGGTCGTCATCGACTTCTGGGCCGAGTGGTGCGAGCCGTGCAAGCAGCTCGGCCCGCTGCTGGAGCGCCTCGCCACGGAGTACAACGGCCGGTTCGTTCTCGCCAAGGTCGACGTCGACGCCAACCAGATGCTGATGCAGCAGTTCGGGATCCAGGGCATCCCCGCGGTGTTCGCGGTGGTGGCCGGCCAGGCGCTGCCCCTCTTCCAGGGCGCCGCGCCGGAGGCGCAGATCCGCCAGACGCTCGACCAGCTGGTGCAGGTGGCCGAGGAGCGCTTCGGCCTCACCGGCATCGTGGTCGACCCGGACGCCTCGGGGGAGACCGCACAGGCCCCCGCCCCGGCCGGCCCTTACGACGCACTGCTGGAAGCGGCCGTACAGGCCCTGGACGCGGGCGACTTCGGCGGCGCGGTCCAGGCGTACAAGAACGTGCTGTCCGACGACCCGGGCAACACGGAGGCGAAGCTCGGCCTCGCGCAGGCCGAACTCCTCGGCCGCGTGAAGGACATGGACCCGCAGAAGGTCCGCGACGCCGCTGCCGCCGACCCGGCCGACGCCACGGCGCAGATCGCCGCCGCGGACCTGGACCTCGTCGGCGGACACGTCGAGGACGCCTTCGGCCGGCTCGTGGAGACGGTGCGGCGCACCGCCGGGGACGAGCGCGACACGGCACGGGTGCGGCTGCTGGAACTCTTCGAGGTGGTCGGTCAGGACGACCCGCGGGTGACGGCGGCCCGGCAGGCGCTCGCGCGGGTGCTCTTCTGACCCACTCCTGTGATGTCGCCGAGGTTTCGGCGGCGTCTCACCGGGCCCCGGCCGGACGTTCATTGACAGCCGTTATGACAAGGGTGTCCTGAGGGTGGCGATCTGACGGATTTGCGGCGGTGGCGCTGACACGGCGTCACCGCCGTTTTGGCGACACAGTGACAAAACACGGCGCGGCTTTGCCAAAACTTGGTAAACGGGTGGCCGGGTTACTCCGAGTACAGCAACGGCCTTGTTCTGTCCGGTTATCGATGGCTATCGCCCTCTGTGTCGGCGGTGCGGACGGCACCCAGCGTGCTCGCGCGACATCGCGCGGTCGTGGCGCGGTTATCAGGCCGTTACTAGCCAGTAACGAACCCCCTTGTGCCCTGGCGTGGAATGGACCACGATCGGCGACGCTCGGTCCAATACCGCACCAGCCCGGCTCCCAGTCGTGCCGCGGCCCATTGGGTCCCCACCGGGCCGATCGGCGTCCCAGGCGCCGGTCGCGGACAGGGGGGTTCCTGCCACAGAACGGCAGGGCCTGTCCGGCAGGTTGTGCGTGACGAGTCAGGCGCGACCAGTGGTTGTCGCTCGGGGGTGATCGCCGGTGTTCTTCGGACGCACGTCGCGCCTGAAGACCAGGCGCTCTCCTTCCCGAGGACGTAGCACTTCTCCCATCCCAGGACGGGCCCGAGGGTCCGGACCGGAGATGTACGTCCGAGAAGGAGGAAAGTCATGGAGTCTATGGCTCGCGGTGGAACCAGATGGAAGCGGTTCGCCCTTGTCATGGTGCCGAGCGTGGCCGCGACGGCTGCGATAGGCGTCGGCCTGGCACAGGGGGCGCTCGCCGCGTCCTTCGCGGTGTCGGGCCAGGAGTTCAAGGTCACGGCCGGAAAGCTCGTCGGATCTGGGTTCTCCCAGTACGGCGGCGTCGACATGGGGTACAAGGACCTCAAGGGTGACGAGAAGGTCGCGCACCCCGTTGCGATCTCGACGTTCAAGAACGCGTCGATCACCAAGATGTGCCAGTCGGTCGTCACCGACGTCCCGTTCGTCGGCAAGATCACGCTGAAGCTGACGGCCGGCGACAAGGGCACGGCCGTCCAGGCCGAGAAGCTCTACCTGGACGTGTCCGAGCTGGACGCGAACGCCAAGTTCAAGAACATCGACATCGGCGTCGCGGCCAAGGACACCGACAACCCGGGCACCGGCAAGGGCCCGGCGGTCAAGGACACCTCGATCCTGCCCAACGGGTTCGCCCAGCAGGCGGAAGAGGTCGAGCTGACCGGTGTCGAGCAGAAGGCGTGGGCGACGACCGCCGGCACCTTCGAGCTCAGCGGTCTGAGCATGCGCCTGCACAAGGGCGACGGCCCCAAGGTCGAGTGCTACTGACGGTAGCCCCGTCCGGGCGGGCGGGTGAGACTCTGGCAGCTTCGCCCGCCCGCCACTCTCTTCACACAGCAACGCCAGTACCAGGGAGCTGTTTTCCATGAGCGCCGAGACTGCAGTGTCACAGGGGCGGGACGAGCACTACATCCGCGTCCTCCGGCGGAACTTCCGTACCTGGCGGGGGCAGCGGCCCTTCTGGGCGGGTCTGCTGACCCTGCTCGGCGGGATCCCCATCGCCTACTTCCCGTATGCGACCTTCAAAATCGGCCACATGAACCTCGCGATGCAGACGACGGCGGGGGCCGGCTCGCTGATCATCGGCGTGCTGCTGGTGACGCTGGGTCTGACGATGTGGTTCCAGCACATCGTACGGGTGTTCGCGGGTGTCGCCACGATTCTCCTGGCGCTGGTGTCCCTTCCGATCGCCAACCTGGGCGGCTTCATCATCGGGTTCGTCCTGTCCCTCACGGGCGGCGCGCTCTCGCTGTCGTGGGCGCCCGGGAAGCCCGTGAGCGCCGACGATGCGCCCGCCGTCCAGCAGGCCGCGCCCGACAGCCCCGCCGTACCGGAGCAGCGTGACGGCTTCGGCGCGGACATGCACGAGACATCCATCGAAGGCAACGGCGGGAGGAACAGTGCCGGGTGACGTGACACCACCGCTGACCGCGGACGCGGGCGGCGACGGCTCGCGGGAGAGAAAGGGGCCGCGCCACGCCGCGCCCAGGAAGTCTCTGTTCCACAAGTTCCAGATGCCCGCGAGCAAGGCGATAGCCCTGGCCGCGATGCCCACCGCCGTCTTCGTCGGCATGGGGCTCACCCCGAAGCTGGCCCTGGCCGACGACAAGGACATCCCCTTCGCTCCCGGCCCGTGCGTGACCCGCTCCGACGAGCCTTCGGAGTCGCCGTCACCGTCCGCGTCGGAGTCTGAGACGGCGAAGCCGTCCGAGTCACCGTCCCCCTCAGACACGGCCGATCCGGAGCCGACGCCGAGCCCCACGTCCGGAGCCGGAACGGGCGACGGGGCGCAGGAGCCGAAGCCTGCCGAGAGCCCGTCCGCCTCCGCGGCCGGATCCGAGCAGGCGGCGCCCGCGCCGGAGCCCACCCCGAGCCAGTCGACCAACCCGCTCGACCCGCTGGGCGTGGGCGACAAGGTCAAGGAGATCATCGACGGCATCGGCGACACGCTGAAGGGCGAGCCGTCCGAGACGCCGTCGCCGAGCGAGACCGCGACGCAGCCGGCCGAGGAACCCTCGGCCGCCCCGTCGGAGGCGCCTTCGGAGGCACCGGCGGAGGAGCCCGCGGAGAAGCCCGCCGACGCGGTGGGCGACACGGTGGACGAGACGGTCGACAAGACCAAGGAAGCGATCAAGGACGCGGCGGACAAGGCCGGCGCCGAGGTCGAAGAGCTGGACGAGGACGTCAAGGGACTCGACCCCAAGCAGGACGAGGCCATCCCGGACGGCGCCAAGCCGCGCTTCCCGTGCCCCACCCCGGACCCGGAGGCCCTGGCCGACGCCCAACTCGAGCCCGGACGACCGCTGCTCCCGGACGACCCGTGGATCCTCGAGAGCTCCATGCTCACGCTGACGGGACTCGACTACCACGGCATCGTGGAGGTCAAGACCGGCAGCGGCAAGATCAAGAAGGTTCTGAAGTTCACCGCGACGGGCGTGGACATCAAGGACCTGCACCAGCTCGTGGTCGGCCCGAACGGCACGACCGCGCACGTCGAGGCCGCCAAGGGCTCCACCTCGACGATCCGCGACGGTGAAGTGACCATGTACACGGAGGAGCTGAAGGGCAACCTCTTCGGCATCATCCCGATCACCTTCAGCCCGGAGACCCCGCCGCCGCTGAACGTCCCCTTCGCCATGTTCACCGACGTGAAGGTCACCCAGGCCGGCCAGTTCGGCGGGACGCTGACGGTCCCCGGCCTGCACAACTACTTCACCGGCGCGAAGGGCTGACCCCCGAACCACCGGGAGCCGCGAAAGAGGCTGTGGGCCGCACCCGTTCAGGGGGGTGCGGCCCTCAGTCGTTCCCGGAAGAGGCCCGCCCGAGCCGCGCCGATCTGATGAAGTACATCCTGGAGAACTGGTAGGCAGATGAGGATCCGAGTAGCGGCCGCGGACGATCCGCTCACGGTGCAGTTCGAACCGTCGGGGATGGAGTACGAGCTGTCCCCGGGCGAGCATCTGGACGTCGAGTGGCCACCGGTCGCCCCTGGTGAGATCGCTGGGGACATCGACTACGGAGCCGACCTGGTGACCATCTCGGCACGCGGCAGCGGGTTCGCCCGCGCCTGGAACACGGAGGGAGTCGAAGTCACGACCTGAGCCCGTCTCCGTAGTCCCGGCGGATCCGGGCCCGGACGGAGCGATGGAGGGCGGCACCGCGATGCGACACGGTGCCGCCCCTTCGGCACGGTGCCTTGGACCCAGCGCGGCCGGTGCCGCCGGGATGTGTCAGTGGTCGTGCAGCACGGTCGGACGTGTCACTGGCACGCGGGCCGAAGTCGTTGCCGCACTTGCCTGTGTCTCAGTCACGTGGCGCGAGCGCTTTCATGCCCGCATCCTTTGCCGCCGCGGCGAGCCGGTCGTCACGAGAGCGGTGAGCTCCGCACCGAGGAGGCGCGCCGTTGCCAGGTGAATGGAGTCCAGGGAGTGAAGCATGCGGGCCGGCTCGTTCATGGCGGCGCCGGCGATGTCGTCATCGATGCTGATGAAGTCGAACGCCAACAGCGGGTCACGGGCATCTGGAAGCGCCGCCGGCATCATGCGACAGTCGCGAAATCAGCGCGGGGTGATCTCGGGTTGTGCGTTCATACCGTTCATGGAACGAGCCCCATGGGTCGTGTGACACCAGGTGCTACGGAGTGTTCAACCGCCTGGCCGGCCGAACCGACGATGGGCGGCTCCCGGACCCTGAGGGTGCTTACGTGAGGCACATGAAGCCGGTGAGGGGGCGGCGGTTCAGAACCTCCCGTACAGCATCGCCGGATCCACCAGGCCCACATCTCGCGACGCTTCAGCCGCCGCACGGGCCTTGCCGTTGAAGCCTGCACCGCTGAAGCACAGAAGCCGCGTGTGCGTCGTGTCGTAACGCCCCGATCGTGTGATCAAGTCCCGCACGTGCTCGAGGCGCTGAATGTGAGCCGCGCCGATCTCATCGTTCCACTTGGCCTCGCCGATGGCCAGCAACGGTGGCTTGCCGCTGCCTTCCGGAATTCCTGCGACCGCGACGTCCACCTCGTGACCCTTGCGCGTCGCAGCGTCGTGAACCACGCCGTGGCCCACGCGCGCCGGGAGGCCCCCGAGCCATTCCGGATCGGCGTGGTGCAGCGCCCACTCGCGACAGACCTGCTCGAAGTGCGGACCGAGAACGTTGCTCACGAAACGGCGGCGGCTCGCCTGCCAGACGCGGGCGGCGCTGCCTGGACGTTCCAACTGGTCCCAGACGGGGCGCATAACGGCGTGGTAGAAGGCGATAAGGGGTTCGGCGATCCGGTAGGTGGAGCGGTTCTCACGGAAGGCATCCGCATCCCGGTGGAGAAGCCCGGCGTTCTCCAGGACCGTGATGGGATGTGCGATGTCCGTCGCTTTGCGCTCCAGGTAGCCGGCCACGCTTTTGTAAACTGCACCCCTATAAACTCAGACGCTGTCCGTCGACGCCAGTGCGTGCCGGATCGCCGCGAGTGCCTCCTCGTCCGTCGCGTTGAGTCGGCGTGCCGCGATTGCGAAGAGGCCGGCCTGTTCCGCGAGTTTCTCCTTGGAGTCGGCGATCGACGGGGGCGCGATCACCTGGGTGCCGGAGCCGCGGCGGGTTCTGACCAGGCCGGCGGTCTCCAGTTCGCGGTAGGCGCGGACCACCGTGTTGTTGGCGAGGCCGAGGTCGGCGGCGAGCTGGCGGACGGAGGGCAGCCGGTCGCCCTGGCGGAGCCGGCCGACGGAGATGAGGTCGGCGAGCTGGGCCCGGACCTGTTCGTAGGGCGGGACGGGCGCCGCGTGGTTGACGGTGATGCGGACGCTGTGCGCGGTCATGACTTCGCCTCCGTGTAGGCCTGGGGGATCAGGAGGACGCCCAGGCAGTGGCAGCCGCTCAGTGCCGAGGTGAAGGCGGTGAGGGCGAGCGCCGTCAGGGCGAAGACCTTCGCCACGCCCGCGCAGGACAGGCTCAGTACGACGACGGCCATTGTGAACGAGACGGCGAAGAGCGGGGCCGTGACCAGGACTCCCCAGGCGCCGACCGCCGCGCGCGCCTGGATCCGGCGCTGGTCGTCCGTCTGGGAGCGCAAGGTCACGCGGCGCAGCAGCAGCGCACAGGCGACGGTGCCGAGGGCCATGCCGCCCAGTGCCGGCCAGGCGTAGTAGAGGCCGGGCCAGGGGCCGAGAAGCTGGGACCCGGCCGGGCACTCGACGGCCAGGGCCCTTCCGGAGCGGCCCTGGGAGTCCGCCGAGGCCGTGCTCGCGGCGATGACGACGAGCACCGTGAGGATCAGCGCCTGCGCGGCGAGGAACGCCGCGAGGGCGCGGGGCACATGGTCGCGGACGCGGCGGGGTCTCACTTCCGCCACCCGTATCCAGCCGCGCCGTGGGCGGGCGATCAGATCGGCCGCCAGGACGCCGGCCATGACGCAGAGTCCGAACGCGGGGAAGGCGTGGAGGAGTTGGACGTCCGGCTCCGGGCTGAAGTCGACGAGTGCGCCGACCGCGATGCCGGCGGCCGCGCCCGCCCATCGGACGGGGGTGTCGATCCACGTGCGCCAGGTGCCTTCCGCCGTCGAGGCAGCAGACATGCCGACCACCTTTCTCCGTCCGTCAGGTGTATCAAGGTAGTGACACAATTGCCCAGCTCCCGGACTGTGTCAAGGAGTTGATACGCCTGTTCGGGGTCCGGAGGGGGTGGCGGCGGGGGGACGCAAGAAGACGGCCCCCCGGCCGTGAAGGCCGGGGGGCCGCCTGTGGGCAGGGGAGCGGGGTCAGCCGCGGGCCTCGCCGCCGAGGTGGTGGACGCGCACCATGTTCGTCGTGCCCGGGACGCCGGGAGGCGAGCCGGCCGTGATCACCATGACGTCACCCGCGTTGTAACGCTGGAGCTTGAGCAGCTCGGCGTCGACGATCTCGACCATCGCGTCCGTAGTCTCCACGAACGGCGCGAGGAAGGACTCCACGCCCCAGCTCAGCGTCAGCTGGTTACGGGTCGACTGGTCCGTCGTGAAGGCGAGGATGGGCTGCTCGGCGCGGTAGCGCGACAGACGGCGGGCCGTGTCACCGGACTTGGTGAACGCGATCAGCGCCTTGCCGCCCAGGAAGTCCGCGATCTCGGCGGCCGCACGGGCGACCGAACCGCCCTGGGTGCGGGGCTTCTTGCCGGGGACCAGGGGCTGGAGGCCCTTGGAGAGCAGCTCCTCCTCCGCCGCGGCGACGATCTTCGACATCGTCTTGACCGTCTCGATCGGGTACGCGCCGACCGACGACTCCGCGGAGAGCATGACCGCGTCCGCGCCGTCCAGGATCGCGTTCGCGACGTCGGACGCCTCGGCGCGGGTGGGGCGGGAGTTGGTGATCATCGACTCCATCATCTGGGTCGCCACGATCACCGGCTTGGCGTTGCGACGGCACAGTTCGATGAGGCGCTTCTGGACCATCGGCACCCGCTCGAGCGGGTACTCCACCGCGAGGTCGCCACGGGCCACCATCACGCCGTCGAAGGCCATGACGACGTCCTGCATGTTCTCGACCGCCTGCGGCTTCTCCACCTTGGCGATGACGGGGACGCGGCGGCCCTCCTCGTCCATGACCTTGTGGACGTCCTTGACGTCGCTCGCGTCACGGACGAAGGAGAGCGCGACCATGTCGCATCCCATGCGCAGTGCGAAGCGCAGGTCCTCGACGTCCTTCTCGGAAAGGGCGGGGACGTTGACGGCCGCGCCGGGCAGGTTGATGCCCTTGTGGTCGGAGATCACGCCGCCTTCGACGACGATCGTCTTGACCCGCGATCCGTCGACCTCGACGACGCGCAGCTCGACGTTGCCGTCGTTGATCAGGACCTGGTCGCCCTTGGAGACGTCTCCGGGCAGGCCCTTGTAGGTGGTCCCGCAGATCGACTTGTCGCCGGGGACGTCCTCGGTCGTGATGGTGAACTCGTCGCCGCGGACCAGTTCGACCGGTCCCTCGGCGAAGGTCTCGAGGCGGATCTTGGGACCCTGGAGGTCGGCCAGCACGCCCACGGCGTGGCCGGTGTCCTCTGACGCCTGGCGGACGCGGTGGTACCGCTCCTCGTGGTCGGCGTGGGTCCCGTGGCTGAAGTTGAAACGGGCCACGTTCATACCGGCCTCGATGAGCGCTTTCAGCTGCTCGTATGAGTCGACGGCGGGGCCCAGTGTGCAGACGATTTTGGAACGGCGCATAAGGCGGATCCTATCGGTTTGTTTCCCTGCGGAATATTCCGTCTGGTGGAATGTACAAATGGGCGCCGGCCCGCTCAGGCGTTCAGCCTTCCGGCCTTCCAGCGCTTCAGGCTGTCGGGCTGTCGGGCACCTCCTTCTTCCCTTCTCCCGTCACCAGCTCGAAGGTCTGTCGCGCGATCTCGAGCTCCTCGTCCGTCGGCACGACGGCGACCGCCACCCGTGCGTACTCCGGCGAGATCAGCCGCGCCGTGTCCGACCGGGCGGCGTTCAGCCCGGGGTCCACCACGAGGCCCATCTCCTCCAGACCCGCGACGGCAGCCTCTCGCACCGGGGCGGCGTTCTCCCCGACACCCGCCGTGAACGCCACCGCGTCCACCCGCCCGAGCACCGCGTAGTACGCGCCGATGTACTTCTTCAGCCGGTGGACGTAGATGTCGAACGCCAGCCGCGCCCGCTCGTCGCCCTCGTCGATCCGCCGGCGGATCTCCCTCATGTCGTTGTCCCCGCACAGGCCCACCAGACCGCTCTTCTTGTTGAGCAGTGCGTCGATCTCGTCGATGCTCATGCCGGCGACGCGCTTCAGGTGGAAGGTCACCGCCGGGTCGATGTCACCGGAGCGCGTACCCATCACGAGACCTTCCAAGGGGGTCAGCCCCATCGAGGTCTCCACGCACCGGCCACCGGCCACCGCGGACGCGGACGCGCCGTTGCCCAGGTGCAGCACGATGACGTTCACCTCGGACGGGTCCTTGCCGAGCAGCGCCGCGGTGGCCCGCGAGACATAGGCGTGCGAGGTGCCGTGGAAGCCGTAGCGGCGGATACGGTGCGCGTCCGCCGTCTCGACGTCGATGGCGTACCGGGCGGCGGCCTCCGGCATCGTCGTGTGGAAGGCGGTGTCGAAGACGGCGACCTGGGGGAGGTCCGGGCGCAGCGTCCGGGCCGTGCGGATGCCGGTGATGTTCGCCGGGTTGTGCAGCGGCGCGACCGGCACCAGGCGTTCCACCTCCGCGATCACCTCCTCGGTGATCACGGTCGGGGCGTGGAACTTCAGACCGCCGTGCACCACTCGGTGGCCGATCGCTGCCAGCGCGGGGGAGTCCAGCCCGAACCCGTCCTGCGCGAGCTCCTCGGACACCGCCTTGAGCGCCGCGTCGTGGTCCGCGATCGGACCCGTGCGCTCGCGCCGATCCCCGCCGCCCCCGAGGGGCGTGTGCACCAGCCGCGAGGTCGCCTCGCCGATCCTCTCCACCAGACCGACCGCCAGCCGGGACGCGTCGCGCATGTCGAGCAGCTGGTACTTCAGCGACGACGAGCCGGAGTTGAGGACGAGGACGCGCGTGGGGGAATCCGGGGCGGTCATGCGGGGAGCTCCTGGGCCTGGGACTGGATCGCGGTGATCGCGACCGTGTTGACGATGTCGCTGACCAGCGCGCCGCGCGACAGGTCGTTGACCGGCTTGCGCAGACCCTGGAGCACCGGTCCGACCGCGACTGCGCCCGCCGAGCGCTGCACGGCCTTGTAGGTGTTGTTGCCGGTGTTCAGGTCCGGGAAGATCAGGACCGTCGCCCGGCCGGCGACCTCGGAGTCCGGCAGCTTGGTGGCGGCGACGGAGGGCTCGACCGCGGCGTCGTACTGGATGGGCCCTTCGACGTGCAGGTCCGGACGCGACGCGCGCACCAGCTTCGTCGCCTCGCGCACCTTGTCGACATCGGCTCCGGAGCCCGACGTGCCGGTGGAGTACGACAGCATCGCGATCCGCGGCTCCACGCCGAAGCGGGCGGCCGTCGCGGCCGACTGCACCGCGATGTCGGCGAGCTGTTCCGCGTCCGGGTCCGGATTGATCGCGCAGTCGCCGTAGACGAGCACCTCGTCGGCCAGGCACATGAAGAACACCGACGAGACGATCGACGCCTCGGGCTTCGTCTTGATGATCTCGAAGGCCGGGCGGATGGTGGCGGCCGTGGAGTGCACCGAGCCCGACACCATGCCGTCGGCCAGGCCCTTGTCCACCATGAGCGTGCCGAAGTAGTTCACGTCCGCCACCACGTCGTACGCCAGCTCGACCGTCACGCCCTTGTGGCCGCGCAGCTGGGCGTACCGCTCGGCGAAGGGCTGACGCAGTTCGGACGTCTGCGGGTCGATCAGCTGGGCGGCCGACAGGTCGATGCCGAGGTCGGCGGCCTTCTTGCGGATGACCTCGGTGTCGCCGAGGAGGGTCAGGTCGCACACGTCGCGGCGCACCAGGACGTCTGCCGCGCGCAGCACCCGTTCCTCCGTGCCCTCCGGCAGTACCACCCGGCGGCGGTGGGCACGGGCCTGCTCCAGCAGTTCGTGCTCGAACATCATCGGGGTGACCCGGCCGCTGCGGGCCACCGCGATCCTGGCCAGCAGGTCGCCGGTGTCCACATGACGCTCGAAGAGACCGATCGCGGTCTCCGCCTTGCGCGGCGTGGAGGCATTCAACTTGCCCTCCATCGCGAACAGTTCCGCCGCCGTCGGGAAGCTGTTCCCCGTCACGGAGACGACCGGGGTGCCGGGCGCGAGGCGGGCCGCGAGGGTCAGGATCTCCTCGCTGGGACGCTCGTTCAGCGTCAGCAGCACGCCCGCGATGGGCGGCGTTCCCGCGGAGTGCGCGGCGAGGGCGCCCACGACCAGGTCGGCACGGTCGCCGGGGGTGACGACCAGGCAGCCGGGGGTCAGGGCGGGCAGGAAGCTCGGGAGCATCGCGCCGCCGAAGACGAAGTCGAGGGCGTCGCGGGCGAGCCCCGAGTCGTCGCCGAGGAGGACCGTGCCGCCCAGGGCGTGCGTGATCTGGGCGACCGTGGGGGCGGCGAGCGCGGGCTCGTCGGGGAGCACGTAGCAGGGAACGGGGAGACGGGCCGCGAGCCGCTCGGCTATGCCCACCCGCTCGTCGGGGGTGACCCGGTTGGCGACCATGGCGAGGACGTTGCAGCCGAGGGCCTCGTAGGCGCGGAAGGCGTTGCGCGTCTCCGCCCGTACGGACTCCGGGGTCTGGCCCTTGCCGCCCACCACCGCGATCACGGAGGCGCCGAACTCGTTGGCGAGCCGGGCGTTGAGCGCCAGCTCGTCGGGCAGCTGGGTGCCCGCGTAGTCGGTGCCGAGGACCAGGACCACCTCGTAGTCCCTGGCCACCGCCAGGAAGCGCTCGACCAGACGCGAGACCAGCTCGTCGGTGCCCTGCTCCGCCTGGAGCGCGGCCGCCTCGTCGTAGTCCATTCCGTAGACGGAGGCGGGGTTCTGGGAGAGCCGGTAGCGCGCCCGCAGCAGCTCGAAGAGCCGGTCGGGGCCGTCGTGGACGAGGGGGCGGAAGACGCCCACCCGGTCCACCTGGCGGGTCAGGAGCTCCATGACCCCCAGCTCGACCACCTGCCGGCCGTCTCCGCGGTCGATCCCGGTCACGTAAACGCTCCGCGCCACGCGTACTCTCCCGTCCAAGTCCATGGGTGCGATCCGGGGCGTGCCCCGGCCCCCGCCGCTTCGCCGGCCCACCCGGTGCTCCGCCGTACGACGGCGGGGCCCGGGCGCGCCGAAAGGCCGCACGGGGCGGCAATGCCCTCTTGACAATACCTCCGCGGGTGGCTAAGGCGCCCGCCGGGCGGGAACGACGGTGCCGACGGCCCCGAGCGGCGCGGAGTAGCAGGGAGCGCGGGCGTTCCCCGGCCCGTGGGACAATCGGATGTGGGCTCACAAGGACCACTGACGAGCAGGAGACACAGCACGATGCGCATCGGAGTGCTCACCGCAGGCGGAGACTGCCCGGGTCTGAACGCAGTGATCCGGTCGGTCGTGCACCGTGCCATGACGGGTCACGGCGACGAAGTCATCGGTTTCGAGGACGGATTCAAGGGACTCCTCGACGGCCACTACCGTCCGCTCGACCTCAACGCCGTCAGTGGCATCCTCGCCCGCGGTGGCACGATCCTCGGCTCGGCCCGCCTCGAGCGCGGCCGGCTGCGCGAAGCCGCCGAGAACGCGGCCGAGTTGGCGAAGCAGTACGGCATCGACGCGCTCATCCCGATCGGCGGCGAGGGGACGCTCACCGCGTCCCGGATGCTGGCAGAGGCGGGGATGCCCGTCGTCGGCGTCCCGAAGACCATCGACAACGACATCTCCTCCACCGATCGCACCTTCGGCTTCGACACCGCCGTCATGGTCGCCACGGAGGCCATCGACCGTCTGAAGACCACCGCCGAGTCGCACCAGCGGGTCATGGTCGTCGAGGTCATGGGCCGGCACGCCGGGTGGATCGCCCTGGAGTCGGGCATGGCCGGCGGCGCGCACGGCATCTGCCTGCCCGAGCGGCCCTTCGAGGTGGACGATCTCGTCAAGATGGTCGAGGAGCGCTTCGCCCGCGGCAAGAAGTTCGCGGTGATCTGCGTCGCGGAGGGCGCCCACCCCGCCGAGGGCTCCATGGAGTACGCGAAGGGCGAGATCGACCAGTTCGGCCACGAGCGCTTCCAGGGCATCGGCAACCGGCTCGCCGCCGAGCTGGAGCGCCGGCTCGGCAAGGAGGCCAAGCCGGTCATTCTCGGCCACGTCCAGCGGGGCGGCACACCCACGGCGTACGACAGGGTCCTCGCGACCCGGTTCGGATGGCACGCGGTGGAGGCCGCGCACCGGGGCGAGTTCGGCATGATGACCGCTTTGCGTGGCACGGACGTGAAGATGGTGCCGCTGGCGCACGCGGTCACCCGGCTGAAGACCGTCCCGGACAACCGGATGTTCGAGGCCGAGTCCGTCTTCTGAGGATTCGCCCCCGGCCGAACGGCCTTGATCGTCCCCCCGTGGCGATCAAGGCCGTTCGGCGTTCCCCCCGCCGGTGGTTGGCGAAGACCACTCTTGAGTTACCCGCCGCCGCTCGCAAGGCTGTTCCCTGTCCGGGACGTGTCCCACCTTGTCCCAGCAGGTGGGCGGCAGAGGGGGAGCAGCGGATGGACTTCGCCGGGAGCGGTGCCCCGGATCCGGATCGGGTACGGGACCCGGCCGAGTTCGTTGCTGCCATGCAGGCGCTCAAGGACCGCTCGGGCCTGACCTACCGGGAGTTGACGTCCCGTGCGGAGGCGGTCGGGGACGTGCTGCCGCGTTCCACCGTCGCCAACATGCTCGGCCGCACCACGCTGCCGCGCGAGGAACTCGTCGCCGCGTTCGTGCGGGCCTGCGGGGCGGGCCCGGGTGAACTCGACGCGTGGCTGCGGCTGCGCAAGGAGCTGACCCGCCGCGAACGGCCGGGGATCGCGGTGTCGGAGGCGACGGACGGGGGACAGGGCGGACAGGCGCCGGCCCTCACGGAGTCCGGACGCGAACCGCGTTCCGGGGACGAGCCGGCGCCCGCCACGGCGGACGGGGTGTCACTCCGACCCGGCACGGCCCCGCGGCCGGACGGGCCGGAACCTGCGCCGTCCGGCGCCCGGCGGCGGCTCCGGCCGCTGCCGGCGGTGGCGGCGGCCGTCGTGATCGCCGCCGCGGTCACCGCGGCCGCGCTGCACTTCGGAGGCGGCACGGAGGCGGACGACGAGCCGCCCGCGGTGAGCGGGCCGGCTCCCGGACCGGTACAGATACGGGCCGTGGACTCCGGGCTCTGTCTCGCGGAGCAGGGCGGGCAGAACGGCCAGCTCTACCAGCAGCCGTGCTCGCCGGACTCCATCCCCAGGTTCTCCCTGAAACGGATCGGGACCGACTGGCGGCTCGAGACGTTCCACACCACCTTCGGCTGGGGCTGCACCGGCGTCCAGGAGAAGTCCACAGAGGCGGGCGCCCCGGTGGAGGACCAGGAGTGCGGCAAGCGCGGCCCGGCGGAGGCCTTCCGCTTGGAACCGGTGGGCAAGCCCGTGCGCGGCTACCGGCTGCGGCCCGTCCACAGCGGCCTGTGTGCCGGGGTGGAGGCGGCCGACAGTGAGAAGAAGGGCGCCGACATCCGTCAGCTCGGCTGCACGGACGACGGCACGGGCCAGCTGTTCTCGTTCGACCCGAGGCCCGGAAGCTCCTGAAGCCCGAAGCACGCGGGCTCCTGAAGCCCGAGGCCCGCGCGCTCCTAGTGCCCGGGGCCGCGCGCCAGCTCCCAGAAGTGGTCCACGATCCGGTCGAGGTACTCACGGCCCGGCTCGCCGGTGTCGTCGGAGGCCGCGCCCCAGCTGAGGGTGGCCACCATCCGGGACTGGTAGTCGGCGTGCAGTTGCTGGAGGACGTCCTGGAGATGGCCGCGTTCCAGCGGCAGCATCTTGCCCACCGGGCGCACGTAAGCCTGCCAGCGCGAGGTCACCGCGCCCCGCAGCAGCTCGGCGAGCTCCTTGTCGCGGCCGGTCGCGGCGAGCAGTTCGCGGGGCGCCAGGCCGAGCGCTCCCGCCAGGGCCGCGGTCTGCCGCTCGTTGCCCCGCCATCTGCCCGACTCCTCCATCCGCAGATAGGCGGAGGCGTCCATGCCGAGGCGCCGGGCCAGCTCGTCGGGCGCGAGACCGCGGGCGATCCGGTGCTCGCGCAGGCTCGTCGCGGTGGAGAGAAGCTCTCCCGGCGAGCACCACAGCACGCCGGCCAGGGCGGTCAGCTCCCGGGTGTCGGGGACGGCGAGCCCTCGTTCCCACGCGGTCACGGTCTCGGGAGTGACCGGCATTCCGTACTGGGCCCGCAGCCCGTACGCCACATGACCCGGCGCCATCCCCAGGGCCTCGCGCAGTCGGCGCGCGGCGGGGGCGTTGAACGGAGGGGAGGGGTTGTGCTGCACGCGCACAACCTAGGGGCGGCGGTCGCCCGCTGACTACGGTGCGTACACCCAAAGCCACAGCTTGTCGAAAGCTCCGACCTGATCACGCGCCCGTACCGTCGGGACGGCCATGGCCGGGCCGGTGGGGAGTGGGTCACCGCGGTTACCGGGCGGTTCCGTGGCGCCGGGAGCGTACCGCGCCGCCGGGCGGGCCGGCCGTGGCGATACGGGCCTGTCCGTCACCCCTTCACCGCCCCGCCCAGGGCGAAGCCGCCGCCCAGCCTGCGGGAGATCAGGATGTACAGCACCAGCACCGGTGCCGAGTACAGCATCGAGAACGCCGCGAGCTGTCCGTAGACGACCGAGCCGTAGTTGCCGAAGAACGTGAAGATCGAGACGGACGCGGGCAGCTGCTCGGGGCTCAGGAGCAGCATGAAAGGGACGAAGAAGTTCCCCCAGAGCATGATGAACGTGTAGATCGTCACCACCGTCACTCCGGGGCCCATGAGGGGCAGCACCACCCGTGTCAGTGTCTGCAGGTTCGACGCCCCGTCCGTCCACGCGGCCTCCTCCAGCACCACCGGGACGCCGTCCATGAAGTTCTTCATCAGCCAGACGGCGAAGGGCAGTTGCGCGGTCGCCAGGAACAGCGCCGTGCCGTACATCGTGTCGATCAGGTCGACCTGCACGAACAGGCCGTACACCGGGACCATGATCGCGGTGATCGGCAGACAGGTCGTGAACAGGATGGTCAGAAGGTACGAGCGGCCCCAGCGCGACCGGTGCCGCGAGAGCGGATAGGCGGCCAGTGCCGCGCACACCACGGAGACCACCGTCGCGCCCCCGCACAGCAGCAGACTGTTGAGCATCGGCGTGTACGTGATCTCGTCGGTGAGCACCGCGTCGAAGTTGCCGGCCGTGACCGACGAGGGGACCCGCAGCCGCAGGTCCGCCTCCGCGTCCACGGAGGCGAGGACCAGCCACAGCAGTGGCACCGCGAACGCCGCCGCGGTCATCAGCAGCGCCGTGTCGGCCGCGAGGCGCGCACGGGTCGCGCGGCGCATCACAGCTCCACCTTCATCAGCCGCAGATAGACGACCGAGAACAGCGAACCCACCAGCAACAGCAGCAGCGCCACCGCCGTGCCGTAGCCGATCAAGGACTTGAGGAACGCCTGGTCGTACATGAACACCGGCAGGGTCTGGCTGCGGTTGCCCGGTCCGCCGCGGGTCATCGCCCAGATCAGGCCGAAGACCGAGAGGGTCGAGAGGGTGTTCAGCATCAGGTTCGTGCCGATGGAGCGCCGGATCATCGGCAGGGTGATGTACAGGACACGGCGCGGGCCGGACGCCCCGTCGACCTCGGCGGCCTCCGTCACCTCCCGCGGGATCTCCGACAGCGCCGCGGAGTAGATGAGCATCGAGAAGGCGGTGCCGCGCCACACATTGGCGAACGACACGGCCAGGATCGGCAGGGTGAACAGCCAGTTCTGCGCCGGCAGATGCAGCCAGTCGAGGATCGCGTTCAGCGTGCCCTCGCGGCGGAAGAAGGTGTAGAGCAGGAACGCCGCCACGATCTCCGGCAGCACCCACGCAGTGATCACCAGGGTTCCCGTGAGGGTACGCACGGGACGGGACGCGGCACGCATCAGACCGGCGAGGGCCAGGCCCAGGGTGTTCTGGCCGACGATCGCGGACACGAAGGTGAAGACGAGGGTCAGCCCGACGGCGTTGCGGAAGTCGTCGTCGGCGAAGGCACGGCGGAAGTTGTCCCATCCGACGAACTCGGACCCTGCCTGGCCCGTCAGCTGGGTGTCGGTGAAGGCGATCCAGACGCAGTAGCCGATCGGGCCGGCGAGGAACAGCAGCAGCAGGATGGTGGCGGGGGTGAGCGGTACCCACCGCCACCATCCCGTTCGGGAGGCGCTCACCGGTCGCTCACTTGGCGACGACGGCGCCGTCGGTGATGGTCTTCAGTTGTTCGTCGTACGCCTTCGCCGCTTCCGCCGCGGAGGCGTCCCCGGTGGTCACCTGTTCCATCGCTTCGCCGATCGCCGTCGAGACCTGCGGATACACGGGCAGCGCCGGCCGGTAGTGCGTGTACTGGACGAGGCCGGTGAAGAACTCGATGCCCGGCATGGACCTCAAGTAACGCGGATCGGCCGCCACATCCTCGCGCACGGCGATCTGCGCGCCGACGACGCACCACTTCGTCGCGTTCTCCCTGGTCTGCAGCGTCTTCACGAACTCGAAGGCGAGGTCGGGGTTCGCGGCCTTCGCCGGGATCGACCAGGCCCAGCCGCCCGACATCGACACCTTGCCCGGCGCCTGGCCGTGCTGGGTGGGCATCGGAGCCTGGCCGAGCTTCTCGCTCCACTCGGGCCACTCCTTGGGGCCCTTGTTGATCCAGTTCTGGCCCATCCACGAGCCGTCGAGCGAGATCGCGAGCTTCCCCTCCGGGAACCATTCGGTGGCGACGCGGGTGCCCACATTGGGGTCGAGCGCGTCGGAGACGTCCGGCCCGAGCTTCTC
The DNA here is from genome assembly GCF_052068155.1 of Streptomyces sp. OZ13. NCBI lineage: Bacteria > Bacillati > Actinomycetota > Actinomycetes > Kitasatosporales > Streptomycetaceae > Streptomyces > Streptomyces sp. OZ13. Next base: position 167,173 of record NZ_JBQHCZ010000014.1, on the reverse strand, counting down.
CTTGTAGACCGTGCCGACGAAGTCGAGGGCGTCCTTGAAGCCCTGCCCTCCGGTCACCCACTTCTTGGCGGAGGGATCGTAGAGCGGGTCCTCGCCCGTGCCGTACAGCAGCATCTCGAAGCCCTGCATGACGGCCGCCTCGCCGGGGCCCTTGCCGGTGTAGACGTTGAACGGGACGACGCCGGGGACCTTCTCCTTGACGGTGCGGGCGGCGTCGAGGATCTCCGCCCAGTTCTTCGGCTGCCAGTCGGCCGGGAGGCCCGCCTTCGCGAAGATCTCCTTGTTGAACCACAGGCCCCGGGTGTCCGTGCCGTCCGGAACGCCGTACGTCTTACCGTCCTCGGCCTTCGCGGCGCTCTTCGCGGTGTCGACGAACCGGTCCCACTGGTCCCAGCCGGCGAGCTGGTCGTCGAGCGGCTTCAAGTATCCGGCCTTGATGTCGGAGTTGATGCGGAAGGTGTCCTCGTAGACCAGGTCCGGCGCGGTCTTCGGGGAACGCATCATCTGCTGGGCCTTGGTGGCGTAGTCGTTGTCCGGGGCCTGGATCGGGACGAGCTTGACCTTCTTGCCCGGATTCTCCTTCTCGAACTGCCGCTTCGCCGCCTCCAGATAGGCGTCCTTGAAGCGGATCTTGTTGTCCGTGGAACGGTTGTAGACGACCTCCACGGTGTCCGGGTCGCCGCCGGACCCGCTGCCGCAGGCGGTGAGGGTCGCCGCGAGGGCGGTGACAGCGATGGTGAGGGCCAGTGGGGCGGTGGGGCGCACGGGCACGACCTCCTCGGAGCCGGGGGCGCCGGGCAGGACTGCGGTGCGCTTGCTGCCGCGAGCGAGCTGCGGGGCGCGTGGGCTGCTGCCCGGTGACCGTATGACCGGTCAGTTGACAAAAGCAATCCCCGTGCAGAACACGCGACTTGACGGCTCAGCGGACGGTGCTGATCCAGCGGTACTGGAGCTCGGGGCGGCCGATCTGCCCGTACTGGGGCGCGCGGTCGGCCCGGCCGGCGGTGACCAGGTGCTCCAGATAGCGGCGTGCGGTGATCCGCGAGATGCCGACGGCCGCGGCCGCCTCCGTGGCGGTGAGCCCTTCCGTCGACTCGCGCAGGGTGCGCGTGACCGCCTCCAGGGTGGGACCGCTGAGGCCCTTGGGGAGGGACGTGGTGACACGGGGCGTGCGCAGGGTCGCGAGCGCCCGGTCCACCTCGTCCTGGCCGCTCGCCTCGCCGGCGGAGGCACGGAACTCCGCGTAACGGGTGAGCCGGTCGCGGAGGGTGGCGAACGTGAACGGCTTGAGGACGTACTGCACGACCCCGAGCGACACACCCTCGCGGACGATCGCCAGATCGCGTGCGGAGGTGACGGCGATGACATCGGCGGAGTGGCCGGCCGCGCGCAGCGACCGTACGAGCGCCAGCCCGTGCCCGTCGGGCAGGTACAGGTCGAGCAGCAGCAGGTCCACGTCGGTGCGTTCCAGGGCGCGCACGGCCTCGGCCCGTGAATGGGCGATCCCGGCGACCTTGAACCCGGCGACGCGTCCCACGTAGAGGGCGTGCGCGTCGGCGGTGACGGGGTCGTCCTCGACCACGAGAACTCTGATCGTCACGCCGGCACCTCCGCGGGATGCAGCGGCAGCCGCACGGTGAACTCCGCGCCGCCGTCCGGGCCCTGGGCCAGCACGATGGTGCCACGGCCGCGGTGCACCGCCTGCTGCACGAGCGCGAGACCGAGGCCGCGGCCCGCGCCGTGGGTGGACCAGCCGCGCCGGAACACCTCGGCGGCGTCGTCCGGGTCGACACCGGCGCCGGTGTCACCGACGCGCAGCAGCAGCTCACCGCCCTCGACCCGCGCGGTCACGGTGACCCGCGCACGTACGGCGCGGGGCGGCGCCGCGTCCGCGCTGTCGAGGGAGACGCTGCCGTCGGGGACGCTGCGTTCGGGAACGCTGTCTTCGGGCGGCGCGGTCCCGGGGTGGGGCGGCGTGCCAGGTGCGTGCGGGCCATGCGCGTCCTCGCCGTGGGCGTCCGCGCCGTGGGCGGGCGGCTCGTCCGCCGTACGGGAGGCGGGCACCGACGGCGCCGGTGCCGGCACGGGCGCGGTGCCGGCGGGGGAGGGCGGATCGGGCACGGCCGGTGCGGCCGACCTCGTGGCCGTTACGGCCGGGGCGGTGGCCGGGGTCGCGTGCAGGGCCTCGTCAGGCGCCCCGTCCGGCTGCTCGTCCGGCTCCTCGTACGGCGCTTCGGGCGAGCGGGGCGCGGGAGCCAAGGGTGGGGCCGCCGCCGGTGCGGCGGCGACGGGACGGGATTGCGTGCCCGTCTCCGACGCCGCGTCGACGGCGTTGTCGATCAGGTTGCCCAGGATCGTCACCAGGTCGCGGGAGGGGAGCGAGCGCGGGATGACGCCGTCGTCGATGCGGCTGTCCTCCGCGAGGACCAGTTCCACGCCGCGCTCGTTGGCCTGCGCCGCCTTGCCGAGCAGCAGGGCCGCCAGCACGGGTTCGCCGACCGCGTCGACGACGCGGTCGGTGAGGGCCTGGGCCAGTTCCAGTTCGGCCGTGGCGAAGACGATCGCCTCGTCCGCCCGGCCGAGTTCGATCAGTGACACGACCGTGTGGAGCCGGTTGGCGGCCTCGTGGGCCTGGGACCGCAGGGCCTGGGTGAAGCCCCGCTCGGAGTCCAGTTCACCGGAGAGGGCCTGGAGCTCGGTGTGGTCGCGCAGGGTGACGACGGTGCCGCGCTGCTCCCCGCCCACCACGGGCCGGCTGTTGACGACGACGACCCGGTCCGCGGAGAGATGGAGCTCGTCCACGCGCGGCTCGGAGGCCAGCAGCGCTCCGGTGAGCGGCCGCGGAAGTCCCAGGTCCGCGACATGGCGGCCCACGGCGTCCTCGCCGAGCCCGAGCAGCTCACGCGCCCCGTCGTTGGCGAGCGCGATCCGCCGGCCGCCGTCGAGCATGACGAGACCTTCGCGCACGGCGTGCAGCGCGGCCTCGTGGTAGTCGTGCATGCGGCCGAGCTCCGCCGCGTTCATCCCGTGGGTGTGCCGCCGCAGCCGGGCGTTGATGACATACGTGCCGGCCCCGCCGAGCACCAGCGCCGCACCCGCCATGGCGAGCAGCGCCGTGACCTGGTCACGCACCTGCTCGGTGATCTCCTCGACGGTGATGCCCGCGCTGACGATGGCGACGACCCGCCCGCCGTCGTACACCGGCGCCACCGTGCGCACCGACAGCCCGAGCGTCCCGACGTACTGCTCGCTGTAGACCCGACCGTCCAGCGCCGGCTCGATGTGGCCGAGATACGTACGTCCGATCCGGTCCGGCTCGGGATGCGTCCAGCGCCGTCCCTGGGGATCCATGATCACGACGAAGTCCATGCCGGCGTCCTTGCGCAGGCCCTCCGCGTACGGCTGGAGGAACGCCGACGGGTCCTTCGACCGTACGGCCTCCGAGACCGAGGGGGAGCGCGCGGCGGCGGCCGCGGTGGCCCGGGACTGCAGGCGCGCGCTCTCCTCCGCCTGCGACCGGTCGGTGAGGTAGGCGAAGAGCGCGCAGCCGGCCACGATCGCGGCGACCAGCACGACCTGCATCGCGAAGAGCTGGGTCGCCAGGCTGCGGGGACGGGGGATGCGCATGCCGCCAGTCTGCCTGGCCGGATTTGTGTGAACGAAACGAACGCAAGGGTGACCGGTGTCACAGCCTGATGGATAGTCGCTGAGATCCATCGGGACGTGGACGAACATTCGAACGAGGAGGCACCCCGTGGCCACTACAGCCGCAGGCAAGCGGGACCGTACCCATTATCTGTATCTGGCAGTCATCGGCGCGGTGGTGCTCGGCATCATCGTCGGTTTCGCCGCCCCCGGGGTCGCCGTCGAGCTCAAGCCCATCGGCACCGGGTTCGTGAACCTCATCAAGATGATGATCTCGCCGGTGATCTTCTGCACGATCGTGCTGGGCATCGGCTCGGTCCGCAAGGCCGCCAAGGTCGGCGCCGTCGGCGGTCTGGCACTCGGCTACTTCCTCGTCATGTCGACCGTCGCCCTCGCCATCGGTCTGCTCGTCGGCAACCTGCTCGACCCGGGTGCCGGCCTGCACCTCACCGACGCCGCCCGTGAGGCCGGCGCCAAGCAGGCCTCCGGAGCGAGCGAGAGCACCGCCGACTTCCTCCTCGGCATCATCCCCACCACGCTGGTCTCCGCCTTCACCGAGGGCGAGGTGCTGCAGACGCTGCTCGTCGCGCTGCTGGCGGGCTTCGCGCTGCAGGCCATGGGGTCGGCCGGCGAGCCGGTGCTGCGCGGCATCGGACACATCCAGCGCCTGGTCTTCCGCATCCTCGCCATGATCATGTGGGCCGCGCCCGTCGGCGCCTTCGGCGCCATCGCCGCGGTCGTCGGCGAGACCGGTCTGGACGCCCTGAAGTCGCTCGCCGTCATCATGATCGGCTTCTACGTCACCTGCGCCGTGTTCGTCTTCGTGGTGCTGGGCCTGCTGCTCCGCCTGGTCGCCGGGGTGAACCTCTTCTCGCTGCTGAAGTACCTGGGCCGCGAGTTCCTGCTGATCCTCTCCACCTCCTCGTCCGAGTCCGCGCTGCCGCGTCTCATCGCGAAGATGGAGCACATGGGCGTGAGCAAGCCGGTGGTCGGCATCACCGTCCCGACCGGCTACTCCTTCAACCTCGACGGCACCGCGATCTACCTGACTATGGCGTCGCTGTTCATCGCCAACGCGACGGGCGCGCCGCTGAGCGCCTCCGAGCAGATCTCCCTGCTGGTCTTCATGATCATCGCTTCGAAGGGCGCGGCGGGTGTCACCGGAGCGGGTCTCGCGACGCTGGCCGGCGGCCTGCAGTCGCACCGGCCCGAGCTGGTCGACGGTGTCGGCCTGATCGTCGGCATCGACCGCTTCATGAGCGAGGCGCGTGCCCTGACGAACTTCGCGGGCAACGCGGTGGCGACGGTCCTGGTCGGCACGTGGACGAAGGAGATCGACAAGGAGCGGGCCGCCCAGGTGCTGGCCGGCAAGGTCCCCTTCGACGAGAAGACCCTCGTCGACGACCACGCGCCGCACGGCGACAGCGGTCCCTCGGAGGTCCCGGCCCCGCGGGACGACGAGCGTGAGCCTGTGAAGGTCTGACTCTCGGACCTTCCTTCCAGGCGTGTGCCGGACCTCTTCCCCCCTTGGGTCCGGCACACGCCGCTTTCCGTTTCCGGCGGGCGTCGTGCGAGCAGGTTCCGGCGGGCGTCGTGCGAGCGGGTTCCGGCCCCCGTCGTAGGACAGGCGTTGCCTTGACGTCGGCGTCAAGGATTACGGTCTCCGACATGCGAATCGGCGAGCTTGCGGAGCGGGCCGGCACCACCACCCGGACCTTGCGCTACTACGAGTCCCGCGGGCTGCTGCCCGCACGGCGCGCGGTGAACGGCTACCGCACGTACGACGAGGGCGACCTGCGGCTGGTCCGGCAGATCCGGACCCTTCAGGACTTCGGGTTCGGCCTCGAGGAGACGAGGCCGTTCGTCGAGTGCCTGCGCGCCGGCCATCCGGCCGGCGACTCCTGCCCCGCCTCGCTCGCCGTCTACCGGGCCAAGCTCGCCGAACTGGACACGCTGATCGGGCAACTGCGGTCGGTGCGGGCTCAGGTCGGTGAGCAGTTGCTGCGGGCAGAGGCGCAGTTGCCCGAGGGCCCGGACCCACAATGCGAATTCGGAGGCTGACGGATGATCCAGGCAGAGGGCGTGGCCGCGGTGACGGACACGGATTTCGACACAGAGGTGCTCGACGCGGACCGTCCGGTTCTCTTGGAGTTCACAGCGGACTGGTGCGGTCCGTGCCGTCAGCTCGCGCCCGTGCTGAGCGCGGTCGCCCGCGAGGAGGCCGGGCGGCTGAAGGTGCTGCAGATCGACGCCGACACCAATCCGGAGACGGTGGTCCGCTACGGGGTGCTGTCGATGCCGACGCTGATGGTCTTCGACGGGGGTGAGCCCGTGAAGTCGATGGTCGGCGCGCGCCCCAAGCGCCGGCTTCTCCAGGAACTGGAGGACGTGCTCGGCCGAGGATGACGGCGCCGACGGTGACAGCGGCAGTGGTGCCTCAGACGAGGCGGCGGATCTCACCCCGCACCCGGTAGAAGCCGCCCTGCGCGGGATGCAGCGCGTCCACGACGTACCGCGCGCCGGCCTCACGTATGTCGCGCGGGAACTGCACGTTCCACGAGGGCTCGAAGCCGTTCGAGACGACGTGGACGCGGAGTTTGCCGCCGGTGCGCACGCACTCGACCACGACGCCCGTGCTCGGCGGCTCGGAGATCGTCGCCACCGCCGACAGCGACACCGGAGGCGTGTAAGTGGGGAGCGCGGCCGCGGACTTCACGTCTCGTGCGACGGGCACCGTGCCGCGCTGGGCGGCGCCGACGGCACTCTCGCCGGCGTCCATGCACACCAGGGAGCCGTCGGTGGTGACCATGTAGAGCTTCTCGTCCCGGTACTGCATCGACAGCGCGGAACCGCCGCCGGTGCCCAGCTTCCACAGGCGGGTGCCGTCGGCGTCGAAGCAGTACACGGACGACGAGGAGTCACCGGCGAAGACGTGACGCCCGTCGGGCGAGGACGCGCACGAGTAGACGGCGGTGTCGCATCGATAGGTCGCCTCGACGGCGCCGGTGTGCTTGCCGATCTTCTGCACCACGTTCCTGGCGGTGCCGGCGTACACAGAGGTGTCCTCCTGCCAGCCGAAGAGCACGCCGCCCTGCGTCGGCGTGTGCCACAGCTCCCTGCCTCCGTCGGGTGCGTACGCCGTGACTCCGCGGCGGTGGCCGTGGTAGACGGCGTGCTCGTCCGCGCGGACCATCCACGCCTGATCGCCGACGGACCGGCGCGACCACTGGTACTCGTCCTCGTGGTCGATGACGGTCAGCCCTCCGTCGGCGGCGGAGACGTTCAGGACGCCCTCCCGGATGTCGAGCCAGAAGATGTCGACGTCCGCGGCGATGTCGTAGGCGGCGAAGGGCAGCTTCGACGACAGGTCGTACACCTTGCCGTCGTCGCAGCCGGCGTAGATCCAGAAGTCGTCCGCCACCAGGCACTTGACGCCGTCCGGCAGCGAGTAGCGGGCGAGCACCTCGCCGGTGTGGCTGAGGGTGTAGACGTCACCCGCCTGGTTGCCCACCCAGCAGCGGTCCTCGTCGATGTGGATGCCGAACGCCGCCGAGCCCGTGCGGAACCGCCAGAGCACCGGCGCGGTCGAACGTGCCGTGGACGGCGCCGACGCGACCTGACGGCGGGTCACCGGGCGTGCCGTGCGCTGCCCTTGGACGGCGGGCGCGTAGCCCTTGCGAACCTTCTCGCCGATCTTCTTCGCCGCGGCGGCCTGTGCCTTCTCGCCGGTGGGGAAGGCGGAGGTCTGGAGCTGGCCGGCAGCGCCGATCCGGCCGCACCGCACCGAGACGACCGTCCCCTCCACGGTGACCTCGTAGAACTTGTGCGCGCCTCCGCCGTCCTGTGACAGCTCCAGGTACGTCGTTGCAGACATGGCAGACCCCTCCCCAGGACCGAACCGGCGGTCCGTGCACCGCCTGCTCCCACTGCCCTGAACGCTACGGCCCACCACTGACAGCCGGGGGGTCCTGCGGAGCGTCGGCGATGCGATAGCCCACCCCGGGCGTCGTCAGGACCACCGGCGGGCCGCCCAGCTTGCGGCGCAACCGGCCGACGGTGACGGTCACCGTGTTCGTGAACGGGTCGGCGTTCTCGTCCCACACCTGTTCCAGGAGGTCCTCGGCGCTCAGGAAGCCCGGAGCGGCGCGGAGCAGCGCCTCCAGGACGGCGAACTCCTTGACGGACAGCTCCAGCGGGCGGCCGTCGCGGACGGCGGTCCGGCGTACCGGGTCGAGTTCGAGGCCGGCGGCGCGCAGCGTGCGGGCGTGGGCCGCCGGCCGGCGGCGGGCCAGGGAACGGATGCGGAGGACCAACTCCGGGAAGTGGAACGGCTTGCCGAGGTAGTCGTCGGCGCCGAGGGCGAGACCGCTGACCCGGTCGCCGGGCGCCCCGGCCGCGGTCAGCATCAGCACCATGGCGCGGTCGTTCCGCTCGGTGATCATCTGGCAGAGCGTGTCGCCGTGGATGCCGGGCAGGTCGCGATCGAGGACCACCACGTCGTACGCGTTCAGGTCGAGCTTGGCGGCTGCCGCCAGACCGTCGTGCGCGACGTCGACGGCCATCCCCTGATCGCGCAGCCCCTCGGCGACGACTTCGGCCAGCGACCGCGCGTCCTCCACGACCAGAACCCTCACCGTGTCACCTCCGGACCGGCCGCCGACGGCAGCGCCGCCGTCACGCTCAGGCCGCCCTCCGGCCGGGCCAGGAGGGTGAGGCGGCCGCCGTGCGCCGTGACGATCGCCGCGACGATCGACAGCCCCAGCCCCGAACTCCCCTCCGGTCCCGTGCGGTCGGCGCCGAGCCGCTCGAACGGCTGCGTCAGCCGGTCCACCCGCTCCTGGTCGAGGACGGGCCCGCCGGTCGTGACGACGAGGCGGGCCTCGGTGTCGTCGTGCTCGGTGGATATCCGGATCCAGCCGCGATCCTGGTTGTGCACGATCGCGTTGTCGACCATGTTCGCCACCGTCCGGGACAGCAGCGCCGCACTGCCCCGCGTCCAGGTGTCCGGCCTCACCTCGTCGTCGACGGTCAGCGTCTTCGCGGTGATGTCGGCGGCCCGGGCGGTCAGTGCCTCCCGCACCAGCCCGCCGAGGGACACGGGGGTCCGATCCACGAGGGTGCCGTGCTGCGCCCGGGCAAGGACCAGGAAGCCGTCCAGGAGGTGGTCCACCCGGTCGAGTTCGGTGCGCAACCGGCCGGCGAGTGCGACGGTCTGCGCCGCGGGCTCCGGTTTGGCGACGGCCACGTCCAGCGACGCCCGCATCGTCGCCAGCGGCGTACGCAGTTCGTGCGAGGCATTGCCGACGAACCTGCGCTGCGCGGCGAACGAGGCTTCGAGGCGTTCCAGCAGGCCGTCGACCGTGTCGGCCAGCTCCTTGACCTCGTCGGCAGGGCCGGCCACTGCGAGCCGCTGATGCAGGTTCTCCGCGGAGATGCGCCGTGTCGCCGCGGTGATCAGCCGGAGCGGCCGCAGGACCCGCCCGGCGAGGACCCGGCCGAGCAGGAGCGAGACGCCCACCATCACCACCAGCGCGATGAGCGAGCCGGCCAGCAGCTGGTGGTCCTGCTGCCCCTGCATGTCCGAGAGTTGTCCCTCCAGGTCCCGGATCCGCCGCTCGGCGGCACCGGGACCGGCCGGGCCGGCCGGGGGCTGCTCGGGAGCGGCGGTGGTCAGGCGGCTGCCGGACATCAGATAGGTCAGGGCGAGCAGCGCGGTTCCGGACCCGAGGAACCCCGCCGCGTACAAGATCGTGAAGCGCCGTACGACGGTCCCGCTCCGCAGCTTGCCCATGGTCCTCTCCCCGCTCGTCCGGCCGGACCAAGGATGCCCCGCCGCACCTAACAGTGATGTGACAGAGGCGGTTCGGACGGTGTCACGGCCGGATCCGTAGAACCGGACCATGCTTACGACCAACGAACTTCTACGGCGGGAATGGACCGGATTCCGACGCCCGGGCCGGCTGATCGCGATGGCGCTCGCGGCTCTGGTCGTCGTCGCCCTCGGTCTGCTCCACGCGTTCGGCAACCGCGCGTCCTGCGACGGCCCGTGCCCCGCAGAACCGACCGGACCGGACGGCTCCCTCGTCAGCGACCAGTTCTACTTCCTGCATCGTGATCTGGGCGAGAACGGCAGCATCACGGTCCGGATGACGTCCATGACGGGCACCATCACCTATCCACCGCCGGACCATGACCGGATCGTCCCGGGCCTGGTGCCGTGGGCCAAGGCCGGGATCATCATCAAGGACGGTGTCCGCCAGGGGTCCTCCTACGCGGCGCTCATGCTCACCGGCAGCCACGGTGTGCGGATGCAGTACGACTACCGCCACGACATCGCCGGCAGCGGCGGCGGGGTCTCGGCCGGGGCGCCGCGCTGGCTGCGGCTGACGCGGTCGGGCGAGACCGTCACGGGCCACGAGTCCACCGACGGCGAGCGGTGGACGAAGGTCGGCACGGCGAAGCTGTCCGGGCTGTCCGGGACCGTCCAGGTCGGGCTGTTCGCCACCTCCCCCGGCGACCTGACGCTGCGTCGTGTCGGCCTGGGCGGCGCCACGGAACAGGTGCGCTTCACGCAGGCGGGCGGTGTCTTCGACAACGTCGGCCTCAAGGGCGCCGTCTCCGGCGGGGATTGGCGGGGCCAGGCGGTCGGCGAGATGAACCGGACCGACTGGGAGAAGTACCACAAGGCCTCCGGGGCCGTGGTGGAGGGCGGCACGATCACCGTCACCGGCATCGGGGACATCGGGCCGTCAGGTACGGAGGGCGGCGCACGCCCGGTGGAGAGTGTGCTCGGCGGCCTGGGGGCAGGGCTGCTCATCGTGCTCGTGGTCGCGGTGCGGTTCATCACCTCCGCGTACCGCCGCGAGGCCGCGGGCGGCGCTCCGGTCACCCGCCGGGTGCTCGCGGCGAAGACGGTCGTCGTCGGAGCCGTCACGTTCGTGACCGGTCTTCTCGCCGTGGGCGTCGTGATCCCGGCCGGCACGGCGGTCCTGAAGGGGAACGGGATCTCCGTCGTCGGGGTGTCCGCGTTCACCGGTGTGCGGGTGGCCGTCGGTACGGCCGCCGTGCTCGCCCTCGCCGCGGTGCTCGCGCTCGCGCTCGGCGCCCTGCTGAGGCGCGCCCGGCCCGCGATCCTCGTCGCCGTTCTGGCGATCGCGGTCCCGTACGTCGTGACCTCCTTCCCATTGCTGGCCGACGGCCTGTCGCAGTGGCTGCTGCGGGTCACTCCGGCCGCCGGCTTCGCCGTCCGGCAGACCCTCGTCGAACATCCGCAGGTCGTCGCCCACTACGCGCCCTCCACCGGGTACTTCCCGCTTCCGTGGTGGGCCGGGACCGCTGTGCTGGGCACGTACACGGTGTTGCTTCTGGGACTCGCCCTGAGCCGCCTGCCGCGGGGCGACGATCGGCCCGGACAGCCGGACCCGAGGTGACCTTCGGCGGCGCGGGGGCTCGCGAGTCCCCGCGCCGCCGAAGGGTCCCGAGCCCGGCACGCACCAGTACCCGGCCGCTCTGCCGACGGCAACAAAAAACCCGGCCGAATTGACGGCCGGGGTATTTTCCTGGGTATATTTATTGTTTCCGTCCAGAAGATTCGTCACCGGACGGAGAAGTTCAATAAACGTACCTTACCGCGTCAGGAGCTGAATTGTCAACCGAGGAATTGCAGCGGGAACAGCAATTCGTCTCTCTCGTGCACGAGCGGCTCGACCAGCTCCGTGACGAGGCCGAAGCCGCTCTGAACGCCACGATCGCGCAGGTGGGGACGGGCAGGCAGGCGCGGGTCGAGCGGGACATCGGCGTCGTCGAGCATTCGGCGTCGCTGGCGGCCCTGAATGCAGCCGACACCGGTCTGGTATTCGGCCGCATCGACCGGCGCGACGGTGTCACCCATCACATCGGGCGCACCGGAATCCGCCGTGACGACGCGGAACGCACTCCTCTGCTGATCGACTGGCGGGCCCCCGTCGCGCGCCCCTTCTATCTCGCCACCGGTCATGAGCCGATGGGACTGCGCCGCCGGCGGCACATCACCACGCAGGGGCGGACGGTCACCGCGCTGCACGACGAGATCATGGACCTCGCCGACACCACCCGCACCGGCTACGAGTCCCACGACGCCGACGAGGTGCTGCTCGCCGCGCTCGGCAGCGCCCGCACCGGGCGGATGGGCGACATCGTGTCGACCATCCAGGCCGAGCAGGACCGGATCATCCGGGCCCCGCAGCGCGGTGTCCTCGTCGTGGAGGGCGGCCCGGGAACGGGCAAGACCGCGGTCGCCCTCCACAGGGCCGCCTACCTGCTGTACGCGCACAGGGAACAGCTCTCCAAGCGCGCGGTGCTGATCGTCGGACCGAATCCGGCCTTCCTCGGCTACATCGGGGAGGTGCTGCCCTCGCTCGGCGAGACCGGTGTACTGCTGTCGACGGTCGGCGAGCTCTTCCCCGGTGTGCACGCCACCGGCACCGACAGTCCCGCCGCCGCGGCCGTCAAGGGCCGCGCGGACATGGCGGACGTGCTGGCGGAGGCGGTACGCGACCGGCAGCGGGTGCCCGACAAGGACGAGCCGCTCGTCGTGCCGCACGACGACGGCGACCTCGTCATCGACTGGGGCATGGCCGTCGAGGCACGGCACAAGGCCCGCGAGACGGGGCTGCCGCACAACCTCGCCCGCCCTCACTTCGTGTTCCGGATCATCGACGACCTGACGGCCCAGCTCGCGGACCGCATCGGCGAAGACCCGTACGGAGGCCCCAACTTCCTCGGCCCCGACGACATCGCGCAGCTCGGCAAGGCCATCGCCGCCAGCTCCGACGTCCACGCCGCGATCGCCACGCTGTGGCCGCCGCTCACGCCGCAGGAGTTCCTGGCGGACTTCCTCGCGGAGCCCGCCCATCTGCCGGCGGAGGATGCCGCACTCCTCAGGCGGGAGACGGGCCCGTGGACCCCGGCCGACGTGCCGTTGCTCGACGAGGCCGCCGAACTCCTCGGCGAGGACGACTCGGCGGCCCTCGCCCGTGCCGAGGCCGAGCGCGCGCGGCAGATCGCCTACGCGCAGGGCGTGCTCGAAGTCTCCTACGCCTCACGGACGTACGAGTTCGAGGACAAGGACGACGAGGACTCGGAGGTCCTCGCCGCGCACGACATCATCGACGCCGAGCGGATGGCCGAACGCCAGGAGGAGGCGGACCACCGCAGCGCCGCGGAACGGGCCGCCGCCGACCGTACCTGGGCGTTCGGGCACATCATCGTCGACGAGGCGCAGGAGCTCTCGCAGATGGCGTGGCGGCTGCTGATGCGCCGCTGCCCGACCCGGTCCATGACGCTGGTCGGCGACCCCGCGCAGACCGGCGACGCGGCCGGCTGCGCGTCGTGGCAGGAGATCCTCGAGCCGTACGTCGGCGACCGCTTCGAGCACACCCGGCTGGGCGTCAACTACCGGACGCCTGCCGAGATCATGGCCCTCGCCGCCGAGGTGCGGCGCAGCAAGGACCCGGCGTTCGAGCCGCCGCGTTCGGTGCGCTCGACCGGGGTCGAACCGTGGGAGGTGACCGTGGACCCGGCGGAGCTCGCCGCCACTGTCGCCGACAGGGTGGCCGACGCCCCGCGCGAGGGCCGGATCGCGGTGATCGCCCCCACCGCTCTGCACACCGCGATCGCGGACGCCGTTCCGGACGTGTCCGCCACGGGCGAGCCCGATCTGACGCGGCCCGTGGTCCTGCTCGACCCGAGGGCCGCCAAGGGCCTGGAGTTCGACACCGTGATCGTGGCGGAGCCGGACCTGATCCTGTCCGCTTCCGCGCAGGGTGTGAACGACCTCTATGTGGCGTACACCAGGGCGACGCAGCGCCTGGGAGTGGTGCGTACGGGCGGCCGGGCCGGGACCGGAGCGGCCTGAGCCGCCGCCGACGTCGCGGGCGAGCGGGATCGGCCGCCAGGAACGCGCGACGGCCGCGGTCACCTTCGCGGTGACCGCGGCCGTCGCCCTGCGGTTCCGGCCGGGCTCAGGCCGGCCGGAACCAGACCGTCGCCAGTGGCGGCAGGGTCGGCGCGATCGACGTACGGCGGCCGTGGGACTCGACCTGCTCCGCCTTCATCGGGTCCGCGTTGAGGACTCCGGAGCCGCCGAACCGCTCCTCGTCGGTGTTGAGGACCTCCGCCCAGGCGGTGACCGTCTCCGGGACGCCCAGCCGGTAGCCGTGCCGCACCACCGGCGAGAAGTTGCTCACCGCCAGCAGCGGCGAGCCGTGCTTGTCGAAGCGCAGGAAGGCGAACACGTTGTCCTCCCACGCCCCGCCGTCCACCCATGCGAAGCCCTCCGGCACGGTGTCCCGCTGCCACAGCGCGGGAGCCTTGCCGTACACGGTGTTCAGCTCGCGCACGAGGTCCCGCACACCGCGGTGGTCCGGCTCCGCCGCGTACGACGGGTCGAGCAGCCACCAGTCGGGGCCGTGGCCCTCGGACCACTCGGCGCCCTGGGCGAACTCCTGCCCCATGAACAGGAGCTGCTTGCCGGGGTGGGCCCACATGAAGCCCAGATAGGCGCGGTGGTTGGCCCGCTGCTGCCACCAGTCGCCGGGCATCTTGCTGACCAGCGCCCGCTTGCCGTGCACGACCTCGTCGTGCGAGATCGGCAGGACGTAGTTCTCGCTGTAGGCGTACACCATCGAGAACGTCATCTCGTTGTGGTGGAACTTGCGGTGCACCGGTTCGTGCTCGACGTAGCCCAGCGAGTCGTGCATCCAGCCCATGTTCCACTTCAGGCCGAAGCCGAGACCGCCGAATCCGTCGTCGCCCACGTGGTGGGTGGCCCGGGTGACGCCGTTCCAGGCGGTGGACTCCTCCGCGACGGTGACCACACCGGGGCAGCGGCGGTACACGGTCGCGTTCATCTCCTGGAGGAAGGCGACGGCGTCCAGGTTCTCCCTGCCGCCGTGCACGTTCGGCGACCATTCGCCGTCCTCGCGGGAGTAGTCGAGGTAGAGCATCGAGGCGACCGCGTCGACCCGCAGGCCGTCGATGTGGAACTCCTCGCACCAGTATGTCGCGTTGGCCACCAGGAAGTTGCGGACCTCCTTGCGTCCGTAGTCGAACTCGAGGGTGCCCCAGTCGGGGTGCGCCGCCCGCGCCGGGTCGCTGTGCTCGTACAAGGGGCGTCCGTCGAACTCGGCCAGCGCCCAGTCGTCCCTGGGGAAGTGGGCGGGCACCCAGTCCACCAGCACGCCGATGCCCGCCCGGTGCAGGCTGTCCACCAAGTGCCGGAAGTCGTCCGGGGTGCCCATGCGCGAGGTCGGCGCGTAGAAGCCGGTGACCTGGTAGCCCCAGGAGCCGCCGAAGGGATGCTCGGCGACCGGCATGAACTCCACATGCGTGAAGCCGAGGTCCTTCACGTACTTCGGGAGCTGCACCGCGAGCTGGCGGTAGGTCAGCCCGGGCCGCCAGGACGGAAGGTGCACCTCGTAGACCGACAGCGGCGCCTCGTGGACGGGCACCTCGCCGCGGCGTGTCATCCACTCCTGGTCGCCCCACTCGTGGTGCGACTCGGTCACGATCGACGCGTTGGCGGGCGGCACCTCCGTGCGCCGGGCCATCGGGTCGGCCCGCTGCGTGTACGAGCCGTCCGGGCGCATGATCTCGAACTTGTAGAGCGCGCCATCGCCGATGCCGGGCAGGAACAGCTCCCACACGCCGGTCGCGCCGAGCGACCGCATGGGGAAGCCTGAGCCGTCCCAGAAGTTGAAGTCGCCGACCACACGTACGCCCCGCGCGTTCGGCGCCCAGACGGTGAACCGGGTGCCGGTGACGCCCTGGTGCGTCATCGGATGCGCGCCCAGCGCCCGCCACAGCTCCTCGTGCCTGCCCTCGCCGATCAGATGCAGGTCGAGCTCGCCGAGGGCGGGAAGGAAGCGGTACGGGTCCTCGACCTCGAAGCCGTCCTCGTGGCCTTCGTAGGTGACGAGCAGACGGTAGTCGGGGGTCGTCCGCAGCGGGAGGAGGCCGGAGAAGAGGCCGTCGCCGTCGTTGTTCAGCTCGGTGCGCAGGCCCTTGGCGAGGACGGTCACGGACAGGGCGTGCGGACGCAGCACCCGCAGTTCGACGCCGCCGCGCACCGAGTGGGCGCCGAGCAGGGCGTGCGGGTCGTGGTGGCCGCCGCTCAGCAGCCGGCCCCGGTCGTCGTCGCCGAGCGGCTTCGCCGCGCGGACGCCGCGTCCGTCGCGCGGCCGGGGAGCGCCGGCCGGCTTGGCGCGGCCCGCCTTGCCGGGGCCGGACGCGGACCCGCCACGGTCGGCGGACGGGGGGCCGGCCCCGTCCTGACCGTCCCGGTCGCCGGAACCGGTGGTGGTCCTGGTGGTGGCCCCGGCTGCCGTCCCGGCCGTGCCACCGCCCGCCGCAGCCCCTGTGGCGGCGGTCCCGGCCGCTGCCGGGGTCACCGCGGGAGCATCGGAGGCGGGAACGTCCGTGCCCGTGCCGCCGGTCCGGGTGCTCTTCGTGCGGGTGGCGCCCGCCCTGGCACGGGCCGCCCCCGCCGGTGCGGTCGCGGCTCCCGCCGGCTTGGCCGTGCCGGCCCGGGCGCGCGCCGCCCGTGCGGGACGGGCCGCGGTCCCGCCCGAGCCGACCGGCTGGGGTACGGCCGGGTCCGCCGCCGCGGCGGTGTCCGCGCGGGCGGCCTTCCTCCCGCCGGAGCGAGCCGGGCGCGCCCCGGCGCCCGTCGGCACGGAACCGGCGTCGGCCGTCCCCGCCGCCTCGTTCCCGGCGGGCGCGGAGCCCTCCGGTGCGGGGGAGCCGGCTTCGGCCGGCTGCGCGGTCCCGGTCACGGACGGCTCGTCACCGGCGGGCGGCGTGACGGCGCCGGTCGCGGAACCAGGGGCACGGCCGGAGCCGGACCTCGTCCTCTCCGTGTCGCGCACCGCGCCCGGCTCGGCCGGCCCGGCGGGTCCGGTCTCTGCGCTGTGCGTCTCGGTCGGCTGGTGCGGGACTTCCGGTCCCGAGGGCTTGCGGGACGACGGTCGGGCGGTCACGGATTCGGCCTCCTAGGGCGGCAGATGCGTCGGTGGGGGAAGCGGTGCAGGTCAGTCGAGTGCGGCGAGGCGTTCGATCGCGGCCATCGGCACGGGCAGCCAGTCCGGCCGGTGTCTGGCCTCGTAGACGACTTCGTAGACGGCCTTGTCGGTCTCGTAGGCGCGGAGCAGTTCGGGCTCCTCGCGGGGGTCGTCGCCGCCGGCTTCGGCGTAGCCGTCGCAGTACGCCGCACGGCACCGCTCCGCCCACGCCGGATTCCAGGGGCGGTGCGTACGGGCCGCGTAGTCGAAGGAGCGGAGCATGCCCGCAACATCGCGCACGGCGGGCTGCGGACGGCACCGTTCGGTGAGCGGCCTGGCCGGTTCGCCCTCGAAGTCGATGACGGACCAGGGGGTGTCCTTCGGGCCTCGCAGTATCTGGCCGAGATGCAGGTCCCCGTGCACCCGTTGGGCCGCCCAGGTGCGCCCGCGGCCGCCGAGCGTGGCCACCGCGTCGAAGGCGGCGCGCAGCCGCGGCACGTACGGCACCAGCGCGGGTACGGACTGCGCGGCCGTCTCCAGCCGCCGGACCATCGCCGCCGCCAGCCGCTCGGTCTGCGGGCCGCCGAGCTTGACCGTCGGCAGGGTGTCGGCGAGCGCCGTGTGCACCTCGGCGGTCACCCGGCCCAGCTCATGGGCCTCGCCCTGGAAGGAGCGGTCGGCGGCCAGTGCCTCAAGCGCGAGTACCCAGCCGTCGCGGGAGCCCGGGAGGAACGGCTGGAGGACGCCGAGGGTGAAAGGTTCCGGCGTGCTCGTCCCGTACCAGGCGACCGGTGCCGGCACGCGTCCGCAGCCGGCCCGGGCGAGGGCGAGCGGCAGTTCGAGGTCGGGGTTGGGCCCCGGGTGGATACGGCGGAAGAGCTTGAGGATGTACGCGTCGCCGTAGACGAGCGAGGAGTTGGACTGTTCGGCGTCCAGCGGCCGTGCGGGCAGCCGGGCCGGCAGAGCGGGCGCGCCGTCGAACCGCTCGAAGCGCAGCGGCCCGAGCAGGCCCGGCGTGCGCAGCCGTTCCAGCAGGAGCGCGGCGAGCCGCGGGTCGCGGGTCCCCTCGTACACGGTTCGCCCGGCGAGCGGTCCGTCGGTGAGATGGCCGATCAACGCGGATGCCATCGGCGGCGGCAGGGTCTCGCGCACGCCGATGAGCAGTTGGTAGCAGTCGGCGGACGACCGCACGGGCACGTCCCGCTGCGTGACCCGCACGAGCAGGTGCAGCAGCCCGGGGCCGGGCCCGTCCAGGGGCAGCAGCTCCGTCGCGGAGACGAGTGAGAAGCCTCCGACCTCGTACCCCTTGCCCGCGAACCAGCGCTGTTCGGGCAGCCATTGGCGCAGCAGTGGGGCGAGCGAGGGAAGCAGACCGAGCGGAGTCCGGGTGGATGCAGCCTCCGACATGGGCATCGCGTCCTTTCCCCGGGTACACCACGAATGCGCAAAGTGTCCCGGATTGCAGCTGTGGCTGTCCGGCGGCGCGCGGGGGTGAGGGGGGAGTGCCCGAAGCGGGGCGGTGGAAACCGCCCCGCCGGAGTAGGGGGCGCCTTTCGGACCGGTTCAGTCCCCCTCGCGGACACGTCAGGCTGTGGCGGCTGCGCTCTTCGCGTCCTTGCGGAGGCGGAACCAGTAGAAGCCGTGGCCTGCCAGGGTCAGCAGGTACGGCCACTGGCCGATGGGCGGGAACCGCACCCCGCCGATGAGTTCCACCGGATGGCGTCCACTGAAGGTCCGCAGATCGAGCTCCGTCGGCTGCGCGAACCGCGAGAAGTTGTGGACGCACAGGACCAGGTCGTCTCCCCCTTCTTCCTTGGAGGGTGCCTCCCTCAAGAAGGCGAGCACGGCCGGGTTCGAGGAGGGGAGTTCCGTATACGAACCGAGCCCGAAGGCCGGATTCTGCTTACGGATCTCGATCATCCGCCGGGTCCAGTGCAGCAGCGAGGAGGGCGACGACATCGACGCCTCGACGTTGGTGACCTGGTAGCCGTAGACCGGGTCCATGATGGTCGGCAGGTAGAGCCGTCCCGGGTCGCAGGACGAGAAGCCCGCGTTGCGGTCCGGGGTCCACTGCATCGGGGTGCGCACGGCGTCCCGGTCGCCGAGCCAGATGTTGTCGCCCATCCCGATCTCGTCCCCGTAGTAGAGGATCGGTGAGCCGGGCAGCGACAGCAGCAGCGCGGTGAACAGCTCGATCTGGTTGCGGTCGTTGTCGAGCAGGGGCGCGAGCCGCCGGCGGATGCCGATGTTGGCCCGCATCCGCGGGTCCTTGGCGTACTCGGCGTACATGTAGTCGCGTTCTTCGTCCGTGACCATCTCGAGCGTGAGCTCGTCGTGGTTGCGCAGGAAGATGCCCCACTGGCAGTTCTTCGGGATGGCCGGCGTCTTGGCGAGGATTTCCGAGACCGGGTAGCGGGACTCGCGCCGTACCGCCATGAAGATCCGCGGCATCACGGGGAAGTGGAACGCCATGTGGCACTCGTCGCCGCCGGCCGTGTAGTCGCCGAAGTAGTCGACGACGTCCTCCGGCCACTGGTTGGCCTCCGCCAGCAGCACCGTGTCCGGGTAGTGCGCGTCGATCTCCTTGCGCACCCGCTTGAGGAAGGAGTGGGTGCGCGGCAGGTTCTCGCAGTTGGTGCCTTCCTCCTGGTAGAGGTAGGGCACCGCGTCCAGCCGGAATCCGTCGATGCCGAGGTCGAGCCAGAACCGCAGCGCGGAGATGATCTCCTCCTGCACGGCCGGGTTCTCGTAGTTGAGGTCCGGCTGGTGGGAGAAGAACCGGTGCCAGTAGTACTGCTTGCGCACCGGGTCGAAGGTCCAGTTCGACGACTCGGTGTCGACGAAGATGATCCGCGCGTCCTGGTACTGCTTGTCGTCGTCGGCCCAGACGTAGTAGTCGCCGTACGGGCCGTCCGGGTCGCTGCGCGACTGGAGGAACCACGGGTGCTGGTCGCTGGTGTGGTTCATGACGAAGTCGATGATGACGCGCATGCCGCGCTGGTGGGCCGCGTCGACGAACTCCACGAAGTCGGCCAGGTCACCGAACTCGGGGAGCACGGAGGTGTAGTCGGCGACGTCGTAACCACCGTCCCGCAAGGGGGACTTGAAGAACGGCGGCAGCCACAGGCAGTCCACGCCCAGCCACTGCAGATAGTCCAGTTTGGCGGTGATGCCCTTGAGGTCTCCGACGCCGTCGCCGTTGCTGTCCTGGAAGGAGCGGACCAGGACCTCGTAGAAGACGGCCCGCTTGAACCAGTCGGGGTCGCGGTCGCGTGCGGGGGTGTCCTCGAACGTGTCGTGGACGGGCTCATTCACGATCATGATGTGGGTGACCCTCCGGTCTGCTGGGACGGTCGCAGGGTGAGGACGTGCGCGGGCGCGGTACCCGGCTCGAGGCGCACATAGTTCGCCCTGCCCCAGTGATAGGTCTCGCCGGTGAGCTCGTCGCGCACCGGTACGGTCTCGTCCCCTTCGAGACCGAGTTGCGGCATGTCCAACGAGACCGTGGCCTCCTGGGTGTGGTGGGGGTCGAGGTTCGCCACGACCAGGACCACATCGGAACCGGACCGCTTCGAGTAGGCGATCATCCGGTCGTTGTCGATGTGGTGGAAGTGGATGTCACGCAGCTGCTGGAGCGCCGGGTGGCGGCGCCTGATCCGGTTGAGCGTGGTGATCAGCGGTGTGATCGTGCGGCCCTCACGCTCGGCCGTCTCCCAGTCCCGCGGGCGCAGTTGGTACTTCTCCGAATGCCGGTACTCCTCGCTGCCGACCTTGAGCGGGACGTTCTCGCAGAGCTCGTAGCCCGCGTACAGGCCCCAGGACGGCGACATCGTCGCGGCCAGCACGGCCCGCACCTCGTAGGCGGGCCGGCCGCCCTCCTGAAGGTAGGCGTGCAGGATGTCGGGGGTGTTCACGAAGAAGTTCGGCCGCATGAAGGCGGCCGATTCACCGGCCAGTTCGGTGACGTACTCGGTGAGCTCGTACTTGGTGTTGCGCCAGGTGAAGTACGTGTACGACTGCTGGAAACCGATCGCTCCCAGGGTGCGCATCATCGCCGGCCTGGTGAACGCCTCGGCCAGGAAGATGACGTCCGGGTCCTTGCCGTTGATCTCCCCGATCACCTTCTCCCAGAAGACGACCGGCTTGGTGTGCGGGTTGTCGACACGGAAGATCCGCACCCCGTGGTCCATCCAGAAGCGCAGTACCCGGACCGTCTCTCGGACCAGGCCCTTCATGTCCGTGTCGAACGCGATGGGGTAGATGTCCTGGTACTTCTTCGGCGGGTTCTCCGCGTACGCGATGGAGCCGTCGGCCCGGTGGTGGAACCACTCGGGATGCTCCTTGACCCAGGGGTGGTCGGGGGAGCACTGGAGGGCGAAGTCGAGTGCGACCTCCATGCGCAGGGAACGGGCGGCCGTCACGAAGTGGTCGAAGTCGGCGAGCGTGCCGAGTTCCGGGTGGATCGCGTCGTGCCCGCCGAACGCGGAGCCGATCGCCCACGGCACGCCGACGTCGTGGGGGCCGGCGGTCAGTGAGTTGTCCGGGCCCTTGCGGTGGGTGGTCCCGATGGGGTGGATCGGTGGCAGGTACACCACGTCGAAGCCCATCGCGGCGACGGCGGGCAGTCGTTCGGCGGCGGTGCGGAAGGTGCCGGAGACGGGCGGCTCGCCCTCTTCGACGACCGCGCCCTCCGAACGCGGGAACAGCTCGTACCAGGAGCCGTAGAGCGCCCGCCGGCGTTCCACCTGGAGCGGCAGCGGTGGTGAGGAGCTGACCAGCTCGCGCAGCGGATGGCGGGAGAGGGCGGCCTCCGCGTCGGGCGCGAACGCGGCGGCGAGCCGGGCCGCCGCGGGCCTGGCCGTGTCCCGCAGCGCGTCGGCGGCGGCGAGCACGGCCTCCCTGCCGTCCTTCTTCGGGACGCCGGCCGCGGCCCGTTCGTACAGTTTCGCTCCTTCGGCCAGAACCAGTTCGGTGTCGATCCCGGCAGGGATCTTGATGCCGGCGTGGTGGCGCCATGTGGCGACGGGATCGCTCCAGGCCTCGACGGTGTACGTCCAGTGGCCTTCCGTGGAGGGGGTGACCTCCGCTCCCCACCGGTCGGTGCCGGGGGCGAGTTCCCGCATGGGGGTGAAGGGACCGGAGCGGCCCTTCGGGTCGTGCAGCACGACGTTGGCGGCGACTGCGTCATGGCCCTCGCGGAAGACCGTGGCGGTGACCTGGAAGGTCTCACCCGCCACGGCCTTCGCGGGCCTTCTGCCGCAGTCGACGAGTGGGCGGACGTCCAGGACGGGGATGCGACCGATGAGCGAGTTCACAACATCACCTGAGGGCTGTGCGGGCAGGTCGGATCGAGCGGGATGTCTCGTTTGTGCGGGGTGGGTCTCATTTGACTGAGTTTTATTTGTATCTGCTGAAACGGTGACTGGCGGGCTGCGGGCATGTCCGCTCCTGTCCGCGTTCACTCGGGTGGACGGTAGGGAGGCCGTTCGAGGGTGCTCGCCTGCGTACCGGGTGAGCCTTCCCACGCCCTTCGGGTGGGCAATCCGGTGATGTGTTAACTACTAGGACGTACGGGGTCGCACAAGACACATGAAAAGAGACCGGCCCGTCATGTATGGGGAACCGGACTTTTCTGACGGCCGTTTACGCGCCGGATGCGCCAACGCGCCGGTGCGACACCCGTGCGCCGTGGTTACGGAGGGCGCGGACCGATACCGTCGGAAATGACGGAAAAGGACGCACCGTCCTGCGTCCGCTCGGATGTGTACCTCCCCTGCGAAGGTGAACTTGTGAAGGCCATTCGTCGATTCACCGTCCGCCCCGTCCTCCCCGAACCGCTCGGGCCGCTCAGCGATCTCGCACGCAATCTGCGCTGGTCCTGGCACACCGAGACCCGAGAGCTCTTCCGGACCGTCGATCCCGAGGGGTGGCGGGCCGTCGGCGGCGATCCCGTGCGGCTCCTCGGGAACGTGTCCGCCACCCGTATGGCCGAACTGGCCAAAGACCGGCGCTTCCTGCGCAGACTCGCCGCCGCGGCCGACGACCTGGACGACTATCTGCACGGTCGCAGGTGGTACCAGTCCAACGGCGGCGACGGCGGTCCCGACACCCCCGCGTTCCCCGCCGCCATCGCCTACTTCTCGCCCGAGTTCGGCGTCACCGCCGCCCTGCCGCAGTACTCCGGCGGCCTCGGAATCCTCGCCGGCGACCACCTCAAGGCGGCCAGCGACCTCGGTGTACCGCTGATCGGGGTCGGCCTGCTCTACCGGCACGGCTACTTCCGCCAGTCCCTGTCCCGCGACGGCTGGCAGCAGGAGCACTACCCGGTGCTCGACCCGAACGAGCTGCCGGTGAGCCTGCTGCGCGAGGGGGACGGCACCCCGGCCCGGGTGTCCCTCGCCCTCCCCGGCGGCCGGTCGTTGCACGCGCACATCTGGGTCGCACAGGTCGGCCGGGTACCGCTGCTGATGCTCGACTCCGACATCGAGGAGAACGGGCCGGGCGCCCGCGACGTCACCGACCGGCTGTACGGCGGCGGCAGCGAGCACCGGCTGCTCCAGGAGATGCTGCTGGGCATCGGCGGAGTGCGGGCGGTCCGCGCCTACTGCCGGCTCACCGACCGTCCCGCGCCCGAGGTGTTCCACACCAACGAGGGGCACGCCGGGTTCCTCGGCCTCGAACGCATCCGCGAACTGGGCGAGCCGCCCGAGCACGGCGGCAGCGGGCTCGGTTTCGACGCGGCGCTGGAGGCCGTGCGGGCAGGGACCGTGTTCACCACCCACACCCCCGTGCCGGCCGGCATCGACCGTTTCGATCGCGAACTCGTCGCACGCCACTTCTCCGAGGGCGCGGAACTGCCAGGCGTGCCCGTCGACAAGGTCCTTCAGCTCGGCATGGAGACCTATCCGGGCGGCGAGCCCGGCGTCTTCAACATGGCCGTGATGGGACTGCGGCTCGCCCAGCGCGCCAACGGCGTCTCCGAACTGCACGGCGCGGTGAGCCGCAGCATGTTCGCCGGACTGTGGCCGGGATTCGACGCCGCGGAGGTGCCCATCACCTCCATCACCAACGGTGTGCACGCCCCGACCTGGGTGGCGCCGGAGGTGTTCCGCCTCGGCGCCCGGCAGATCGGCACCAGCCGTGCGGAGGACGCCCTCTCCGTGGGCGGCTCCGGGCGCTGGGACTCCGTCGGGAACATCCCCGACGCCGACATCTGGGAGCTGCGCAGGTCGCTGCGCGAACAGCTGGTCATGGAGGTGCGGGAGCGGCTGCGCGCCTCCTGGCGCCAGCGCGGCGCGGGCGCGGCCGAACTCGGCTGGATCGACGGGGTGCTGGACCCGGACGTGCTCACCATCGGCTTCGCCCGCCGGGTGCCCTCGTACAAGCGGCTCACCCTGATGCTTCGTGACCGGGAGAGGCTGACGGAGCTGCTGCTGCACCCCACCCAGCCGATCCAGATCGTGGTCGCGGGCAAGGCCCATCCGGCGGACGACGGCGGCAAGCGGCTGGTGAGGGAGCTGGTGCGCTTCGCGGACGACCCGCGGGTGCGCCACCGCATCGTCTTCCTGCCCGACTACGGCATGGCGATGGCGAAGAAGCTCTACCCGGGCTGCGACGTCTGGCTGAACAACCCGCTGCGGCCCCTGGAGGCGTGCGGCACCAGCGGTATGAAGGCGGCGCTCAACGGAGCCCTCAACCTCTCCGTCCTCGACGGCTGGTGGGACGAGTGGTTCGAGCCGGACTTCGGCTGGGCGATCCCCACCGCCGACGGCGCGTCCACCGACGAGGACCGCCGCGACGAACTCGAGGCCGCGGCGCTGTACTCGCTGATCGAGGAGCGGGTCGCCCCGCGGTTCTACGACCGGGGCACCGGCGGGCTGCCCGACCGCTGGATCGAGATGGTCCGCCGCACCCTGACCACCCTCGGCCCGAAGGTGCTCGCGGGCCGCATGGTGCGCGAGTACGTGGAGCGGCTGTACGCACCGGCGGCGCGGGCGCACCGCGCCCTGGACGCCACCAGCGCACAGGATCTCGCGGCCTGGAAGGCCAGGGTGCGCTCGGCCTGGCGTCAGGTGGCCGTCGACCATGTGGAGGCCGTCGACCAGGACGCGGCCGCGGGCCAGGTGGCGTCGGCGGGTCTCGGCTCGACCCTCACCATCCGCGTCCAGGCGGCGCTCGGCGAACTCCAGCCGGACGACGTCGAGGTGCAGGTGGTCGCCGGCCGCGTCGACTCCGACGACGCCATCCGCGACGCCCAGACCTTCCCGCTGAAGCCGGCGAGCGGCCCGGACCTCGAGGGGCGCTGGGTGTACGAAGGGCCCCTCGCGCTGGACCGGACGGGCCCGTTCGGCTACACGGTCCGCATCCTGCCGGCGCACCGCCTGCTGCCGTCGGGTTCGGACGTCGGGCTCGTCGCCGTGCCGACGGAGACGGCGGGCGAGGACGCAGGCGTGCTGATGCGCTGATGCGCGACGAGGCCGAGAGGCCGGGGACCTGGTACGGCCGCTCCCGTAGGGGGCGGCCGTACGCCGTTGTTCCGGTGGTACGCGGCAGGAATCCCTTTGTGAAGGGCTCGTGACTTCGCATCAAAGGCCATGTGACCAACCTGTGTTCGTGATCGATGGCTCCATGTCGGACATGTGATCTTGTGATGATCGACGTGGGCATGCCATAGTCCCGTTCCGCTTCCGTGGATCGTGGGGGCAGGGAACCGGGCGGCGAAGCACCCGCGGGGCGGGGAGGCCCCGCGGAAACGCTTCCCCACGTTCGGACACGGTCTGCCGGAGCACACGGGGCTTCCCCGGCCATGGGCCGGGGAACGCCCCGACGACCGGTCAACCGAAAGGCCGTCGCCGCTCCTCGCGGAGTACGGCGCGGGGTGGGGGAAACATGCCGTACATCGGCACACGAACGACCCGTGGTGTGACTGCGCTGGCACTCGCCTGCGCCGTCACCGTGCTCGGGCAGGGGGCGGCACCGCTGACCCAGGCGGTCGCGGCCACCGGCTGCGCCGGGGCGCAGCACGACTTCAATGGTGACGGGATCCGCGACGTAGCGATCGCCGACCCGGAGGCCACGGTCGCGGGTCAGGAGCGGGCCGGGCAGATCCACATCGTCTACGGCGGCGGCAAGGGCACGGTCGCGCTCTCGCAGGCGTCACCGAACGTCTCGGACGCGGCGGAGGCCGGTGACCAGTTCGGCTTCTCCTACGCCGTCTACGACGCCAACTCCGACGGATGCAGCGACATCGCCGTCGGCATCCCCTTCGAGGACATCAACCTGACCGACCGCACCGTCAAGGACGCGGGCCTGGTCCACCTGATCTACGGCTCACCGGCCGGCATGGCAGGGAACGGGCTCGGCACCATCGGCTTCCGCCAGGGCAGCGACGGCAAACTCGCCGGAGGCTACGAGGCCGAGGACTGGGTCGGATACGCCGTCGCCGCCGGCAGGTCGGCCACCAACATCCCCTTCCTCGTGATCGGAGCGCCCGGCGAGGACGGCGCCGAGGGCACGGACATGGGGATGTTCCACTACGTCTACGGCACCGCCTACAACGTCGCGCACGTGGCCCAGGACAGCACCGGCGTCTGGGAGGACCCCGAGCCCAACGACCGCTTCGGCGCGTCGATCGCCGCCACCGACCGCCACTTCGTCGTCGGCGCACCCGGCGAGTCCATCGCCACCACCTCCGCGAACGTCGAGTTCGCGGGCGCCGTGATCGCCTTCCGGCCGTCGATCAACACCAACGGCATCCCCGCCCCGCTGTTCGGCATGGGCCAGGGCCGCAGCGGCAGCGGTGACACCACCGCACAGGCCGGCGACCAGTACGGCACGTCCCTGGCGATGGCGCCCTACCGCCCGGCCGGCGCCACCTCGAACTCCGATTCACTCCTCGCGGTCGGCGTCCCCGGCGAGGACCTGGCGACCACCGTCGACGCCGGCGCCGTGCACACGTACCACGTCAAGGCGGACGGGACCGTACAGCCGATCACCTGGATCGACCAGAACCAGCCCGACACGGAGGGCGAGGCGGAGGCCGGCGACTTCTTCGGCCAGCGCCTCGCCGCCGTCAACACCGCCCCGACCGCCACCGGCACCGCGGCGACGATGCGTCTCGCCGTGGGCGTGCCCGGCGAGGAGTCCTCCGAGGCGTACCCGGAGGAGGGCGGCGTGCAGATCCTGCCGCTGCTCGGCGCGCCCGGCGCCGGCGACAGCTGGATCTCGCCCGGCAACGGCATCCCCGCCGCCCGCGCGCCCCGCATGCTCACGGGCATGGGCCTCGGCACGAGCCCCGGCTCGCTCTACGTGGGTGTCCCGTACGGTCCCGTCGCCGACCGGGCCGTCCACGCCTTCCCCTGGAACACGCCCAACGGCGGTGCGCCCACGCAGAGCTGGCGGCCCGGTCAGGGCGGTATCCCGGTCGACGGCGTCGCGTTCGGCGCGTTCCTGAGCTGACGGCAGGAGGCCGGTCCGCGCCGTGGCCGAGGGGCCACGGCGCAGGTGGGCCGTGCAGTGCCGGTGGGCCCCGTGCGCCCCGGGCCGACGAGCTGTCTTGGTGGCGGAGTTCCCCACAGGGCTGTGTCCGGCGTGCCCTCGGACACGTATGCCCGTCCGCGGAAGCCGCTGGGCCCCACCGCGAACGGCGCCGCCCCCGGACCCACGGGCCCCTCGACACACGTGGGCGCCGCACGGCGCCGACGCCGAGATCCTCCGGCGCAAGCAGCCGGGCAGCAAAGGGGAGGAACCAACGCAGTGACCAGTCCTACGCGTCGGCCACGACGCACCACGCGACGACGGACGGCGCTCGCCGCCGGCGCGCTCGTCCTGACCGCCTCGGCCCTGGGCGCCGGGCCGGTGACGCCCGCCGCGGCCGTCGCCGCCGCCTGCTCCGGCGTGGAGTCGGACTTCAACGGCGACGGCATCCGGGACACGGCGATCGCCGACCCGGAGGCGACCGTCAACGGCAAGACCCGGGCAGGCCTCGTACACATCGTCTACGGCGGCGGCAAGGGCACCTTGCAGCTGTCCCAGGAGACCGCCGGAGTACCCGGCGGGGCCGAGAACGAGGACCAGTACGGGTTCGCCCTCGCGGTCTACGACGCCGACGCCGACGGGTGCAGCGACCTCGCCGTCGGAATCCCGTACGAAGACCTGGAGACCCCCGACGCGGGGCTCGTGCAGATCATCTACGGCTCGGCGACCGGTCTCCTCGGCGGCAGGGCCGTCAGAGAACACAAGCAGGGTGCCACCCATTCGCTGGGCGGCGGCGACGAAACCGGTGACTGGACCGGGTACGCCCTGGCCGCAGGCAAGGCCGCCGGCGGTTCCTCGTACCTCCTGATCGGTGCTCCCGGCGAGGACATCGGCACGGTCCCGGACACCGGGGCGTTCTTCTACGTCTCCGCCGACGCCACCACCGCCCACGGCAACCACCAGGACACCGAGACGGCGGGAGCCGTGCCCGGAGTGGCCGAGACCGACGACCGGTTCGGCTCGACGCTCGTGGCCACACCCACCCACTTCGCCGTCGGGACCCCCGGCGAGGCGCTCGGCACCACCACCTTCGCGGGCGGCGTCGCCGTGTTCAGCCACACCCTGGTCTCCGGGTACCCCAAGCCGCTCGTCGGCCTCGCCCAGGACCAGGACGCGATCGCCGGCAACGAGGAGGTGGGCGACGGCTTCGGGACCGCCCTCGCGATGGTTCCGTACCGCCCCTCCGGGGCCACCTCCACCACCGAGTCGCTGCTCGCCGTGGGCGTGCCCGGCGAGGACCTCAAGAGCGTGGTCGACGCGGGTGCCGTCCAGATCTTCAGGATCACGGCGAGCGGCAGCTTCACCGAGACCCAGTGGATCGAGCAGGACACCGCCGACGTCGAGCAGGCGAGCGAAGCCGGCGACTTCTTCGGGCAGCGCCTCGCGGCCGTCAACACCGCGCCCGGCAGCACCAGTTCCGGCACCAATACCCGGCTCGCCATCGGCGTCCCCGGTGAGGAGTCGGCCGAGGAGCACCCGGAGAAGGGCGGCGTCCACATCGTCCCCATGGTCGGCGCGCCCGGAGCGTCCGACGCGTGGATCGACCCGGGCTGGGGCATCCCCGGTGCGCCTGCCTCCACACAGCTCGCCGGCCTGAGCCTGGCCGCGAGCCCCGGCGGGCTCTACGTCGGCATGCCCTACGGGCCGGCGGCCGACCACGGCGTCCACCTCTTCCCGTGGGGCACGGCCGGCGGCGGCGCCCCCACGAAGACCTTCAAGCCCGGCTGGGACGGAATTCCCGCCGGCGACACCGCATTCGGTGCGGCGGTCCGCTGATGAACGACAGGGAGAACGGACACGTGTCCAGACGTATACGACGCGGCCTCGTGCTGCGCGGCGCGATCGCCGCGGTGGCGGCCGGCGCCGTACTGACCGGCGGCTTCAACGCGCTGCCGGACGCCTCGGACGGCAGCGAGGCCGCACCCGAGCAGGCCGCGGTCGGCACCGGCACGCCCGTGCAGACGGAGGCCGAGGCCCTCGCGGTCGCCAAGAAGAGCGGCAAGAAGATCGAGATCCTGGGCATGCGCACGGCACGTCGGGAGATCTACGCCGAGCCCAACGGCACCTTCACCGCCCGCGAGTACACCGACCCGGTCCGCACCTTCCAGGGCGGCTCATGGGTCGACATCGACAGGACCCTGGTTCGCGGCGCCGACGGCAGCGTGGCGCCGAAGGCGGCCGCGGTCGGCCTGTCGTTCTCCGACGGCACGGCGGGCAAGCCGTTCGTCACCATGAAGCAGGCGGGCCGCGAACTGTCGCTGACCTGGCCGCACGGGAAGCTTCCCGCGCCGGTCCTCGACGGTGACACCGCCACCTACAAGGACGCCCTGCCCGGCGTCGACCTCGCGGTGCGCGCCGAGGCGGACGGCTTCGGCCACCTCCTCGTCGTCAAGACCCCGCAGGCCGCCGCCGATCCGCGCCTCGCCAGGCTCGACCTCGGCCTGAAGTCCGAGGGTCTCACGGTGAAGGAGGACGCCACCGGCGCCCTCAAGGCCGAGGACGCCGCCGTCGGCGGCACCGTCTTCGAGGCCGGTAAGCCGGTGATGTGGGACTCGGCCGCCGTCAAGGAGGCAGCCGCCAGGAAGCAGGGCCCGAAGGCGGTCTCCAAGGCGGTCGCCGCCGCGTCCGCGGACGCCGCCCCGGCCCCGTCCGTCGCACCCGAGGCCGCGCTCGCCGGTCCCGGCGGCGGCGGGAAGACCTCACCGCTCGGCATCGAGGTCGGCAAGGGCAAGCTGTCCCTGGTGCCCGACCAGAAGCTGCTCAAGGGCAAGGACACCGTCTTCCCGGTCGTCATCGACCCGATCCAGCGGACCACTTCGCGCACCGCGTGGACCGGCGTGATGTCGGGCATGCCGAGCGAGCAGGACTGGAAGTACTCCGGCAGCGCCGGTGTGGGCAAGTGCCCCACCGACTACAGCCCGGTGTCCTGCAACGGGGTGGGTGTGCGGCGGCTGCTGTTCACCATGCCGATGTCGTTCTACAAGGGCAAGCAGATCCTCGGCGCCACGTTCTCCGCCCGCGTCGAGCACATCTACAGCGCCTCGCCGACCGCGGAGCCGATCCGGCTCTACCGCATCGGCGGCAAGAACTACAGCATCACGTCGTCCTCCAGCTGGTCCAACACCTCGGACGACTGGCTGGATCACATCGGCACGGTCGACAAGGCCATCTCGCCGACCAGCTGCTCGAGCCAGGCCAACCTGCACTTCGAGGCCGGTCCCACTGGTGAGCTGACCAGCGAGGTGAAGACCGCCGCGGCCGAGGGCTGGTCCTCGATGACGCTCGGTCTGCGCGCCGCCGACGAGACCCGGCTGCCCGAGTGGAAGCGGATCTGCGGCAACGCGTACCTCTCCATCAGCTACAACAACCTGCCGCGGAAGATCACCACGCTGTCGCAGGACCCCGGCGGTGTCTGCACCTCCGGCGCGGGCCGTCCTTACGCCGAGAAGCCCCCGCAGCTCCAGGCCATCGCCAGCGACCCCGACCACACGAGCAGCAGCACCGACAAGGTGAAGGTCGAGTTCAAGGTCGACTGGACCGACCCGGTCACCAACGTGGCCAAGAGCTACACGTACCTCACGCCCTCCTGGCTGGCACCGACCTCCGGCACCAAGTTCACGCACACCGTGAGGTCGGAGATTCCGCAGAACACCGTCATCTACTGGAGCGCACGCGCCACCGACGGCGACGGATACGGTCCGTGGAGCTACGACGGGGACACGGTGCGCTGCGAGTTCATCTACGACGCCTCGCTGCCGGGCAAGCCGAACGTGCTGTCCAAGCAGTACCCGTCCAACAGCGTCTACCACGACGGCGTCGGCACCTACGGCTCGTTCACCTTCTCGCCCAACCCGAACGACAGCGTCCCGGACACCGATGTCGTCAAGTACCGCTACGCGTTCGACAGCACGGCCACGCCGACGACCACGATCAACGCCACCTCGGCCGGCGGCCCCGCGACGGTGAGCTGGATGCCGACCCGCGCCGGACGCCACTGGGTCGACGTCATCGCCGTCGACAAGGCGGAGAACCCGAGCACCAAGGCGCACTACGAGTTCCTCGTCACCGAGGGCACGCCCGTCGCCGCCCAGTGGAACCTCGCCGACGCGCCGACCAGCACAGAGGCGCACGACGAGACCGGAGCCTTCTCGGCGACCACCGGCACCGGTGTCACCTTCGGGGTGGAGGGCCCCGGCGGCAAGGCCGACGCCGCCGCCCGCTTCGACGGCACCTCCGCCGCCTACGCCGACGTCAACGAGACGGTCCTCGACTCCTCGAAGAGCTTCAGCGTCAGCGCCTGGGTCCGCCCGAAGGGCACGCCCACCCGTGACATGGCCGTCGTCAGCCAGGACGGCACCGGCGAACCGGGCTTCACGCTCGGCTACGACCAGACGGCCGGCACCTGGGCGTTCTCCGTCCCGGTGACCGACGTGGACACGCTCGGCGAGTGGAAGGCCGTCGCCACGGGCGTCAGCGTCGTCCCCGACCAGTGGGTCCTGCTGACCGGCGTCTACGACGCCACCAAGTCCGAACTGCGGCTCTACGTCAACAAGGACTCGAAGGGCACCGCCTCCCGCCGCTCGGTGTGGCGCTCCTACGGCCCGCTGCAGCTCGGCCGCACCACGGCCAAGAGCGGCTACCGGGACAACTTCGACGGCGACCTCGCCGAGGTCCGCGTCTTCGACCGCGTCCTGCCCGCCGCGCAGGTGGCGGAGATGATGACGGTCAAGCCCGAGCGGAAGAACTACTGGCAGCTCGACGCGGCCACCTCGGGCTCGTCCCCGGACACAGGGGCGGGGCAGGCGCTGACGCTGGCGGGCAACGCCCACATCCACCTGGCGCCCACCGACCCCTTCTCGGCGGACCCCTTCCCGATGGTCGGCAACGGGCACATGGTCCTGGACGGTGCCGGGGACTACGCGACGACGGCGACCGCCCCGGTCACCGGTGCCGCGAGCTTCACGGTCACGGCGCGCGCCCAGCTCACCACGCTCGACCCGGAGAAGGCCCAGACCGTGCTCTCGCTGCCCGGCGCGGCGGCCAATCGTCTCGCCGTCCGCTACCGGCCCGGTCCGGACGCGGAGACGCCGTCGATGTGGGAGCTCGCGGTCGCCGAATCCGACTCGGCCACCGCGACGGTGAAGTCGTTCACCGACGACCAGGAACTGCCCGACACCGATCCGGCGGGTCAGCACCTCGCGGTCGTCTATGACGCGTTCGCCAACGAGATCCGGCTGTACGTGAACGGCATGCTCGCCGACATCGCGCACGGCACCGACGACACCCTGTGGGCCGCCACCGGCGCCCTCCAGGTGGGCCGTTCGGCACTCGGCGGCGGCAGCGAGCACTTCGCGGGCGCGATCGACGAGGTCCGTGTCTACAGCGGAGCCGCGGACAAGAGCGCCATCCAGCAGATGTCCAACCCGATGGCGCTGCCGGACATGTGATCCCGGTGGGCGGGGGTGCCGCACTGCCTGCACCCCCGCCCGTCGGCCGTCCCATCCCTTATCTACGTGTGGAGACACGAGATGCCATTTCGTGGCCGGTTGCTGAACCGGCGCATACCAGGGCGGTTGCTCGCAGCCACCGCTCTCGGGGTGACCATCGCCCTGACCGGCACCACGGTCGAGGCCGTGCCGCTCGAGGAACCGGGCCGCGGCCGACCCGGCGTCCAGGACATCGACCCGCTCAAGGGCAGGGACGCCAAGGCGAAGCCCCGGCCGGGAAACCCGGCGAAGAAGGCCGCCGTCACCCGCCTCGACAAGGCCACGTGGCCGAAGGGCGGCAGCGGCGAGGTCGCCGTGACCGCGAGCGCCGCGCAGGCCGTCACGGTCGGCGGCCTGCCGGTGGCGGTCGCCGCCGTGCAGCCGAAGGCGAGGACGGGGCGCGCGGCGGCCTCGGGCGTGCCGTCCGGGCCCGGCCGGGTCAAGGTCGACGTCCTGCCGGCGAAGCGGGCCGCCGACCTCGGAGCCGGTGCGGTACTCCGGGTCCAGCGCGCGGACGACGCCACGACCGGCGCCAAGGTCCGCCTGTCCGTGGACTACTCGGCGTTCGACGAGGCGTACGGAGGCTCCTACGGAGCCCGGCTGCGCCTCGTGCAGCTCCCCGCGTGCGCCGCGGTCGCCGAACCGGGCAGCAAGGCGTGCCCCGAGCTCGCCACGCCGCTGCCCACGGTGAACGACCCGGTGCGCAACACCGCCTCGGCGGAGATCACGGCCTCGGCCGCCGAGCCGGCCGGCACCTCCACGATGGCGGTGCAGGGCGCGTCCCTCGTGGCACTGGCCGCGGGGACCTCCTCCTCCCAGGGGACCTACGGAGCGACTTCCCTCTCGCCGTCGGCGAGCTGGAGCGTCGCGCGCTCCACCGGTGGCTTCTCCTGGTCCTACCCCATGCGCACGGTGCCGGTGGCCGGAGGGCTCGCACCGTCCGTCGGGCTCTCGTACCAGTCCCAGTCCATCGACGGGCGTACGTCCGCCACCAACAACCAGGGCTCCTGGATCGGTGAGGGCTTCAGCTACGAGTCCGGGTACATCGAGCGTCAGTACAAGCCGTGCACCGAGGACGGCCACGACGGCTCGGCCGAGCAGTGCTGGGCGTTCGACAACGCCACCATCATGCTCAACGGCAGCGCGTCCCAGATCATCAAGGACGACGCGACCGGCCAGTGGCGGCTGTCGAACTCCGACGGCTCCAAGGTGGAGAAGCTGACCGGAGCCACCAACGGTGACAACGACGGTGAGCACTGGCGGATCACCACCCCGGACAGCAAGGAGTACTACTTCGGCCTGAACCGGCTTCCGGGCTGGGCGGCCGGCAACGAAGAGACATCGTCCGTGTGGACGCTGCCCGTCTTCGGCGACGACTCCGGGGAACCCTGCTACAACGCGACGTTCACCAGCGCCCACTGCAAGCAGGCCTGGCGCTGGAACCTCGACTACGTCAAGGACCCGCACGACAACGTCGTCTCCCACTACTACGCCAAGGAGGTCAACCACTACGCCCTGAACGGCAAGACCGACGTCAACGGCACGGCGTACGACCGCGGCGGGTACCTGAAGCGGATCGACTACGGTCAGCGCGACGGGCAGGCCTACGCGGCCAAGGCGCCGGCGCGCGTCGTCTTCGACGTCACCGAGCGCTGTCTGCCGGACACCACCTTCGACTGTGCCGAGAGCAAGCGGACATCGGCCAATGCCGCACGCTGGCCGGACGTGCCGATCGACCGGGAGTGCAAGGCGTCGGTCAAGTGCGGCTCCGACCAGGTCTCGCCGACGTTCTTCACCACGAAGCGGCTCAAGGCCGTCGTCACCCAGATGCGCAAGGACGCGACGGCCTACCAGGACGTCGACGCCTGGCTGTTCACGCATCTGTTCCTGGACAACGGTGACGACTCGAAGACGCTGTGGCTGTCCCAGATCGACCACGAGGGCCGGGTCGGAACCGTGGCCAAGGTGCCCTCGCTGGAGCTCTTCGGCGAGCAGCTGGACAACCGGGTGGACGCGATCGGCGACAACATCGCACCGTTCAAGCGCTACCGTCTGGCGACGGTGATCAGCGAGACCGGCGCCCAGCTGGACATCAACTTCGCCCCCGCCGAATGCACCGTGCCCACCCTGCCGCAGCCGGGCGGGTCGACCAAGCGCTGCTACCCCGTCAAGTGGGCGGCGCCCGGGCACATCGAGCCGATCGACGACTGGTTCCACAAGTACGTGGTCGCCGAGATCGTGGAGACGGACCGCACCGGCGGCGGCGACCGGATGGTCACCCGCTACGACTACAACGGCCCCGCGGGCTGGCGGCACTCGAAGGCGGACGGCATCACCCCCGAGAAGTTCCTCACCTGGGGTGAGTGGCAGGGGTACGGCAAGGTCACCGTCACCAGCGGCTCCGAGGACGTGCAGCGCAGCCGCGTCGACTACACCTACTTCCAGGGCCTCAACGGTGACAAGAAGGCCGGCGGCGGCACGGTCGCCGCCACGGTCACCGACTCCACCGGAACCGTTCACACGGACGACGAGGACTTCACCGGCTTCGAGCTCGAGACCCAGGCGTTCAACGAGGGTGCGGTCGCCACCAAGGTGATCAAGAAGCCGTGGAAGCACCACAGCGCCACCCAGACCAAGAGCTGGGGCACCCTGCGGGCGACGGTCGTCAAGCCTTCCGTCACGCGGGGCTTCACCGCCCTCAAGGCCGGCGGCTGGCGCGAGTCGCGCTCCGAGAGCACGTACGACACGGCGACCGGCACGGGCCGCGTCACACAGGTGAACGACTTCGGCCGGGTCGTCCCGGAGGGGGCCACCCAGGCGGAGAAGGACGCCGCCGCGAAGGACGACACCTGTACCCGTACCTGGTATGCGGACAACACCGGCGCGGGTCAGAACTTCCTCGACCGCGTCAAGCGGGTGGAGGAGGTGTCCGTCGCCTGCTCGGTCACACCCGACCGAAAGAGCCAGGTGCTCTCCGACGTCCGCAGCTACTACGACAACCTGGCCCACGGCGCTGCCCCGACGCGCGGTCTTGAGACGTCCGCCGAGCGTCTGGCGTCGCACGACGGCACCACGGCGACCTACCAGGAGACCTTCAAGAACGGCTACGACAGCTACGGACGCCCGACGTCCGCCACCACCCCCGGCTCGGGGCGCACCACGACCAGCTACACGATGGTCAACGGCCTGACGACGCAGATCAAGGCGACCAACAGCCTCGGCCACGCCACCCTGACGGACTACGAGCCGGCCTGGGGGCAGTCGAAGGGCCAGCAGGACCCCAACGGCAAGCGCACCGACATGACGTTCGACGGCCTCGGACGCATCTCGGGTGTCTGGTTGCAGGACCGCAAGAAGGCGGAGAACCAGACCCCCAACACCAAGTACAGCTACCTGGTCCGCAAGGACGCACCCCTGGCCGTCAAGACGGAGATCGTCGAGGAGGGCGGCTCGTACTCCACCGAGTACAGCCTCTACGACAGCCTTCTGAGGGCGCGTCAGCGTCAGGCGCAGGGGCCGAACGGCACACGCCTGGTGGCCGACACCTTCTACGACAGCCGCGGCAAGCTCAAGGTCGCCTACGACACCTACAACGCCGCCGGAGCGCCGTCCGACCAGCTGCTGATCGTGCGGAACGGCGAGGTCGAGTCGCAGACGCGCCAGGAATACGACGACATGGGGCGTCTGACCGCGACCGTCTTCGCGGTGTCCGGTGTCGAGCAGTGGCGTACGACCACCGTGCACGAAGGCGACCGCACCCACGTCGTCCCGCCGCAGGGCGGTGTGCCCACGACCTCGCTGACCGACGCTTCCGGCCAGGTGACGGAGGTGCGTCAGTACCAGAGCGGCAGCCCGCTGTCCTCCGGTCCCTCGTCGTACACCGCGACGAAGTACACCTACACACCCTCGGGGCAGCTCGAGACGGTGACCGACGCACAGCAGAACGTCTGGTCCTTCGACTACGACCAGCGCGGCCGCCAGGTGAAGAGCGTCGACCCCGACGCGGGAACCAAGATCACCGGATACGACGACGCGGACCGGGTCGTGTCCGTCACGCACGAGGGTCGCAACACCACCGTGACGACGGCCTACGACGGTCTCGGCAGGGTCCTGGCCACCTACGACGGTCCGGTCTCCGGGGGCAAGAAGCTCACGGAGAACCGCTACGACCGCGTCGGCGCGCTCGGCAAGCAGTACGCGTCGCTGCGGTACACCAGCGCCACCGAATACTTCGGAACGGCCGTCCAGGCATTCGACGATCAGTACCGGCCCTTGAAGACGGCGCACGTCGTGCCGGCCTCCGAGGGAGCCCTGGCGGGCACCTATCTCTTCACCAACACCTACAACAGGGACGGCACCGTCCAGACGGCGGGCCTTCCCGCGGCCGGCGGCCTCCAGGCCGAGGTGCTCACCTACGGGTACGACGAACTTCAGCGTCCCGTGACCATGCAGGGCCTGTCCACGTACATCACGGGGACCGTGTGGTCGCCGACCACCGATCTGCTGCAGCTGGAGCAGAACACCGGCGGCAAGAAGGTCTGGCAGACCTTCGACTACGAGCGCGGCACCAAGCGCGTCACCCGAGCCGTGGTCGACGTCGCGGGCTCGACCGGCGGACCGGTCAAGGAGACCGGGTACAGCTACGACAAGTCCGGCAACGTCCTCGCCATCTCCGACATCGGCGCGGGGGCGCCCACGCCCGACGTCCAGTGTTTCCAGTACGACCAGAACCGGCGTCTGTCGGAGGCGTGGACCCCGGCCGCGAACACCGAGGCGGCGACGGGGTCGGGCACGGTCGGCACGATCGCGCCCGTCGACGGGACCGCGCCCGCCGCGTGTTCCGCGGCGCCGGGCAGCCAGGCCCTCGGAGGCCCGGCCGCCTACTGGACGTCGTACCGGAGCGACGAGATCGGCAACCGCACCCAGGACGTGTCGCACGACATCGGCCTGGACGCGACCAAGGACGTCACCCGGACCTTCACCTACGGTGAGGGGCCGGCCGGACCGCACGCGGTGACCAAGGTCGTCGAGCAGACGCCGACGGGGAACCGCCAGTCCTCGTACGGCTACGACGCCGCGGGCAACATGGAGACCCGGACCATCGGCGGCAACACCGAGACGCTCTCCTGGGACGTCGGCGGCAAGCTGTCCAAGGTCGCGCACCCCGACGACGTCACGACTCCGCAGAACGAGGCCTCGGAAACCACCTTCGTCTACGGACCCAACGGCGACCGCCTCAAGCGCAAGGACGCGGACGGCACCACGGTCTACCTGCCGGGTATGGAGCTGCGCCTCAAGCCCGGGGCCACGAAGGCCGAAGCCACCCGCACCTACTCGCACGCGGGCCAGGACGTCGCCGTACGGACCGACGACAACATGGTCACCTTCCTGTCCGCCGACCACCACAACACCGGTGACCTCTCCGTCCACGCGACCACCGGCGCCGTGACGCAGAGGCGTTTCGACCCGTACGGCAACGCACGAGGTGCGGAGCCCGGTTCGTGGCCCACCGAGAAGGGCTTCGTCGGAGGCACGCTCGACAGGAGCACCGGGCTCACACATCTGGGCGCACGTGAATACGACGCGTCCCTGGGCAAGTTCATCTCCGTCGATCCGCTGATCGACTTCGGCAATGCCCAGCAGATGAACGGCTACGCGTACGCCAACAACTCTCCCGTCACGTTCTCCGACCCGACGGGTGCGATTCCCGCGGAGTGCTGGGAAGGGCTCATCACCTGCCGTATGGGCCCGAACGGCTGGGAGTTCGGCGACCCGAAGCCGAAGCCGTCCAAGGAGGAGCAGGAAGTCGCGGCGGCGGAGGCGAACCACCGCGTCGCGGAGTACGCCGTCTCGCAGGTGACCGAGAAGATCATCGAAGAGGTCAAGGACATCGTCGGGGTCAGCGCGCTGCAGGACTGCGCCTCGAACCCCGCGATCGGGACCTGCCTGAAGGCCGCCGCGGAAGTGGCGTCCCTCCTGCTCGGATCGGCACTGAAGGTGCTGATCAAGGGCAAGAAGGTCTACAAGGCCCTCACGCTGATCGACGATCTCTACGACTCGATCAGCAATCTGCGCAAGGCGGAGAAGCGGGTCGACAACGCCAAGGACGCCCTGGAGAAGTCCAAGAAGGCGAAAGCCAAGGCGGACAAGAAGAAACGGGACAAGGACTCATGTGAGAACCACAGCTTCCTTCCCGCCGCGAAGGTGTTGATGGCCGACGGGTCGTCCAAACAGATCAAGGACGTCGTACTCGGTGACAAGGTCACCGTGACGGACCCCGGCACGGGCGAGAACTCGGCCCGCGAAGTCGTCCGGACCATCGTCACGGAGGACGACAAGCACTTCGTGGAGCTGAAGGTCGCCACCCCCGACGGCGCCTCCCGGCTCACCACGACGGTCACCCACCCGTTCTGGGTGGCGTCGGAGCACAAGTGGATCGAGGCGGGCGACCTGCGGCCCGGAATGGAACTGCTCACCCCGGAGGGCGAGCGGATCCAGCTCACCGGACAGCACTTCTTCGACCAGCGCCAGCGCACGCACGACCTCACCATCGCAGGCGTCCACGCCTACTATGTGGCGGCCGGGACGACTCCCGTGCTCGTCCACAACTGCGACGACATCGCCCTGGGCAAGCAGGAGGTCGACGGCGACGACATGGCCCTGGACATCTTCGCCATGGAGCGAGGGGCCACCACCTACAAGGAGTGGGACGACAGCTCCTGGTGGTACGAGCACGTCAACAACTTCCTCAAGGACGGGAAGACCCGCATCCACGTCAACCTCGACGGCATCGACGACCCCGTGGCCTATGCCAAGCTGGGCAGTTCGCTCAAGCCGGCCCCGGAGATGCAGGGAGCGACGCGCTGGGAGATGTACCGGCTGAGCCAGTCCTCGGGTGCCTGGAACCGGGTCACCTGGTACCGCAACGGGAGAAAGGTGGCGAATCCCTTTGAATGACGGCCCGAACGCCGGGGGGCAGGTCCTCTGGTCGAGTCCGCTCAGGTTCCGCCTGTGGATCTACGGGGTGGGGCACTCGCAGCTCCTCATCCGTACCCCCGGGGGACAGGGACAGGACATGGAACCGATCGGTCTCCGCTTCGAAGCCGTGGAGCGGATGAACATCGGCCGGTCCTTCCGCGGCCTCAGCCTGGAGACGGCGGACGACACTGTGATGGCGGAGATCGCCGCCACGGGAGTTCTGAAGCCGCGTCCGAACCCGCTGCTGGCGCTCGTGCTGCGCAGTGAGGACTCGCTCAGCTGGGTCGTCTGCTCGAAGGTGGCCGTCGGGGTGTCCCGGTTCACGGACGACGAGCCCGGTTTCCGGCTCGATCCCGTGCACTTCGCCACCCGGGCCGTCCGGACGCAGTGACCTGAGCCGGCGTACGGCAGGAGCGGGCCGCCCCTGGTGCAACCGGGGGCGGCCCCCCTCTTCGGAAGCGGCCTCGACGGTGAAACGGTGGAACGGTGAAAGGGAGGAACGAGCATGCACCTGGCCTACTCGGCGGACGCCCGGTACGGCCCGCAGGGACACGAGTCCCGCGTGGACCTGACGGCCGTCTCCCGTAGCGACCTGCGGTGGTACTGCTTCCTCGGCGCGTGGCGGATCGAGCACGGAGGGATCGACATCAGCCCTCCCTGGGGCTGGACGCCGCTCTTCGACGCCTTCTACG
This sequence comes from Streptomyces sp. OZ13, assembly GCF_052068155.1. Classification (NCBI taxonomy): domain Bacteria; kingdom Bacillati; phylum Actinomycetota; class Actinomycetes; order Kitasatosporales; family Streptomycetaceae; genus Streptomyces; species Streptomyces sp. OZ13. The sequence goes on along the minus strand of NZ_JBQHCZ010000014.1, from coordinate 126,799 downwards.
GGGTCCGGGACGTCATGAAGTCCGCCCGGGACCGCGTGGCGTACGACTGGATCGACTTCACGGAGAACGACGAACGCATCCGCATCGTGCGCCGCGGTGACGACCTCGTGCTGTCACCCACCTACACGGACGCGGAGGTCGTGTGCCGCGTCGACGAGTTCGTCGACGCGGGGCGCGACTTCATCAGGCGCGAACTGGCCGTCGCCGTCGCGGACCACCCGGCGCTCGCGACGAACCCGACCGCCCGGCAACTGGCGGACGAGGTAGGTCTCGTCCTCGGCTGACGGGCGGACGCCCCGGCGCCCGCACGGAGCAGCCTCACAGCTTTTCGGCGGCGGGCCGCCCGCTCAATGGTCCGGGAGCAGGGCCCAGAAGTGGTCGACGATCTCTTCGATGTAGCGCCGGCCGTCCTCGCCGGAGGCCGTGCTGCCGCCGGCGCGGCTGAGGGTCGCCGCCAGGAGGGTCTGGTAGTCCTGCTGCATGGTGCGCAGGGGGTTCTGGAGGTCGCGGCGATCGATGGCGACGAGCTTGGCGATGGCGCGGATGTGGGCCTGCCAGCGGGTGGAGACCGCCTCGGTGAGGAGACGGGCCAGTTCGTCCTCGAGGCCGGTGATGGCGATGAAGTCGCGCGGGGGAAGCCCGAGAACGCTGCCGAGAGCGGCCGACTGGCGCTTGTCGCCTGTCCACAGGCCGGTCTCTTCCATGCGGTGGTAGGCGTCGAGCGTCAGGCCCGTGGCACGTGCGACATCCTCGACGGGAAGGCCGCGGGCGAGGCGGTGCTCGCGCAGGGTGCGGGCGTGACCCATGAGTTCACCGGGGGCGCACCACAAGGCGCCGGCCAGGGCCGTGAGTTCGTCGGCGGTGGGCAGGGCCGTGCCGCGTTCCCACGCCGCGACATGGTCGGGGGTGATGTGGGTCATGCCGTAGGAGGCGCGCATGCCATAGGCGACGTGGCCGTGCGCCATCCCGAGTTTCTCGCGCAGGGTGCGGGCGGCGCGCGCGTTGAATGGGAGGGGTGGATGCACGGTGCGAGAGTAGGCAGTTACTCGCCGCTACTCCATGGTCGCTGTCGCCTGCATCCCGTTATGCGGGATAGGTCGTCAGGGATTTCGTAGGAAACCACAGAGGTGATCGACGGTGTCAATTCCCGTTCGTTCACTGGCTGGTCGTGTACCGGGTCGGGCCACGTATGATCCGCTCGCGAGGTGCCGCATGTGTGTTCGCACAACAGTCGTGAACGCGCTTTCCCCGCGGTCCCGTCATCCCTCTCTCCCACCTGTAGGCCCAGGAGACGCCGCCATGCAGAACAGCGCGACCAGCCCGGCCGACGCGCCGCCCACCGGAACCGGCGGCCCGCTCGACCGGTTCTTTGGCATCACCGAACGTGGCTCGACATACGGCCGGGAGATACGCGGCGGGTTCGCCACGTTCTTCACCATGGCGTACATCCTCGTGCTCAACCCGATCATCCTGAGCAGTGCCAAGGACAAGTTCGGCGAGCAGCTGGACGCCGGGCAACTGGTCACCGTCACGGCCCTGGTGGCCGCGGTCATGACCGTGATCATGGGTGTCGGCGGCAACCTGCCGCTCGCCCTGGCCGCGGGCCTCGGCATCAACGCCGTCGTCGCCTTCCAGGTCGCCCCTCTGATGGGCTGGGACGACGCGATGGGCCTCATCGTGCTGGAAGGCCTGCTGATCTGCGTCCTCGTGGTGACCGGTCTGCGCGAGGCCGTCATGCACGCGATCCCGCAGCCCCTCAAACAAGCGATCAGCGTCGGCATCGGCCTGTTCATCGCGTTCATCGGCTTCGTGGACGCCGGCTTCGTCACCCGTATCCCGGACGCCGCGAACACCACCGTGCCCGTGCAGCTCGGCACCGGTGCGCTCACCGGCTGGCCCATGCTCGTCTTCTGCCTCGGCGTGCTCCTGACGATCGTGCTCCTCGCACGCAAGGTCAAGGGCGCCATTCTCATCAGCATCGTCCTGATGACGATCGTCGCCGTCGTCGTCAACGAGCTGGCGGACGTCAAGTCCTGGGGCCTGACCTCGCCCTCGCTGCCCGACAAGCCGTTCGCCGCCCCCGACTTCGCCCTGCTGGGCGAATTCGACCTCTTCGGCTCGTTCGGCCAGGTCAGCGTGCTGACCGTGGTCCTGCTCGTCTTCACGCTGGTCCTGTCCGACTTCTTCGACACGATGGGCACCGTGGTCGGTGTCACCGCCGAAGCCGGACTCCTCGACGAGCGGGGCCAGGTCCCCGGCCTGGGTCGCGTGCTTCTCATCGACGGTGCTGCCGCCGTCGCGGGCGGCGCCGCCTCCTCCTCGTCCGCCACCACGTACATCGAGTCCGCCGCGGGTGTCGGTGAAGGTGCGCGTACCGGTTTCGCCAACCTCGTCACCGGCGGTCTCTTCGCTCTCGCCCTCTTCCTCGCCCCCGTCCTGACGATCGTGCCCCTCCAGGCCGCGGCCCCGGCCCTCGTCGCCGTCGGCTTCCTGATGATGACCCAGGTCAGGCACATCGACTGGGACCGCTACGACGTCGCCGTCCCCGCCTTCCTGACCATCGTCGTCATGCCGTTCACCTACTCCATCACCAACGGCATCGGCGCCGGCTTCATCGCCTACGTGGTCATCAAGGCGTGCCTGGGCAAGGCCCGTGAGGTGCACTGGCTGCTGTGGGGTACCGCGGTGCTGTTCCTCGTCTACTTCGCCATCGACCCGCTGGAGCAGCTCCTCGGCATCAAGTAGCCGCCGGCGGCCCGGCCGACCGGCTGGGGCGGAAGCGCGTTCCATGACGGGTGAGGGCCGTCCCCGGTGTCACCGGGGGCGGTCCTCCTCGTTGTCGACGTCCGTCACGACGGTCTTCGACGTCAGGCGGTCGTCCTTGAAGCAGAGCCGGTACGCCGGCGTCGTCTCGTACTTCTTCGCGCGGTAGTACTCGCAGCGGCCCGCGTCCGCCGGCTCCGGCTGGACGCCCGACGGCGGGCCGTCCAGAGAGAGCCGGGGGAGGCGGGTGAGGACGTCCGCGCGGGTGTCGCCCACGCGGATGCGGTCGTACTGGGCACGCTCCATCACGGTGCGGGAGTCGCTCCAGAAGCGGAAGCCGAGGATCAGCAGGGCCAGTGCCAGGCCGGCGGCGAGCGGGACCGTGACGGCCTGGAGGAGGTTGCGGCGCACCCGGCGCCGGGCGTCGTGGAGTTCGCCGGCCGTGGTGGGGGCGGGCGGCACCGGGGCGGCGTCCGACGACAGCGGGAGCCGGGCGGTGACGGTGAAGCCGTCGGTGTCGGGGCCGTGGGTGAGGGTGCCGCCCGCGAGGCGGACGCGTTCGTCGAGACCGATGAGGCCCGTGCCGCCGGAAGCGGGCGACGGGGCGCCGTCGGGGGAGCCGCTCCCGGGCGCCGAGGCGCCCGTGGCCGGGCCGCTCGTGACCGTGACGGTGAGGGTGGACCCTGCGGACGCCAGGGACACCCGCACCGGTGCGCCCGGAGCGTGCTTGGCCGCGTTGGTCAGGGACTCCTGGACCACGCGGTGGACCGCCCGGGCAGTCATCGGCCGCAGGGCGGGGGCCTGCGCGGTGCCCTCGTCCAGGGTGACGTCGAGGCCCGCCTCCCGGGCCCGTTCGGCGAGCGCGGCCACCGTCTCCCCGTTCGGCGAGGTCGGTGCCGGCGCCCCGTCCTCCCGGAGCACGCCGACGATGTCGCGCAGCCGGGCCGTGGCGTCGGCCGCCGCCTGACGCAGCTCGCGCGCCGCGAGCTGCTGCCGCTCGCCGAGGCTCGCGTCGACCTCCAGCGCGGCGGCCCGTACCGCGATGAGCGACAGGTCGTGGCCGAGTGAGTCGTGCATGTCCCCGGCGATACGGGAGCGTTCAAGCAGCCGTTCGCGGTCGGCGGCGGTCTCCCGCTCGCGTTCCATGTGCTCGGCCAGCCGCCAGCCTGTGGAGACCAGTTGGGCGTACTGGCGGACGTAGCGGCCGAACAGCCAGGGGACGACGACCACCAGCAGCAGGGTGATCAGCAGGGCGAACCAGGTCCAGAGGTCCTCCAGTGCCAGGGCGAGGACGAGCCCGCCGAGCGCGACGGAGCCGAACGCGACCAGCGCCGGGCGGGCGGTCGCCGTGCGGCGGCCGGAGAGATACCCGAAGGCGGCCATGGCGGGTGCGTAGGAGGCGGTGAAGAGTTCCGGTGTCTGCCAGGCGCTGAGGGAGACGGTGACGACGAGGGACACCAGCGGCCACGACCGGCAGAGCAGGACCGCGAGGCCGAGAAGGGGGACGCCGGTGCCGACCCACCACCATGAGCCGCCGTCGTTCGGGTCGGAGCGCAGCAGGACGCAGAAGGCGAGCACCGCCCACAGCGCCAGGTCGGTGAGGACTTCACGGGCGTTCTCTCTGCGCATGCCCCCACCCTGTCAGGGACCCCGCGTTGGGGCCCCCGACGAAAGTGGGGGCGCATGCCCTACTGCTGCTGCTTCGCCGCCATGAACGCCGCGAGGGTGTCGGTCACCCACTGCTCGGCGGCCTCCTTGCCGACGCCGAGCGACGCCAGCGGACCGCTGCCGTCCTCCGCCTCCAGCAGGGCGAGCAGGATGTGCTCGGTGCCGATGTAGTTGTGCCCGAGGCGCAGTGCCTCACGGAAGGTCAGCTCCAGCACCTTGCGGGCACGCGCGTCGTACGGGGCGATCTCCGGGAGTTCGTCGGCGGCCGGCGGGAGTGCCGTCGTCGCCGAGGCGCGGATCCGTTCGGGGTCGGCGCCCTGGGCGGCGAGCGCCTTCACGGCGAGGCCGTCGGGCTCGGCGAGCAGGCCGAGGACGAGGTGCTCGGGGCCGACGAAGGCGTTGCCGGCGGCGAGCGCCTCGTTGGCGGCCGCCGCGACGACGTTCCTGGCGCGGGGGGTGAAGCGGGCGAAGCCCTGACTCGGATCGAGGTCGAGCGGCTGGTCGGACTGCTTGGTCACGAAACGCTTCTGGGCAGCCTGCTTGGTGACGCCCATGGAGGTGCCGATCTCGGTCCATGAGGCGCCGGACCGGCGGGCCTGGTCGACGAAGTGGCCGATGAGGTGGTCGGCGATGTCGCCGAGGTGACCGGCGGCGAGTACCGCGTCCGACAGTTGGTCGAGCGGCTGGGAGTGGACCTTCTTGATCGCCTCGATCAGATCGTCGAGGCGCACGGGATGCGTGAGACGCACAGGATCGGTCATGCGACAACCTTAGGTTGACGCGACGCTATCGTCAACTCGAAGTTGACGATCAGGGGGTGTCGGCCACCAGCCCGGCCTCGTACGCCAGAATCGCCAACTGCACCCGGTTCCTCAGCTCCAGCCTGGCGAGGACGGCGCTGACATGCGCCTTGACCGTGCCCTCCACCACGTACAGCCGCGCCGCGATCTCCGCGTTGGACAGGCCGGCCCCGACCAGCGCCACGACCTCCCGCTCCCGGGCGGTCAGCGGCTCCAGTGCCGTCCGGGCCTCCGCCGCCCGCGACATCCGTCCCGCGCCGAGCCGGTCGAGCACACGTCGCGCGATCTCGGGGGACAGGCAGGCGGCGCCCTGGGCCGCCGCCCGCACGCCCGCGATCAGCTCTCTGGGGTCCCCGGACTTCAGCAGGAACCCGCTCACCCCGGCGCCCAGGGCACGCTCGATGTACTCGTCCTCCGAGAAGGTGGTGAGCATGACCACCGCCGTCCCGGGCGTCACGCGCCGCAGCTCCTCCGCGGCGGCGAGCCCGTCGAGCCGTGGCATCCGGATGTCGAGCAGGGCGACGTCCGGCCGCCGCCCCAGGGCGAGTTCGACGGCCTGACGCCCGTCACCCGCCTCCGCGACCACCTCGACGTCCGGATCGGCGGCCAGGATCGCCCGCACCCCGGCGCGCATCATGGTCTCGTCGTCGGCGAGCAGGACCCGTACGGGAGCGGCACTGGTGCCGGTCGGACCGGCGGAGGTGGTCATGCCGTCAGCCTAGACATCCGGCAGGCCCCGGCGGACCGACTCCCGGCCGGCGCCCCGGCGGACGGGCGCAGTGGACCGGCAGGCCCCGTACGTGGAAGGGCGCTGCCCGGGAGCCGTCGCGGCGTCCCGGGCAGCGCCCCGGATCAGGGATGTGCGGTCAGCCTCAGAAGGTGAGCTTGAAGCTGTTGATGTACCCGGTGTCGTAGCGGGCCACGTCCTGCACCCGCAGCTTCCAGGTGCCGTTGGCGACCTCGCTGGAGGCGTTGACCGTGTAGGTCGCCTTGACGTTGTCCGCCGAGTCCGAACCGCTCGAGTTCTTCAGGCGGTACGCGGTGCCGTCCGGGGCGAGCAGGTCGATGACCAGGTCACCGCGCCACGTGTGCACGATGTCGACGCCGACCTGAAGGGTGGACGGGGCGTTGCCGGTACGGCCGGTGACGTTGACCGAGGAGGTCACCGCGGCGCCCGCGTCCGGGATGCTGACGTCCGCCGTGTTCTCGAAGACCGTGCCCGGGTCCGGGTCGGGGTCGCCGCCGCCGGGGCGGGCGCCGACGTTGATGCCGGCCCAGGCGTCGGTGACGGCCTTGACCTCGGCGCTGGCCGCGCCGTACAGCTCCGTCGCGACCGCGAGGGTGCCCGTCCTGGCACCCGCGTAGTCGGTACGGGAGCTGAACTTGGTGGTGAGCGCCTTGTACCAGATCAGCGCGGCCTTGTCGCGGCCGATGCCGGTCACCGGCAGACCGTCGGAGGTCGGCGAGTCGTAGTTGACGCCGTTGACGGTCTTGGCGCCGCTGCCCTCGGAGAGCAGGTAGAACCAGTGGTTCGCCGGGCCCGAGGAGTAGTGGACGTCGACATTGCCGATGCCCGAGTACCAGTAGTCCTTGGAAGAGCCGTCCCTGCTCGGCTTGTCCATGTAGCGGAGCGGGGTGCCGTCGCCGCGGATGTCGATCTTCTCGCCGACGAGGTAGTCGCCCACGTCCTGGGAGTTGTTCGCGCTGAACTCCACCGCCGCGGCGAAGATGTCGCTGGTGGCCTCGTTGAGACCGCCCGACTCGCCGCTGTAGACCAGGCCGGCCGTGTTGGAGGTGACGCCGTGCGTCATCTCGTGCGCGGCCACGTCGATCGAGGTGAGCGGCTTGGCGTTGCCGGACCCGTCGCCGTACGTCATGCAGAAGCAGCTGTCCTGCCAGAACGCGTTGACGTAGTTGTTGCCGTAGTGCACACGGGAGTACGCGCCGACGCCGTCACCGCGGATGCCGCTGCGGCCGTGCACGTTCTTGAAGTAGTCCCAGGTGAGGGCCGCGCCGAAGTGGGCGTCGGCGCCGGCGGTCTCCAGGTTCGACGGCGAGCCGTTGCCCCAGATGTCGTCGGGGCCGGAGAAGAGCGTGCCCGTGCCGGACGTACCGCGATTGAGGTTGTACGTCTTGTGGTTGCCGCGGGTCGTGTCGGTGAGCGTGTACGACGGGGCCGTGCCCAGGGTGACCTGCCCGCTGTACTGGGTGTTGCCGGTGCCGTTGTGGACGGCCTGCCACTCGTAGAGCTTCTCGCCGGTGGCCGCGTCGGTCACGACGTGGAGCTCGTTCGGGGTGCCGTCGTGCTGGAGTCCGCCGACCACGGTCTCGTAGGCGAGAGTCGGACTGCCGGTGCCCATCCAGACGACCTTGCGCGGGGCCCGCTCGGCCTTCGTCGCCTTCGAGCCCTCGGCCCGGGCGGCGCCGAGGGCCTGCTTCTCCGCCGTGGCCGGTGCGACGTCCGCGCTGGTGTCGACGCCCTTCAGGGCGGCGCGGGACGCCTTGGTGACCGCCTCGGTCGCACCCGTGGCGGACTCGGCGACCACGAGGTCGCCGCCGAGGACCGGCAGGCCCTCGTAGGTGCGCTCGTAGCGGGTGTGCGTGGTGCCGTCGCGGTCCTGGACGACGTCCCGGACGACGAGCTTCTCCTTGGCGGTGAGGCCGAGTTCCTTCGCGGTGGCGGCCGTCGTGGCGGACGCCTCGCGTATCAGCTCCGCCCGCTGGGCGGGGGAGAGGCTCTTGGGCAGCGCGCCCGGGTCGGCCTTGCCCGCCTTCACGGCGGCGGGCGCCTCCGGCTGGGCGGCGGCCGAGGTTCCGGTCTGGAAGCCGACCGCGAGAAGGGCGGCGGTGGCGATGAGAGCTCCGGTCGCGGTGGCGCGCCGGCGATGCGTGGGTCTCACGCGGACTCCTTCTGCGAGGGGGGTACCGGTCGGCTGGGTGGGTCGGCCGGGCAGAGCATGCGGAGCTGTGGTGCGTGGATCGGGGGAAGACTGGCAGCCGAGAACATGTTCTGTCAGGAGCGCGACAAGAAGTTGGCCGGAATTCGTCCGTTGCCCGATAGGTCATGTTCGGTGAGCGGACGTTTCGCGGATCGTTGCCGGGCGGGGCCCGGACATTCGCCCCGGCCCGACCCGGAAAGCAACCGGATGTTCACGGCGAAGTCTGCATCTGTGAAGGCGGCGTAGCGGTGCTGCTGATCGCGGTCCGGTTCGGGCCTTCCGGGCGTGGCTCATTCCGTACCGGGGCGGGCGGACAGCACGGGCGCCGTCGCGCCCTGCCGCACCGCCCCGGGCCCGCGCGACGGACCGGGCCCGGCGGCCCGGCCCGCCGAGAGGCTCAGCCGACCACGCTGTCCCGCCAGGCCCTGTGCAGTCCGGCGAACCTTCCTTCTCCGCCGATCAGTTCGGCGGGCGCGCCGTCCTCGACGATGCGGCCTTGCTCCATCACCAGCACCCGGTCCGCGATCTCGACCGTCGACAGCCGGTGCGCGATCACCACCGCCGTACGGCCCTGGAGCACCGTGTCCATCGCCCGCTGCACCGCCCGCTCGCCGGGGATGTCCAGCGAACTCGTCGCCTCGTCGAGGATCAGCACCGCCGGGTCGGCGAGCAGCGCCCGCGCGAAGGACACCAACTGCCGCTGCCCCGCGGAGATCCGTCCGCCCCGCTTGCGCACGTCCGTGTCGTAGCCGTCGGGCAGGGACTCGATGAAGTCATGGGCGCCGATCGCCTTGGCGGCCTGCTCGATGTCCGCGCGGCTCGCCTCCGGCCGCCCGAGCGCGATGTTCTCCGCGACCGTCCCGGAGAACAGGAACGCCTCCTGGGTCACCATCACCACCCCCCGGCGGAGGTCCGGCACGGCCAGGTCCCGCAGATCGGTCCCGTCGAGCAGGACCCGGCCCTCGGTGGGGTCGTAGAAGCGGGCCAGCAGCTTGGCGAGGGTCGACTTGCCCGCGCCGGTCGAGCCGACGACCGCGACGGTCTGCCCGGCCGGGATCGTCAGGTCGAACCGGGGCAGCACCTCCCCGCCCGTGCGGTAGGCGAAGCCGACCTGCTCGAACACCACCTCGCGGCCCGGCGTGCCGGACGTGCGCACCGGCAGCTCACGCGGCTCGCGGGCCTCTGGGACCGTCGGCTCCTGCGCCAGCAGCCCCGCGATCTTCTCCAGTGAGGCGGCCGCCGACTGGTAGGAGTTGAGGAACATCCCGAGCCGGTCGATCGGGTCGTACAGCCGCCGCAGGTACAGCACGGCGGCGGCCAGCACACCCAGCGCGAGCGTGCCCTGGGCGACCCGGTACGCGCCCCACAGGACCATGGCCGCGACAGCGGTGTTGGCGACGAGCCGGGAGCCGACGACATAGCGCGCCATCTCCAGCAGGGCGTCGCCGTTGGTGCGTTCGTGGCGGTGGTTGAGCACCTCGAAATCGGCGTCGTTGGCCCGCTCGCGGCGGAAGGCGCGCACCGGCCGGATGCCGTTCATGGTCTCCGCGAACTTCACGATGACCGCCGCGATCGCCGTGGAGCGGTTCATGAAGACGGACTTGGCCCGCCGCCGGTAGATCCGCACCAGCAGATAGAGCGGCACGAACGACAGGACCGCCATGCCGCCGATCCCGAGGTCGAGCCAGAGCAGCATCGCCGAGATGTACACGAAGGCGAGCACGACGCCGATGAGTTCCTGAAGCCCCTCGCTCAGCAGCTCGCGCAGCGACTCGACGTCGGTCGTCGACCGGGAGATCAGCCGGCCGGAGGTGTACCGCTCGTGGAAGTCGACGCTCAGCGCCTGGGCGTGACGGAAGATACGGCCCCGCAGATCGAGGAGCACGTCCTGATTGACCCGGGCGGACGCCCGGATGAATGCGTACTGGAGCGCTCCCGCGGCCACCGCGCACAGCGCGTACCCGGTGCCGACGGCGACCAGCGGCCCGTAGTCCGCCGCGCGGAAGGCCGGGACGCCGCGGTCGATGGCGTACGCCACCAGCAACGGGCCCGCCTGGACGGCGGCCTGCTGGAGCAGCAGCAGCACCGCCGCGAGCGCGACCCGGGCACGGCGGGGCGCGAGGAGCGACCGCAGCAGGGCGCCCGTCGCGCCGGCCGGCGCGGGCAGGGCGTCCCGGTCGAACGGGTCGCCCGCCGGCGCGCCCTTCCCGGGCGGCGCCGTGCCGTCGAGGGCGTCGGCAGCGGTCGCGGGGCCGCTCGTCCCGGGCGCGCTCGCGGGGCCGGCCGCCCTGCGCGTGTCCTGGCCGGTCGCCGATGTGTCCGCCGGGCTGCCCCCTGGCTGGTCCGTCGCCCCCTCCGTCGGTTCGCCCGTAGGCGCCGCGCCCTCTGGCTGCCCTGCCGGGCGTGCCGTCGCCGGCCCCTTTGTCGACCCTGCCGTCACCGTGCCGTCCCTTCGGTCCCCGCGGTCGCGTCCACGTCCGTCCGGCCCTTCGGCGTCTTCGGGTGGTCCGGGGCCCCGGCCACCCGCCCGGGCGCGCCGGTCCCGGACCCGCTTGCCAAGTCGACCGGGCCGTCGGGCCTCTCCGCACCGGTCCCGGACGTGGCTGCCATGTCGACCGGGCCGTCGGGCCCCTCCGCGCCGGACATCAGCCATGCGTACTCGGCGTTCGTACGCAACAGTTCGTGATGCGTGCCCACCGCGGCGATCCGGCCGCCCGACAGCAGCGCGACCCGGTCGGCGAGCATCACCGTCGACGGCCGGTGCGCCACCACCAGCGCGGTGGTGTCCTCCAGGACCCGGCGCAGCGCCGCCTCCACCAGGGCCTCCGTATGCACGTCCAGCGCGGAGAGCGGATCGTCGAGGACCAGGAAGCGCGGCCCGCCGACCACGGCGCGCGCCAGCGCGAGGCGCTGGCGCTGACCGCCCGACAGACTGAGGCCCTGCTCACCGACCTGAGTGGCGGCGCCGTGCGGCAGCGCGTCGACGAAGCCGGCCTGCGCGATGTCCAGCGAGCGGCGCAGTTCCGCGTCGTCCGCGCCCTGAGCGCCCATCAGGACGTTCTCCGCGACGCTCGCCGAGAACAGCGTCGGCTCCTCGAACGCCACCGACACCAGCTCACGCAGCCGTTCACGCGGCATGGCGGTGATGTCCTGCCCGTCGAGGGTGATCCGCCCGGACGTCGGCTCGTACAGCCGGGGCACCAGCGCCGTGAGGGTCGTCTTGCCGCTGCCCGTGCCGCCCACCAGGGCCATGGTCTCGCCGGGCCGCACATGGAGATCGATCCGGGCGAGGACCGGTGCGCTGCCGTCGGGCGCGTCCGGGTAGCGGAACCCGACGCCCTCGAAACGCAGTCCACCGGTCTCCGCCGGGACGGCCCCCGGGGCGCCGGCCGTCCCGCGTCGCTCCTCCGTACGGGCCGCCGTCTCCGGCCCGTCGTGCGAATCGCTTTCCTCCTCTGCGTCCAGCACCTCGAAGTAGCGGTCGGCCGCGGTCGCCGCCTCCTGGCTCATGGCCAGCAGGAAGCCGATCGAGTCCACCGGCCAGCGCAGCGCCAGGGCCGTCGAAAGGAAGGCGACCAGCGTGCCCGCCGACAGCGTGCCGTCCGCGACCTGGATCGTGCCGAGCACCAGCGCCGCGCCGATGGCCAGTTCGGGAATGATCGTGATCAGGGCCCAGACGCTGCCCAGCAGACGTGCCTTGCCCAGTTCCGTGCCGCGGAGGCGTTCCGAAAGACCTCGGAACGCCTCCGCCTGACTGCGGTGCCGCCCGAAGCCCTTGATGATGCGGATGCCGAGGACGCTCTCCTCGACGACCGTCGTCAGGTCGCCCACCTGGTCCTGCGCCTTCCGCGCGACGAGTGAGTAGCGCGCCTCGAAGAGCGAACAGACGACCACCAGCGGCAGTACGGGAACAAGGAGGACGAGCCCCAGCGTCCACTCCTGCCCCAGCAGGATCACGAAACCGACGAGGATCGTGGTGGCGTTGACGAGCAGGAAGGTCAGCGGGAACGCCAGGAACATCCGGAGCAGCATCAGGTCCGTGGTGCCGCGCGAGAGCAGCTGTCCGGAGGCCCAGCGGTCGTGGAAGGCCACCGGAAGACGCTGGAGATGGCGGAAGAGGTCCGCCCGCATGGCCGCCTCCACACCCGCGAGGGGCCGCGCCACCAGCCACCGCCGGAAGCCGAACAGCACCGCCTCCGCGACACCCAGCAACAGCAGGACCAGGGCCCCGAACCAGACCCCGCCCGGATCGCCCGCCGCGACCGGCCCGTCGACGATCCACTTCAGCACCAGGGGGATGACCAGGCTGAGGCAGGAGGCGACTATGGCGACGAGAGCCGCGCTGAACAGGCGTGTACGGACCGGGCGCACATAGGGCCACAGCCGCACGAGCGAACGCACGGCGGAGCGGTCCGTGGTGTCGGAGGTATCCGAATGTGTAGTGGGCATCAGGTGCGAGCCTACGGTTGACCACTGACACCGCTCATGTGGTTTTCCGCCGGGCGGGGGCACCTCCGTCCGGGTGACCGTGGCCCCGCCGCGTCGGAGTCGTACGCCCGTATCAACCGATCGGCCGATGCCGGCTCGAGCGTGATGGGCGATGTGCCGGCCACCGGCCGCGCGGGAGCCTCGTGCCATGGCGATAGTCCAAGTGAACGGCCTGCACAAGGCCTATGGCGGTCGGCCCGCGGTCGACGGTGTGAGCTTCGGCGTCGAGGAGGGCGAGATCTTCGGGATCCTCGGCCCGAACGGCGCAGGGAAGACCACCACCGTCGAATGCGTGGAAGGCCTCAGAATCCCCGACTCCGGCACGGTCAGGGTCGCCGGCCTCGACCCGGTGGCCGACCACGAGCAGGTCACCCGGCTGCTCGGCGCGCAGCTCCAGGAGAGCGAGCTCCAGCCCAAACTCACGGTGCGCGAGGCGCTGGAGCTGTACTCGTCCTTCTACGAGCGGCCGGCCGACTGGGGGCCGCTCGCCGAGCGGCTCGGCCTGGTGCCCAAGCTCGGTGACCGGTTCGCGAAGCTCTCCGGCGGGCAGAAGCAGCGCCTGTTCATCGCGCTGGCCCTGATCGGCCGCCCAAGGGTCGTCGTACTCGACGAGCTGACCACCGGACTCGACCCACGTGCCCGCCGGGACACCTGGCAACTCATCGAGGAGGTGCGGGACTCCGGCGTCACCGTCCTGCTGGTCACCCACTTCATGGAGGAGGCGCAGCGTCTCTGCGACCGGATCGCGGTCATCGACAAGGGCAGGGTCGCCGCGCTCGACACCCCCGCCGGTCTGATCGGCCGGTCCAGCGCGTCGACCGTCGTCTCCTTCACCCCCTCCGGCCCGCTCGACGAGCGGGAACTGGCCGCGCTCCCGCAGGCCGCCTCCGTCACCACCACCGACGGCCGGATCACCGTCCACGGCACCGACGAGACCGTCACCGCCGTGATGTCGCTGCTGGCCAGGCTCGGCATCACCGCCCGTCAGCTCCGCGTCTCCGAGACCTCCCTGGACGACGCGTTCCTCGACCTCACGGAAGAGAGGCTCGGATGACCACCGCCGCTCCCGCCCCCGGCACGGCCCCTGCGCCCGCAAGCGTCCCGGCGTGGGCCGCCGTGCTGCGGACAGAGGCCCGCCTCTTTTCCCGGGAACCCGGATCGCTGTTCTGGATCCTCCTCTTCCCGACGCTGCTCATGACGATCCTCGGCCTGATCCCGTCCTTCCGGGAGGCGTCCGACGACATCGGCGGCCGCCGCGTCATCGACCTCTACGTCCCGGTCGCCGTGCTGCTCGCCGTGATCATGGCCGGGCTTCAGGCGATGCCGCCCGTCCTCGCCGGCTACCGCGAACGCGGCATCCTGCGCCGGATGTCGACCACCCCGGTCCGGCCCTCCGTGCTGCTGTCGGCCCAGCTCGCCCTGCACGGCGTCGCGGCGCTCGCGTCCGCAGTGCTCGCGCTGGCCGTCGGCCGCGTCGCCTTCGGCGTCGCCCTGCCCGGGCAGCCCGCCGGCTACGTACTCGCGATGGTGCTGACGACCGCCGGCGCGCTGGCGCTGGGCGCGACCGTCTGTGCCGTCTCCCGGAACCAGAAGATCGCCACCGCCGTCGGGTCGGTGATCTTCTTCCCGTCGATGTTCACCTCGGGCGTCTGGCTGCCCGTCCAGACCATGCCCGGCACACTCCAGCGCATCGTGGAGTTCACGCCGCTGGGCGCGGCGTCGCAGGCTCTCGACCGGGCGGCGGCGGGCAGCTGGCCCGCATGGACGGACCTCGGCGTCACGGGACTGTGGGCCGTGCTGCTCACCGCCGCGGCCGTCCGCTGGTTCCGCTGGGAGTGATCAACATGGCCGGGGTGGGGGACACTTGGCGCATGAGGCTGTCCGACGCCGTGCAGAGACCAGGGGCGGGCGTCCCCGTCGAGGAGCGCTGGGGGCAGTTCTACCGCTACGGCCCCTACGCCCTCCTGGGACTCGCGACCGTGATCGCCGGCGCCGTCGCCGGCCAGTTCATGGACCGCGCGGAGATGCGCGCCGCCGGTGCACTGGCCCTCGCCGCTCTCGCGCTCGAGGTGTGGTGGGGCGTGCGCGGGGCGGACCAGGAGGAGCACGCCCGGACCGGGCAGATCTACTACGCCCTGCGGACCGTCCTCGCCTTCGCCCTCACCTGGCTGAATCCGCTCTTCGCCGTCTACGCCGTTCTCGGCTACTTCGACTCCGGCCACCTGCTGCCCGGCCGCAGGGCGTACGCGGGGCTGCTGGTCACCGCCGTGACCATGGCGGGCTCCCAGGCGGGCGGCCTGCCGCCCGCCTCCACGCTCCAGTGGGTCCTCTTCGGCGGTCTGTACGTCCTCAACGCCTCGCTGTGCCTGATCTTCGCCCGCTTCGGCGTCCAGGAGGCCGAGCGGGCCAAGGAACGCCTGGCCACCATCCAGGCGCTGGAGCTCGCCAACGCCCGCCTGGAGCTGGCCCTCGAGGAGAACGCGGGCCTGCACGCCCAACTCCTCGTGCAGGCCCGCGAAGCGGGCATCGCGGACGAACGCAGCCGGCTTGCCGCAGAGATCCACGACACCATCGCGCAGGGCCTGGCCGGCATCATCACCCAGCTCCAGGTCGTCACGTCGACCGACGACCCGGACGTCGCCGGCGAACACCTGAACCGGGCCTGCGCCCTGGCCCGCCACAGTCTCGGAGAGGCCCGCCGCTCCGTGCAGAACCTGGGCCCGGCGGCCCTCGAGCACGCCACCCTTCCCGAGGCCCTGGAGAAGACCGTCGCCGACTGGTCCCGGCGCACCGGCGTGCGGGCCCGCTTCACCGTCACCGGCACCGAGGAGCAACTGCACGACGAGGTCGCCGGCACCCTGCTGCGGATCGCGGAGGAGGCCCTCGCCAACACCGCCCGCCACGCGGACGCCGCACGGGCCGGCGTCACCCTGTCCTACATGGGCGACGAGGTCACCCTCGATGTCCGCGACGACGGCCGGGGGTTCGACCCGCTCGCCGTCGCACCGCGTTCCGGTTCCGGCGGCTTCGGACTCGACGGCATGCGGGCGCGCGCCGAGCGGATCGCGGGCACCGTGGCCCTCGAATCGGAGCCGGGCCAGGGCACGGCGGTGTCCGCTCGCGTACCGTTGGTGCGCCATGGCTGAACATCCTGTCAACGAGCGCACCGTCACGCTGATCGTCGTCGACGACCATCCCGTCGTACGGGACGGCCTGCGCGGCATGTTCGAGTCCTCGGCCGGCTTCCAGGTCCTCGGCGAGGCCGCGGACGGCCCTGCGGGCGTCGAACTGGCCACCCGCCTCGACCCCGACGTGGTCCTGATGGACCTGCGGATGCCCGGCGGCGGGGGAGTGGCGGCCATCGCCGAGCTGGCGCGGCGAGGCGCCCGGTCCCGGATCCTCGTCCTCACCACGTACGACACGGACTCCGACACCCTGCCGGCCATCGAGGCCGGCGCGACCGGCTACCTCCTCAAGGACGCTCCCCGCGAGGAGCTGTTCACGGCGGTACGGGCCGCCGCCGAGGGGCGTACGGTCCTGTCGCCCGCGGTCGCCGCCCGTCTCGTCTCGCACGTCCGCGCCCCGGCGGCGCCCGGCAACGAAGGTCTGTCGGCGCGCGAGCGGGAGGTGCTGGAGCTCGTCGCCAAGGGCACCTCCAACCGCGCGATCGCCCGCGAACTGTTCATCAGCGAGGCCACGGTGAAGACCCATCTCACCCATATCTTCGGCAAGCTCGGCGCCAAGGACCGCGCCGCGGCGGTGGCCCTGGCGTACGACCGCGGCATCCTCGGCTGAACGCCGGGCCGCGCCACCGGCCCGGCGGCGCGTCAGGTCCGCACCCTCAGCAGCAGCACCGACCTCCCCGGCACCCGCACCACGCAACCGCCTTCGTGCACGGTGCCCGGAGCGGTGCTCTGGTCCTCCAGCGAGGTGTCCACGACCAGTTCGTACGCCGCCGCCCACGGCGGTCCGGGCAGCCGGAAGTCCACCGGCTCCGCCGCCGCGTGCAGCACCGTCAAATAGCTGTCGTCCGTCACCTGACAGCCGCGCGCGTCACGGCCGGGGATGTCCCGGCCGGAGAGGTAGAGGGCGAGGGTGGCGGACGGCGCGTACCAGTCCTCCTCGGTCATCTCGCTGCCCTGCGGCGTGAACCAGGCAAGGTCCCGCAGCCCGTCGGCGGCCTGCGGCCGGCCGGAGAAGAAGGCGCGTCTGCGCAGCACCGGATGGCTGTGCCGCAGCGCCAGCAGCCGCCGGGTGAGCTGAAGCAGACCGGCGGGCCCCGGCTGTTCGAGCAGCGACCAGTCCACCCAACTGACCTCGTTGTCCTGGCAGTAGGCGTTGTTGCTGCCGCCCTGGGTGCGGCCCATCTCGTCGCCGGCGACGAGCATGGGCACGCCCGTCGACACCAGCAGGGTGGTCAGCAGATTGCGCAGCTGCCGTCGGCGCAGGGCCTGTACGGCCGGATCGTCGGTCTCTCCCTCGACGCCGCAGTTCCAGGAGCGGTTGTCGTCGGTGCCGTCCCGATTGCCCTCGCCGTTGGCCTCGTTGTGCTTGCGCTCGTAGCTGACCAGGTCGCGCAGGGTGAAGCCGTCGTGTGCGGTGATGAAGTTGATGGACGCGTACGGCCGCCGCCCGCCCCAGGCGTACAGGTCGCTGGAGCCGGACAGCCGGTAGCCGAGATCACGCACATCGTGCAGCGCGCCGCGCCAGAAGTCGCGCACCGAGTCCCGGTAGCGGTCGTTCCACTCCGTCCACAGCGGCGGGAACGCCCCCACCTGGTAGCCGCCGTTGCCCACGTCCCACGGCTCGGCGATCAGCTTCACCCGGCGCAGCACCGGGTCCTGCGCGATGACGGCGAGGAACGGGGACAGCATGTCGACGTCGTGCATCGAGCGGGCCAGCGCCGCGGCCAGGTCGAAACGGAAGCCGTCGACGCCCATCTCGGTCACCCAGTAGCGCAGCGAATCCGTGATCAGCCGCAGCACTTGGGGCTGCACGACGTGCAGTGTGTTGCCGCAGCCCGTGTAGTCCGCGTATCTGCGGGCGTCCCCCTGGAGACGGTAGTAGCCGCGGTTGTCGATCCCGCGCAGGGACAGCATCGGCCCCAGCTCGCCGGCCTCCGCCGTGTGGTTGTATACCACGTCGAGGATGACCTCGATCCCCGCGGCGTGCAGCGCGCGCACCATCCGCTTGAACTCGCCGACCTGCTGACCGGCGGTGCCGGTGGCCGCGTAGGCCGCGTGCGGGGCGAAGTACCCGATCGAGTTGTAGCCCCAGTAGTTGCGCAGCCCGCGGCGCAGCAGGTGGTCCTCGTGCGCGAACTGGTGCACCGGCAGCAGTTCGACCGCCGTCACACCGAGCCGCACCAGATGCTCGATCGCCGCCGGGTGGGCGAGCCCCGCGTACGTGCCCCGCAGTTCCTCCGGGATGCCCGGGTGCAGCCGGGTGAATCCGCGGACGTGCAGTTCGTAGATGACCGAGTCGGCCCAGGGCGTCTTGGGCCTGCGGTCGTCCATCCACTCGTCGCCGCCGGCGTCGTCGTGGACGACCACCGCCTTGGGGACGAACGGGGCCGAGTCCCGGTCGTCGCGAACGGTGTCGGCGACATGCTGCTCCGGCCAGTCGCGCACATGCCCGTAGACCTCCGGGGGCAGGGCCCCGTAGTCGTTGCCCGCGCCCGCGTCGACGGCCCTCGCGTACGGGTCGAGCAGGAGCTTCGCCGGATTCCACCGGGCTCCCGTCCAGGGGTCCCAGCGGCCGTGCACCCGGTATCCGTACCGCGTGCCGGGCCCCACGCCGGGCACGAAGCCGTGCCAGATCTCATGGGTCAGTTCGGTGAGCGGCAGCCGGGTCTCTCCACCCCGCTCGTCGAAGAGGCAGAGCTCCACCCCTTCCGCCCCGCCCGCCCACAGCGCGAAGTTGGTCCCCGCCACCCCGTCCGGCCCCGTCCGGAACCGCGCGCCCAGGGGCGTCGGCGCCCCCGGCCACATGGGTGGTCTGCGGGAGCCCGTGTCCGGCTCCCCGGCATCGGTCCTCGAACGGCGTGCGGCCGGGCCGGCCACCGCCGAACGGGTGCCGGGCGGCTCGCCCGGCACCTGCTCCCGCACCGTCTCCTGCTCGGCTGCGCTCGACACCTGCCGGCCTCCCGCGGCTCGTCGGGCCCCCGCTCGAGGTGCTCCCGGGCGGCAGGTCCCGCAAGGAGCACTGCCCGCGGCGTCCCGGCCGCGGCACCCCACGCGTGGTCCTGTCACCATTTCTGCCCGCGCCGCCCCCGTCCCAACATCGCCCGCCGTTCACGTTGCCCCCGCCGGGTGGTCGTCGTTGACCGGTACGTGAGACATGTACTGAAGCGGGCAGGGCACAGGGCCGCGGTCGCCCTGGCAGGAGCAGGACTGATCGCGGGCCTCGTCGGCTGCTCCGGCGGGGTGCCGGCCATCGGCGACAAACCGCGCGCGACCAATGACACCATCCGGGTCACTCCCGAGGACGGCGCGAAAGAGGTGCGCCCCGACGACACCGTGGAGGTGCGGCTGCCCAGCGGGCGGCTGGAGCGGGTCGAGGTCACCCGGACCGAGGACGCCACGAAGACCGTGGTCGAGGGGCGGATCTCCGACGACGGTCTGCGCTGGGCGCCCGAGAAGGGCACCCGGCTGAAGCTCGCCGCCAAGTACAGCGTGGACGTGGTGGCGCTGGACGGCCACGGTCGTCGCTCCGCCCGCCACACGACGTTCACGACCCTGGTCCCCGACAGCCGGTTCATCGCGAACTTCAAACCGGAGAACCGTTCGACCGTGGGCACGGGGATGATCGTGTCCTTCTCCTTCAACCGGAAGATCGAGAACCGGGCCGCCGTGGAGCGCGCGATCCGGGTGAGCTCGCAGCCGCCTGTGGAGGTCGCCGGCCACTGGTTCGGCAAGGAGCGTCTCGACTTCCGCCCCCGCACGTACTGGAAGCCGGGCACCGAGGTCACGGTCGACATGCGGCTGCGGGACGTCGAGGCGGCACCCGACGTGTACGGCATCCAGAACAGGACCGTCTCCTTCACGATCGGCCGGTCCCAGGTGTCCCGGGTCGACGCGGCGGCGCACACCATGAAGGTGGTGCGTGACGGACAGGTCCTGGCGACCGTTCCGATCACCGCCGGCGCGCCCAAGTCCACGACGTACAACGGCAAGATGGTGGTCACCGAGATGCACGACGTGACCCGGATGAACGGCGCCACCGTCGGCTTCACGAACAAGGACGGCAAGAGCGAGTACGACATCAAGGACGTGCCGCACGCCATCCGGCTGACCACCTCCGGGACCTTCCTGCACGGCAACTACTGGACCCCCGCAAGCGTCTTCGGCTCGGACAACGTCTCGCACGGCTGCGTGGGGCTCCGGGACGACAAGGGCGGCAGCAGCGAATCCCCGGCGGGCTGGTTCTTCGACCGGACCCTGATCGGGGACGTGGTGGAGGTCGTGGGATCCAAGGACAGGACGGTCGCACCGGACAACGGCCTCGGCGGCTGGAACCTCGACTGGCAGCGCTGGAAGGCGGGTTCGGCACTGCGCTGACCGGGCAGAACCCTCTCGCCCGCCCGTAGGCGGCCCCACACGGTCCCATGGACGACTTGGGACCGAACGGTGACATTCGGGGGCACATTTGACGACCTGCGGTGTGATTATCTATCGCCGTGCGTGCGTGAGGCGCGCGGGGGTGGGGGCCGTGGCGGTGCCAGGCCGTGCGAGGGGAGTACACGACTGTGAACGGGCAGCCGATATCGGGGGCATCGGCCGGAAACGGACGCGGGCGCGGGGGCGCCGTGCTGTCCGCTCTGGTCATGGGGGCGATGCTGGTTCTGACCGCCTGCGGAGGCGGGAGCTCCGCCAAGGGCGGTGACAAGAACCCCGGCGGCAAGGACGGCAGCGGCAAGGTCGAGAACGCGGCGTCCCAGGCGGTGGTCACCATCTCGCCGAAGGACGGCGCCGACGCGGTCGCGACCATGGGCGCCCTGAAGGTGACCGCGGCCAAGGGCAAGCTGACGACGGTCACCGTGCAGGACGACAAGGGCACGAAGATCGAGGGCCGGATCGCCGCGGACGGCGCCAGCTGGCAGCCGCTTCAGCACCTGGCGGGCGCCACCAAGTACAAGGTGCACGCCGTCGCCGAGGACGCGGACGGCCGTGAGTCCGCAAAGGACACCACCTTCACCACGCTGGTACCCAAGAACACCTTCATCGGCCACTACACGCCGGAGGACGGCGCCACCGTCGGCGTCGGCATGCCGGTCTCCATCAACTTCACCCGCGGCATCACCGACCCGGCGGCGGTCGAGAAGGCCATCACGGTGACCGCCGAGCCGTCCGTGCCGATCGAGGGCCACTGGTTCGGCAACGACCGCCTCGACTTCCGTCCCGAGAAGTACTGGGCCGCGGGCACGAAGGTCACCGTGAAGCTCAACCTGGACGGTGTCGAGGGCCGACCCGGCGTGTACGGCAAGCAGGCCAAGAGCTTCTCGTTCACCATCGGCCGCAGTCAGGTCTCCACGGTCGACGCGAGCGCCAAGACCATGAAGGTCGTGCGCGACGGCAAGGAGATCAAGAGCATCCCGATCACCGCCGGCGCGCCGTCGACCACCACCTACAACGGGCAGATGGTCATCAGCGAGAAGTACAAGGTGACCCGGATGAACGGCGCCACCGTGGGCTTCGGCGGCGAGTACGACATCAAGGACGTGCCGCACGCGATGCGGCTGTCCACCTCGGGCACCTTCGTCCACGGCAACTACTGGGCCTCGCCCGGCACGTTCGGCTCTGCGAACGTCAGCCACGGGTGCATCGGGCTGCGGGACGTGCGCGGCGCGTACGACAAGAACACCCCGTCGGCCTGGTTCTACAACAACTCGATCATCGGCGACGTGGTGATCGTGAAGAACTCCAAGGACAAGCAGATCGCTCCGGACAACGGCCTCAACGGCTGGAACATGTCCTGGTCCGAGTGGACCAAGTAGGACGCGACGCGGGGCCCGGTGCTGTGAGCAACAGCACCGGGCCCCGACGCGTTAACGCGCACTAACCTCTCCTCATGACCGTTTCACTGGAAGTCTCCGAAGGCGTCGGCACCATCAGGCTCGACCGCCCTCCGATGAACGCCCTCGACATCGCCGTCCAGGACCGGCTGCGCGAGCTCGCGGAGGAGGCCGGCCGCCGTGACGACGTGCGGGCCGTGATCCTCTACGGCGGTGAGAAGGTGTTCGCGGCAGGCGCGGACATCAAGGAGATGCAGGCCATGGACCACGCGGCGATGGTCGTGCGCTCCCGGGCACTGCAGGAGTCCTTCACCGCCGTGGCCCGTATCCCGAAGCCCGTCGTCGCGGCCGTCACCGGCTACGCCCTCGGCGGCGGCTGTGAGCTCGCGCTCTGCGCCGACTACCGGATCGCCGCCGACAACGCCAAGCTCGGCCAGCCGGAGATCCTGCTCGGCCTCATCCCGGGCGCGGGCGGCACCCAGCGGCTGTCCCGGCTGATCGGCCCCTCCCGCGCCAAGGACCTGATCTTCACGGGCCGCATGGTCAAGGCGGAAGAGGCGCTCTCCCTCGGCCTGGTGGACCGTGTCGTCCCCGCCGCCGAGGTGTACGAGCAGGCACACGCCTGGGCCGCGGCGCTGGCCAAGGGGCCCGCGCTGGCGCTTCGCGCGGCGAAGGAATCGGTGGACGCCGGACTCGAGACGGACATCGAGACCGGGCTCGCCGTGGAACGCAACTGGTTCGCCGGCCTGTTCGCCACCGAGGACCGGGAACGCGGCATGCGCAGCTTCGTCGAGGAAGGCCCGGGCAAGGCCAAGTTCCTCTGACCGCACCTGGTCGGGCACGGCTCCGGCTCTGTCCGGGCCCCGGGCAGTGGGCCCCGCTCGGCCGGGCCGGCCCGCCGCGTGCGGCCCTGGTTACCTGTGCGTACCGCACGTTCGGAAGGTGACAGCGGTGACTGTCGGGCGCCCGGCGGCGCGTGACAACGTCACTCCTGTCACCGACCGAGGGAGTGTGCGTGAACAAGGGGTACGCGGTCTACTGCGACGCCGACCGGCACTTCTACGACGCGCCGCACTGCCTGGAGTTCGCAGCGGAGACCTCTCACGGCTCCCTGTACGAGGCGGCGCGGCTGCCGGTCCCCGAGGGCTGGCTCAGCCACCGCACGGGCGACTGGCTCGCCCTGCGGCCCGTCGACCAGGCGCTGCCGTCCCAGGGCTGGAAGATCCATGTCTCCGCCTCCCTCGGCAACGCGGAGTCCGTGCTCACCACGGTCCGGACGTACTGCCTGGCGCACGGGGTGGCGTTCAAGTTCGTCCCGAGCCGCTACCTGCTGCACCAGCGCAACGCCAAGTACGCCGACCGGGCGGCGAGCGGCAAGTTCATCACGGTCTACCCGGCGGACGACGCCCGGTGCGGTCGGATCGCGGGCGATCTCGCCGCGCTCCTCGACGGCGAGCCCGGCCCGTACATCCTCAGCGACCTGCGCTGGGGCGCGGGACCGGTGCACCTGCGCTACGGGAGCTTCACCCGCCGCCACTGCTACGACGAGCACGGTGAGCTGCGCCCCGCGATCGAGAACGGGGCCGGCGCGCTCGTGCCCGACCCGCGCGAACCGGTGTTCCGCATACCCGGATGGGTCACCCCGCCCGACTATCTGCGGCCCCACCTCGAGGCCCGTGGCGCGGTGGCTGTCACAGACCTGCCGTACACCATCGACAAGGCGCTGCACTTCTCCAACGGCGGCGGGGTCTACGAGGCTCACCACAAGGCCACCGGCAGGCGGGTCGTGCTCAAGGAGGCCCGCCCGTACGCCGGCCTCGCCGCCGACGGCGCCGACGCGGTGACCCGCCTGGACCGGGAACACCGGGCGCTGCGGCAGCTGTCGGGGCTCGACTGCACACCGGAGGTCGTGGACCGCTTCGTGCTGGGCGAGCACCACTTCCTCGCACTGGAACATGTGGCGGGCCGGCCGCTCAACTCCTTCTTCGCCCGCAGGCACCCGCTGATCGACGCGGACCCTTCGCCCGAGCGGCTGGACGAGTACACCCGGTGGGCGATGCGGATGCACGGCCTGGTCGAACAGGCGGTGGCCGACGTCCACGCACGCGGAGTGGTCTTCAACGATCTGCACCTGTTCAACATCATGGTCGCCGAGGACGAGGAGTCCGTCGTACTGCTCGACTTCGAAGCGGCACGCCCTGTGGGGGAGCACGGCCGCCAGATCGTCGCCCACCCGGCGTTCGTCGCCCCCGCCGACCGGCGCGGCACCGACGTCGACCGCTACGCGCTGGCCTGCCTGCGGATCGCCCTGTTCCTGCCGCTCACCAGCCTGCTCGCCGTCGACCGGGGCAAGGCCGCGCACCTGGCCGACCTCGCGGCACGGCACTTCCCGGTGCCCCGCGACTTCCTCGACGAGGCCGTACGGGAGATCGGACGCGACCCGGCCGGGGGGCCGCCCAACGCGCCGGCGGGACGGTCTCTCCGGTTCCTCCCCGTGGAACCGGACGACTGGCCGCGCAGCCGCGACTCGATGGCCGGGGCGATCCTCGCGTCGGCGACCCCGGAGCGCGAGGACCGGTATTTCCCCGGCGACATCGCGCAGTTCGCGGCCGCGGGCGGCGGAGCGGCCTTCGGCCACGGTGCCGCCGGAGTGCTCTACGCGCTCCACGAGAGCGGCTCCCCGGCCTGCCCCGCCGCCGAGGAGTGGCTGCTGCGTCACGCGAAGGCACCCGACTCGGGCACTCCGCTCGGGTTCTACGACGGCCTTGCCGGCATCGCCTGGACCCTTCACCGGCTGGGACACACGGACCCCGCCCTGGAACTCGCCTGCCGGATTCTCGAACAGGACTGGTCGGCACTCTCACCCGACCTGCACGGCGGCACGGCCGGACTCGGCCTCGCCTTCGACGCACTCGCCGCCGCCACCGGGGAGACGGCCCTGCACGACGCCGCCCTCCGCTGCGCGGAGTTGACGGCCCGCCCCGTCCCCGCCGGCGCCGGGACCGGGCGGAGCCCACGGCGCACCGGGCTGCTGCACGGGTCCGCGGGCCGGGCGCTGCTATTCGTGCGGCTGCACGAACGCACCGGGAACACCGCGCTGCTCGACCTGGCGGCCGAGGCGCTGCGCGACGACCTGTCCCGGTGCGTACAGGGTGCCGCGGGCACCCTCCAGGTGGACGAGGGCTGGCGCACGATGCCCTACCTGGGAGCGGGCAGCGTCGGCATAGGAATGGTGCTCGACGATTACGCGGCCCACCGCCGCGACGAGACCTTCGACCAGGCGCGCCGCGAGATCGTGCGCGCCGCGCAGGCCACGTTCTACGCACAGCCCGGCCTCTTCCGCGGCGCCGCCGGCATGGTCCTGCACCTCGCGCGTACCACCACGGGCGGCCCCGGCACCACAGCGGAGGACGTGCGCCGCCAGATCCGCTCTCTGGCCTGGCACGCCATGTCCTACGAAGGCCGGCTGGCCTTTCCCGGTGAGCAGATGATGCGGCTGTCGATGGACCTGTCCACCGGTACGGCCGGCTGCCTGCTGGCACTGGCGGCGGCGCTCGGCGACCGCCCGGCGCAGCTGCCGTTCCTGCCGCCGCTGCGGCACCCCCAAGAACCGGCCCCGTGACGGGGTCGTCAGTAGCACCGTCCCCGACAGAGAGGAAAAGATCATGACCCTGCTGGACCTGCAGTCGATGGAGACCCCGAAGGAAGAGGCCATCGGCGACGTCGAGACCGGCAGCCGCGCCAGCCTGCTGCTGTGCGGTGACAGCAGCCTCAGCGTGACCACCTGTCACTGATCCGGCGTGGCTCCGCGAGCGGCGCACGTCGCGGCGGAGTCCTGGCGCCCCCGGAGCACATCTCCGGGGGCGCCGCGGCGTCCGGAACGCGGCTCCGAGCGGCGGCCGGCGCTCCCCGGCCGAGCCCCGGAGCGGCTTCCGGGGGTGGCCTCCGGGGCGTCCTCCGCAGAGGACTGCCGGGACGAGCGCCGGAGACGGGTGACCGGAGAGGGGTGACGAGGCTGGAACGGGCCGAGCGGGTGCGGGGCGGGCGACAGCGTGAGAAGCAACGGCGTGACCAGGGGCAGCCGGCCGCGAAGCCCCGAGGCGAGAGCAGGCGGGAGAAGGGCCGTACGGCGCCGGTGGGTGGAGGAGACGCACTCCTGCGCGGCACGGTGCGGCGCACCTGGTTCATCACCGCCGTCCTCGGCCTGAGTTCGACGGCCGCCGCCGGGTGCGCGCTCGCGGTACCCGCCGTCATCGGGCACGCGCTGGACCTGATGCTGGACCGACGCCCCGGGGTGGGGCCATGGCTCGCGCTGAGCGCCGTGCTGCTGGCGGGCGAGGTCCTGCTCGAGGCGGCACGCGTCCTGCTGAGCCAACTGGCGAACGCCCGCGCCACCGCCTGGGTACGGGTCCGGGCGCTGACGGGGCTGCTCGGCAGTCCGCTCGAGAGGGCGGCCCCGTACTCTCCCGGTGACGTCGCCGCCCGGCTGTGCGTGAACGCGGCGGACAGCGGCGCCGCGCCCGCGGCGCTCGCGACCATCGTCTCTTCACTGCTCACCCCCGTGGGCGCCCTCGTCGCCCTCGCGCTCATCGATCCGTGGACCGCTGCCGTGTTCCTGGCCGGTGTTCCGCTGCTCCTTCTGCTGCTGCGTGCCTTCGCCCGTCACTCGTCCGACAGCGTCGGCCGCTACCAGCGGGTGCAGGCCGACATCGCCGCCCGGCTGACGGAGGCACTGGAGGGCGCCCGTACGGTCGCCGCGGCGGGCACCGTCGGCCGCGAGGCGCGGCGCGTCCTCGCCCCGCTCGACGAACTGGCCCTGCACGGACGGCGTATGTGGACCGTCCACGGCCGTGCCGTGGCGCACAGCGGCGTGCTGCTGCCGCTGCTCGTCACCGCCGTCCTCGCCGTGGGCGGTATCCGCGTCTCCCAAGGCGCCCTGAGCGTGGGGGAACTGCTGGCGGCCTCGCGCTACGCGGCGCTCGCAGCGGGCGTCGGCGGGGTCGCGTCCCCGCTCGGCGCGCTCGTCCGTGCCCGCAGCGCGGCCCGTCGCACGGCCGAACTCGCGGACCTGGAGCCGATGTCCCACGGCTGCGAGGTCCTGCCCGTCGCCGGAACCGGCGCCCTGGAACTCAGAGGGGTCGGTGTGGTGCGCGGCGGCGTGCCGTTGCTCACGGACGTGACGCTGAAGGTGCCCGGAGGCGCGACGGCCGCCGTGGTGGGCCGGTCCGGCTCCGGCAAGTCCAGCCTCGCCGCCGTCGCCGGCCGGCTCGAGGACCCGGACGCGGGACAGGTGCTCCTCGACGGCGTACCGCTGTCCCAGGTGGTGCGCGGCGAACTTCGCGCCTGCGTCGCCTACGCCTTCGCACGACCCGAGTTCCCCGGCGGCACGGTGGCCGAGGCAGTGGCGGCCGGAGCCGTCCCCACGAGCGGCGAACAGGTCCGGCACGCCGCGGCCCTCGCGCACGCCGACGGCTTCGTACGCCTGCTGCCCCAGGGGTACGGGACACCGCTGGACCAGGCGCCGTTGTCCGGGGGCGAGCGGCAACGCCTCGGACTGGCCAGGGCCTTCGTACGCCGAGGGCGTCTGACGATCCTGGACGACGCGACCTCCAGCCTCGACACGGCCACGGAACGCCAGGTGGAACTCGCGCTGTCGCGTTCCTCGCTCACCGGCACGCGGCTGGTCGTCGCGCACAGGGTGTCCACCGCCGCCCGGGCCGACCTGGTGATCTGGCTGGAGGCGGGCCGCGTCCGACGCGTCGCGCCGCACGACGAGCTGTGGCGCGACCCGGACTACCGTGCGGTGTTCGCCCCGGGGCCGGAACAGCCGGCCTGCCCGCACCCGCCGGCAGGGGGAGACCCTCTGTCCACGCCGGATCCGCCCGCCGCGCCCGACCGCGTGCCTGCGCGGGACCCACTTGCCGCGGGCGCGGCCCCGCCGCCGCGGACCGGCCCGCCGCCCGCCGCTCCGGTCGCTCGACGCGGCTTGGGGTCGGGGCGATGAGCCGGACCGCCGCCCGGCCCGGTCACGGCCCCTCCGTCACCGACCGGGTGGCCGCCCGCCGCCTCGCGGCACCGGCCCGGCGTTTCCTCCTGAGCAGGAAGCGGACTCTGTTCGGGCTCATGGCGCTGTCCGCCGCCGAGTCCGTGCAGACGTTCCTCGGTGGTTACGGAGTCGCCAGAGCACTCGACGACGGTTTCCTGCGGGCGGACACCGTGACGGGTCTGCTCTGGCTGGCGCTGGCGGCCGGGGTGATTCTGCTCGGCGCTCCCGTCACCCGCGGGGTCTTCGCCCTGCTCGCCGATCTGACGGAGCCGCTGCGCGACGCTCTGGTCCGCCGAGCGGTGACGCACGCGCTGCGCAAGGCCACCGCCCCCGGCGGATCGGTCGACGGCACGGCCGTCTCCCGGTTGACCAGCCAGACGGAGATCGCCCGGGACAGCTTCGCGGGGCTTGTGCTCACCGCGCGCTCCTTCGTCTTCGTCGCCGCCGGGGCCGCCGTCGGCCTGCTGTCGCTGGCACCGCAGTTCCTGCTGATCGTTGTGCCGCCGCTGCTGCTGGGAGTCGCGCTGTTCATGATGTCGCTGCTGCCGATGGCCCGCGCCCAGCACCGTTACCTCGACGCCGACGAGGCGATCGGCCGGCACGCGCAGGGCGTACGGACGGCCCTGCGCGACATCGTCGCCTGCGGCACGCAGGACGCGGCCGCCGCACGGGGGCGGCTCGACGTCGACGAGGCCGCCGCCGCGGCACGGTCGATGGCCCGCTGGGCAGCCGTGCGCACCCTCGCCGTGGCCGTGGCCGGTCAGCTGCCGGTCCTCCTCCTCCTGGTCTGCACGCCGTGGCTGCTGGGGCAAGGTGTATCGGCAGGAGCGCTGGCGGGTGCCCTCACCTATCTGCTTCAGGCCCTGCTGCCCGCCCTGCACTCACTGATGACGGTGCTCGGCGCCGCGGGCGCCCGGCTGCTCGTGGTCCTCGGCCGGCTCACCGAGCCGTACCCGGACACGGCCGTCGGCCCTCCCGCCGCAGGCCCCCGGCCCGGTCCCCCGACCGGTGGGGCGGCGGTGGAAGTGCGGGGCGTCCGGGTCTCCTTCGGGTCGCGGGCGCGTCCCGTCCTGGACGGGCTGGACCTGTCCGTCGCCGAGGGGGAGCACCTCGCGGTCGTCGGGCCGAGCGGCATCGGCAAATCGACACTGCTCCAGGTCGTGGCCGGCACGCTGGCGCCATCCGAGGGGACGGTGCGGCTGGCCGGGCACCCCCTCGTGCCGGTGCCGCCCACGGACCTGACGGGCCTGCGCACCCTTCTCCCGCAGGACGCGTACGTGTTCACCGGCACGCTCCGGGACAACCTCTGCTACCTGCGCCCGCACGCCCCGCGAGCGGCCGTGGAGGAGACCGTGCGGGCGCTGGAGCTGGAGCC
Organism: Streptomyces sp. OZ13; assembly: GCF_052068155.1. Taxonomy (NCBI): domain Bacteria; kingdom Bacillati; phylum Actinomycetota; class Actinomycetes; order Kitasatosporales; family Streptomycetaceae; genus Streptomyces; species Streptomyces sp. OZ13. Next base: position 97,707 of record NZ_JBQHCZ010000014.1, on the reverse strand, counting down.
GCTCGTGGCCAGGGTCGGCGGCCTGGACGCGATCCTGACACCGCGGACCCTCTCCCAGGGCGAGCGGCAGCTCATCGCCCTCGGTCGTGCCCACCTCTCCCCGGCGCCCGTGCTGCTGCTCGACGAGGCGACGTCCCATCTGGATCCCTCGACGGAGGCGGTGGCCGAGCGGGCTCTCGCCGCCCGCCCGGGGACCCTGGTCGTGGTGGCCCACCGGCTGTCGTCGGCGCTCCGGGCGGACCGCGTCCTCGCCCTCGACGGCACGCACGCCCGGTGCGGAACGCACGAGGAACTGCTCGTGCGTTCCGCTCTGTACCGGGACCTGGTGGGGCACTGGCACGGCACGGGCCGCTGACACGACCGGCGGCCGCGGTCCGTGCACGTGCCGGAGCGGCCCGGTCCGCCGACCCGGTCAGGTCCAGCCGGCTCCCTGCGCGATGCGGATCGCGTCCACCCGGTTGCGGGCCCCCACCTTGCGGATGACGCTCGCCATGTAGTTCCGGACCGTCCCCTGGGACAGGTGCAACGACGCGGCGACCTCCGCTATCGGCTGCCCCTTGGCGGCCAGCGCCAGTACGGTCAACTCGCGCTGCGTGAGGGGCATTTCCGCCGCCGCCAGGAAACCGGCGGCGAGTGCCTCGTCCACGAACCGGTCGCCCTTCGCCGCGCGGCGCACCGCGGTGAGTAATCGGCTCTTGGAGCCGTCCTTGTCGACGAACCCGAGGGCACCGGCCTCATGGGCCCTGCGCAGCACCCCCGGTCGCTGCGCAGGGACGAGCGCCACGAGGGCGCCCCTGCCGGTCGCCGTCCGGTCAGCGGCCCTGGCCGGCTCGAGGCACTCGGCGTCGATGACGTAGACGTCCGGCACAGGACCGCCAGGGGTCGGTCTCTGCGGCCAGTGCGCAACTGAGGAGACATCGAACTCGCCGCCGCAGCACAGCAGTTCCTCGAGCGCCGCCCGCAGCAGCCCGGCCTCGTACACCACAGTCACCCGTATCATTTCCCACCCTCGTTATGCCCGTCACACGGTTCGGCGTGACGCTCCTGATCCGCCCCTCCTCTGAGTGCCCCCGCGATGGTCCGGGGAACGGGGCTTTCGGAAGCGCAGGGGCGCACGAGGTGGCGGATTGGCCGGATGAGTACCCGGGCCGTGAAGCCGGTGCAGGCCATCGAGGGCTCCGCGGGAAGGCACCGCACGACAAATGGCCTGATACCACGCACCCGTGAGCTGTGGGCGGAGGGCGGTACATCGGCGTCGGCCGGCTGCCGTGGGTCCCGGCGTCACTCGTGAGGGTGGCCTTCACCCGGGTTCAGGCGGGCGGGCCACACCTGGCGTCGTCGGGGCCGGATGCCGTTCGAGCCGGTCGTGCCGTCCTGTTCCGAGGGGCTCCGTTCCGCGGTAACGGCCACGCGGACGGGCGGCAGGGGCCATGATGGAGACATGGCGGGCCTCGAGGGTGTGGGACAACCGCGGCAGCGCGTCAGCGCGACCGCCGCACGGTGGGTACCGGCCGCCGACGACGAACAGGCCCTGAAGGCCGTCGAGTTGTACGGCAACCCCACCGACGCGGAGGTGCGCCTCCCCTCCCGGCCCGAGTCCGCCGCCACCGCCCGGCGGCTCACCCAGTGCGTGGTGCTGCGCCAGTGGGCGCTGCCGGCGCAGACGGGCGAGTACGCGGTCCTGCTCGTCTCCGAGCTCGTCGGCAACGCGGTACGCCACACCGGGGCGCGGGTGTTCGGCTTACGGATGCTGCGCCGCCGGGGCTGGATCCGCATCGAGGTGCGCGATCCGTCCCGGGGGCTGCCCTGTCTGATGCCCGTCGGCGAGATGGACACCAGCGGCCGGGGGCTGTTCCTCGTCGACAAACTCGCCGACCGCTGGGGCGTGGACCTGCTGCCGCGCGGCAAGACCACCTGGTTCGAGATGCGGGTCGCCGACCGCTGACGCGCGTCGCCGTACGCCGGCGGGCCCGCGACACACAGAAGCCCCCGTGCGCCGCGACACACAGAAGCCCCCGTGCGCCGCGATGGCGGCGACTCGGGGGCTTCTGTGTGGAGCGCCGTGGATCGGGGGGTGTATCCACGGCCGCTGATGTCGACCTGGCCCGGGTCAATGGGGGTCGTGGCATCGACTATGACAGACGGACTCCTCATCTCCAAAATCCTATAAGCGGGCAAAAGGTATCCAATGGGAGATGTCGTCAAGGGATCGTAGGTGAGTTCGCGCACTCACCTGGCATTCCATGCATAAATATCCCTACCGGGGTTTGTTTCTTCGGTCTCGGGGAAGCGGTAGGCGTGCATCTCGTCGGTAGCGGTCCGCATGGATCCGTCGTCCCCCCGCAGCCCGGCCGGTACGCCCTCGGTCACACCGGTGCGGTCCGGGGACCCACGTTGAGCAACTCGCCCACCTGCGGGTGACGATGCGCGGCCCGGTGCCGTCGCACCGGGATGGTGTCCCCATGATCACCACTCGCTCGCGGCGCCGGGCCGCCGTGCTCACTATGGCCCTGGCCGCCACCCTCGTCCCCGCGGCGGCAGGAACCGCCGCAGGCACCGTCCCCGCGGCACCGGCCGCAGCCCCTGCCGCCGCCGCGGCCGCCACCTGCCCGGTCGTCGACGACCCGCTCCACGCCGCCGCCGACCGCAGCGTGGACATCGACAAGATCACGCCGAGGCCGTCGTTCCGCACCAACTGCAAGCAGCTGTACCGGGCCGACGGACGCGGCCCCGAGGTCATCTTCGAGCAGGGCTTCCACCCGAAGGCGCCGCAGACCGGGCAGTACGACATCGAGAAGTACGTCCTCGTCAATCAGCCGTCGCCGTTCGTCTCGACGACCTACGACCACGACCTCTACAAGCAGTGGAAGAGCGCCTGGAACTACTACATCGACGCCCCCGGCGGCATCGACGTCAACGAGACCATCGGTGACACCCACCGGTGGGCGGAACAGGTCGAGGTGGCTTTCCCCGGCGGCATCAACCGGGACTTCATCGTCGGCGCCTGTCCCGTCGACAAGGAGACCAGGCGCGAGATCATGAGCGAGTGCCGGGACAACCCGAACTACCTGCCCTGGCGCCTGTGACCTGAACGGAAGAACGCCGCCCCGGGCCCGACCGGCCCGGGGCGGCGTTCCCGCGTCGTCACCGCGCCGCGAGCAGCGCCTCGGAGCCGACCGGCCGGAACCCCGCCCGCTGGAACGCGCGCACACTGCGTGCGTTGCCGGGCGATTGCTGGGACCACAACACGGGCCCGGGCACCAGATGCCGGGCGGCGACGGCGAGTCGGGGACCGATGCCCCTGCCGCGCGCCTCCTCGTCGACCTCGACGGACACTTCCCAGCGGCCCGCCAGCCCCCGGCCCAGGACGAGCACTCCACCGTCTGCCGCCCACACCCGTACCTCGTCGCGGCGCTTGAGGGCGCCGACCACCCGGGGATGCTCGCGGTCCTGGATCTCGCGCAGTTCGACACCGGGATCCCCTGGCAGCGCCTCCGCGACCGTCACCAGGTCGATGGTGTCCATGGACCGGCCGGTGCGCCGCATCAGGGCGGCCAGGAAACCAGGGTTCATGGTGGCGGCCAGCCGGTCCGAGGCGGTGGCGGCCAGTTCGGCCCGTATCCACTCCGGGTCCTCGGCCGTGAAGACGACCGAGTGCGCGGTGAAGGCCACCACGCCCTCGTCGCGTGCACCGGGCCTGTCCACCACCGTCACACCGCCGTCCGAGGGCGGGAACCGCCCCTGCGCCGCGGCGGCGAGTATCCGCCCCAGTTCGTCGCTCATCGCATCTCTCCCCGTTCGTGGGTACAGGCCTCGCCTCCATGATCGACGACGCGGGCCGATAATCTGACCCCCGTCAGTAATGCACCAAGAAGGGGTGGACCGGTGGCGGACATCGAGTCAGCACGCAAGGCGTTCGACCGTTACGACGCGGACGGCGACGGCTTCATCACTGCGGCCGAGTACAAGACGGCCATGGCTCAGATGGGTGACTGGAACGTCACCGAGTCGGTGGCCGAGGCCGTGATCGCCGCACAGGACACCGACAAGGACAAGCTCCTGTCGTTCGACGAGTTCTGGGCCCACCTGAACAAGGCCTGATCCCGCACGGGACATGGGAAGGCCCCCGGCGCGGCGCCGGGGGCCTTCCCATGCCCGAAAGGGCTGCGGTCAGCATTCGATGATGTTCACCGCGAGACCGCCGCGGGCGGTCTCCTTGTACTTGACCGACATGTCGGCGCCGGTCTCCTTCATCGTCTTGATGACCTTGTCCAGGGAGACCTTGTGGCTGCCGTCGCCCCGCATCGCCATCTTCGCGGCTGTGACCGCCTTGACCGCCGCCATGCCGTTGCGCTCGATGCACGGGATCTGGACGAGGCCGCCGACGGGGTCGCAAGTGAGGCCCAGGTTGTGCTCCATGCCGATCTCCGCGGCGTTCTCGACCTGCTCCGGGGAGCCGCCGAGCACCTCGGCGAGCGCGCCCGCGGCCATCGAGCAGGCGGAGCCGACCTCGCCCTGGCAGCCGACCTCCGCGCCCGAGATCGAGGCGTTCTCCTTGAAGAGCATGCCGATCGCGCCCGCGGCGAGCAGGAAGTCGACGACGCCCTTCTCGTCGGCGCCGGGCACGAAGTTCATGTAGTAGTGCAGGACCGCCGGGATGATGCCCGCGGCGCCGTTCGTGGGGGCGGTGACGACCCGGCCGCCGGCCGCGTTCTCCTCGTTCACGGCCATGGCGTAGAGCGTGATCCACTCCATGGCGAGAGCCTGCGGGTCGCCCTCGGAGCGCAGCTTGCGGGCCGTGGTGGCGGCCCGTCGGCGGACCTTGAGACCGCCCGGCAGGATGCCCTCGCGGGACATGCCGCGCGAGACGCACGCCTGCATGACCCGCCAGATCTCCAGGAGCCCCTCCCGGATCTCGTCCTCGGTGCGCCAGGCCTTCTCGTTCTCCAGCATCAGCGCGGAGATCGACAGACCGGTCTCCTTGGTGAGACGCAGTAGCTCGTCACCGGTACGGAAGGGGTACTTCAGGACGGTGTCGTCGGGGACGATCGGGTTGTCGCCCGCCGCCCCCTCCTGAGAAAGCACGGTCTCGTCGACGACGAACCCGCCGCCGACCGAGTAGTACGTCTTCTCCAGCAGCGTCGTGCCCTCGGCGTCGCGGGCGAGGACCGTCATGCCGTTGGCGTGGTACGGCAGGGCCTTGCGGCGGTGCAGGACGAGGTCCTCGTCGAAGTCGAAGTCGATCTCGTGCGCGCCGAGCAGGTTGATCCGCCCGTCCGCCTTGATCCGCTCGACCTGCTCGTCGGCGCTCTCGACGTCGACCGTCCGGGGAGAGTTGCCCTCCAGGCCCAGCAGGACGGCCTTGGGAGTGCCGTGGCCGTGCCCGGTCGCGCCCAGCGAGCCGTACAGCTCGGCCCGTATCGCCGTCGTGTGGGCGAGCAGGCCCTCGTTCTTCAGGCGCCGGGCGAACATCCGGGCGGCGCGCATCGGGCCCACCGTGTGGGAGCTGGACGGGCCGATGCCGATCGAGAACAGGTCGAAGACCGAGATGGCCACGGGAAACTCCTTGTGGGTGGTAGACGCCGTTGTCTGCCGTGTAGTGCAGCGGCGCGCAGCGCCTCGTGTACGGGTGGCGTTGGGCGCGGAGGCATTGCGTGTGCGTGGTGCTTACGTGGTGCGGGGCACCGCGCGCACGGTCCAGTGTGCGCGGTGCCCCTTTTGTTTTGTTCGGGTCCGTTACGGGAGATCCGTCACAGACCAGGATAGAGCGGGTGCTTCGCGGCCAGGGCCGTGACGCGGGCGCGCAGCGCCGGCACGTCGTACGACGGCTTCAGGGCCTCGGCGATGATGTCCGCGACCTCGCGGAAGTCCTCGTCCTGGAAGCCGCGGGTGGCCAGCGCCGGGGTGCCGATCCGCAGACCCGAGGTGACCATCGGCGGCCGCGGGTCGTTCGGGATGGCGTTGCGGTTGACCGTGATGCCCACCTCGTGGAGACGGTCCTCGGCCTGCTGACCGTCCAGCTCGGAGTTGCGCAGGTCCACCAGGACCAGGTGCACGTCCGTGCCGCCGGACAGGACGGAGACGCCGTGCTCGGTCACGTCGGCCTGGACCAGACGCTCGGCGAGGATGCGGGCGCCGTCCAGCGTGCGCTGCTGGCGCTCCTTGAACTCCTCGGAGGCGGCGACCTTGAAGGAGACCGCCTTCGCCGCGATGACGTGCTCCAGCGGGCCGCCCTGCTGGCCGGGGAAGACCGCGGAGTTGATCTTCTTGGCGAGCTCGGCGGTGGAGAGGATCACGCCGCCGCGCGGACCGCCGAGGGTCTTGTGTGTGGTCGTGGTGACGACGTGGGCGTGCGGCACCGGGTTGGGGTGCAGACCCGCGGCTACCAGGCCGGCGAAGTGCGCCATGTCGACCATCAGGTAGGCGCCGACCTCGTCGGCGATCCTCCGGAAGGCCGCGAAGTCCAGCTGGCGCGGGTACGCGGACCAGCCGGCGACGATCAGCTTCGGCTTGGACTCCTTGGCGAGGCGCTCGACCTCGGCCATGTCGACCTGACCGGTGGCGTCGTCCACGTGGTAGGCGACCACGTTGTAGAGCTTGCCGGAGAAGTTGATCTTCATGCCGTGGGTCAGGTGACCGCCGTGGGCCAGGTTCAGGCCCATGATCGTGTCGCCCGGCTTCAGCAGCGCGAACATCGCGGCCGCGTTCGCCTGCGCGCCCGAGTGGGGCTGCACATTGGCGTGCTCGGCGCCGAACAGCGCCTTGATGCGGTCGATGGCGATCTGCTCGACCACGTCGACGTGCTCGCAGCCGCCGTAGTAGCGGCGGCCCGGGTAGCCCTCGGCGTACTTGTTCGTGAGGACGGAGCCCTGTGCCTCCATGACCGCGACCGGAGCGAAGTTCTCCGAGGCGATCATCTCGAGGGTGGACTGCTGACGGTGGAGCTCGGCGTCGACAGCGGCGGCGACATCCGGGTCCAGCTCGTGGAGAGGGGTGTTGAGAAGCGACATCACTCGGTCCCTAAGGTTTTGGTCAGCCGGCGAAATCGGTGTACTCGTCCGCGGAGAGCAGGTCCTTCGGCTCCTCGCTGACGCGTACCTTGAAGAGCCAACCGCCCTCGAACGGGGCGGAGTTCACCAGGGACGGGTCGTTGACGACGTCCTCGTTGGCCTCGGTGACCTCACCGCTGACCGGGGAGTACAGGTCGCTGACCGACTTGGTGGACTCCAGCTCGCCGCAGGTCTCGCCCGCGGTCACCGTGTCACCGACCTCGGGGAGCTGGACGTACACCACGTCGCCGAGCGCGTTGGCCGCGTGCTCCGTGATGCCGACCGTCGACACGCCGTCCTCGGCGGCCGACAGCCACTCGTGCTCCTTGCTGTAGCGCAGCTGCTGGGGGTTGCTCATGACCTGAATTCTCCTGTACGCGGGGGAGTGCTGGTGAACGGGGAGAGGGTGCGGACGATCACTTCCGGCACCCCGAGGATCACTTCTGGCGCTTGTAGAACGGCAGCGCCACGACCTCGTACGGCTCGTGGGTGCCCCGGATGTCGACGCCGACCCCCGGAGCGCCCGGCGCGGCGTGGGCCGCGTCCACGTAGGCCATGGCGATCGGCTTGCCGAGGGTGGGGCTCGGGGCGCCCGAGGTGACCTCGCCGATCACTGTGCCGTCCGCCACCACCGACATACCGGCACGGGGGACCCGGCGGCCCTCCGCGATCAGCCCGACGAGCTTGCGCGGCGGCGCGGACTCGGCACGCTCCGCGGCGGCCGTGAGCGCCTCACGGCCGACGAAGTCGCCCTCCTTCTCGAACTTCACCACCCGGCCGAGGCCCGCGTCGAACGGGGTGAGCGCCGTGGTCAGCTCGTGCCCGTACAGCGGCATGCCCGCCTCCAGGCGCAGCGTGTCACGGCAGGACAGGCCGCACGGGATCAGACCGGCGGGCGCGCCCGCGTCGGTCAGCGCCTGCCAGAGCTTCTCGGCGTGCTGCGGCTCGACGAACAGCTCGAAGCCGTCCTCGCCGGTGTAGCCGGTGCGGGCGATCAGCGCCGGGACGCCGGCCACGGTGCCCGGCAGGCCCGCGTAGTACTTCAGGCCGTCCAGGTCCGCGTCGGTCAGGGACTTCAGGATGCCGGGGGACTCCGGGCCCTGGACCGCGATCAGCGCGTACGCGTCACGGTCGTCACGGACGGTGGCGTCGAAGCCCTGGGCGCGCCCGGTGAGGGCGTCGAGCACGATCTGGGCGTTGCCGGCGTTGGCGACGACCATGTACTCGTCCTCGCCGAGGCGGTAGACGATCAGGTCGTCGAGGATGCCGCCGTCCTCCTGGCAGATCATCGTGTAGCGGGCGCGGCCGAGGCCGACGGTGCCGATGTTGCCGACCAGCGCGTAGTTCAGCAGGTCGACGGCCTGCGGACCGGTGACGGTGATCTCACCCATGTGGGACAGGTCGAACAGCCCGGCCTTGGTGCGGACGGCGTTGTGCTCGTCACGCTCGCTGCCGTACCGCAGGGGCATGTCCCAGCCTGCGAAATCGGTCATGGTCGCGCCCAGCGACCTGTGCAGGGCGTCGAGTGCGGTCAGACGGGGGGCGTTGCTCATAGGTGTGGCTCCCAGGGCATGGCTGCGAGGACAATCCTCCCCATCTGTCATCGGAACCTGAGAGGTTCGCCCCGACTACGCGTACGGGTAGTCGTGACTTGCACCTTGGGTGGAGCCACTCGAATGCGGCTCGCTTTTCAGATCTGCCTCATCACACGCGGTACGGGGCCTGAGAGATTCAAGGGAGGAACTTGCTCCTTCGGCGCCCGCCACAGAGGTGGCAGGGACTCTCCCGCGTGGATTCAAGCGGCCGGTATGGAGTTTGCGCGCACATCATTGCACGCATCGGGGAAGAGTGGAGCGTGAGGCCGCCCTGAAAACACTTGAGCCGCATTACCAATTCTTTACACTTCATGGGCAAGGGTGTGGGATGACCCGACACGGGGAGGGGACGACGTTGCAGCCGACCGGTGCCTACGCCACGACCACGGGGGTGCCCGCGCCACCGGGCATGTCCGCCGTCCCGTCCCGGGCCGGAGCGGCCACGCCCGCCCTGCCCGCCCTGCCCGTCCTGCGCGACCTGCGGCAGCGGGCCGGGCGCAGCCCGCACAGCCTGATCTTCGCCGCCGGTGACGTGGTGGTCGTCTCCGGCCTCCCTGGCAGCGGCAAGTCCACGCTGATCCGGCGCGCGGCGAGCGGCCTCGGCATCGACTCGCAGGACACGCGGGACCGCTGGGACGCCCGTGCGCCCCGCTTCCTGCCGTACGCGGTCTACCGCCCGCTGGTGCGGCTCGCCCACTACGCCGGACTGCGGCGTGCCCTACGCTCCGGCGCGAGCGTCGTCGTGCACGACTGCGGCACACAGGCGTGGGTGCGGCGCTGGCTCGCCCGTGAGACACGGCGGCGCGGCACGTCCCTCCACCTGGTGCTGCTGGACGTGACACCCCAGGTCGCGCGGGCGGGCCAGCGCGAGCGGGGCCGCGGCGTCTCGGGCTACGCCTTCGCCCGCCACCGCCGGGCCGTCTCCCGCCTGGTCACCGACGCGGAGGCGGGCCGCCTGCCGGGCGGCTGCGCCTCGGCGGTCCTGCTGGACCGCGAGGCGGCGGGGACGCTGGGGCGGCTGGGCTTCGGATAACGACCGCCTCCACGACCGCTGCGCGAGCCCTGCTCCCTCCCCGCCCCCGCCCGTACCGATGCACGGCTCCGTCGCGGCCAAGCCCCGGAGGCCCGCACCGCGCGCCCGCGCCGCGTCCTCCATCTCCTCGCACCGCCCGCCGGCCGTGCGAGGTACGCCCGGACGGCTGATTTCGCTCCACGAAATCAGCCTGGCCGGCGGCGCTTGTGTGGTCGGTGGCGCCGGCGTGCGTCGGCTGCGCCGGGCTGGGGCTCGGCCGATGGGGTGTTCGCGGCTTGATCGGCGGTGCTTGCCGGGTCGGCAGCACACGCCTGCGTCGGCCGCGCCGGGCTCGGACTCGGCCGATGGGGTGTTCCCGGCCTGGTCGGCGGCTCCTGCCCGTCGGCGGCGCCGGCCTGCGTCGGCCGCGCCGGGCTCGGACTCCGCTGATGGAATTTGCAGCCGTGCCTGCCGCGGCTGAGCTCTTCGCCTGCCAGGTTCCGGACCCGCCTGCGGCGGCCCGAGCCTTCGCAGGCGGCTCAGGCCTCCGCCGGACCGAGGCAAATCCAGCCTCGCCGGCGTTCGAGACGCGGGGGGGGGGGCGGTGGGGGTCCCCCCACGCCGCCAGGCGTAGGGCGAGGAGCCCCCGCAAGCACCGCGCGGAGCGCGGTGGCGGGGGCGGGCGGAGCCCCCACGCGGCGGAGCCGCACATCGGTACAGCGGGAAGGGGCGGGGAAACGCTCCGCGCAGCGGCCACGCCCCCGACGCTAGGGTCGTCGCGCACGACCACGCACCGCCCACCGCTGGGGCCCGCACGAAGGACACCGCATGGACATACCCCGCACCGGCTGGCCCGGCAACGAGCTCGAGGAGGTGCTCGCCGCCTCCCTCGGCAACCCCGCGGCCGGCGGCCGCCTCGTAGAGGTGCTCGGCCGCAGCCCGATATGGGTCCCGCTGCCCAACGGCGGCAACCAGGAGAGCCGCGACCTCGATCTGCCGACCATGGAGATCGACGGCGCCGCTTATGTCCCCGTCTTCAGTTCGGAACAGCAGTTCCTCCAGTGCGTCGGTGCCCATATGCCGTTCACCGTCGCGCCCGCCAGGGAATTCGCCCGCGGGCTGCCCCCGCAGCTCGGTATCGCCGTGAATCCGGGCGGCGCCGTGGGCGCCCCGTTGCCGCCCGCCGCGGTCGCCGAACTGTGCCGGGTGGGGCGGACGCCGCTCGAGGGTCCGGCCTCCGGCGGCCGGGTGCGGCTCTTCGAGCCGGACTGGCAGGAGGAGCCGGTCGACTTCCTCGCCGCCGCGGCAGGCGAGTTCGAGGCCGTCGGCGTCGTGCTGACGGGCCGCCGCGCGCTCGCCTCCATCGAGGGCGACGCGCCGACACTCTTCATCGGTGTGCAGCTCTCGTCATGGGAGGGCGTCGAGCGCAACGCCCCCATGGACGCCCTCGGCCGGGCCATGGGCCGGGTCCAGCCGCCGTGGCCGGTCAACCTGGTGCTTCTCGACGTCGCGCAGGATCCGGTGGCCGACTGGATGCTCGAGCGGGTGCGCCCCTTCTATCAACGACAGCACGCGTAGGGCTCGGGCCTGACACGAAAGAGAGACCCTGTGGTCAAGTCTTTGCCAGGAGGGCCGATTAAGCTGGTTTGATGGCCTGACCAGCCTGACAGAGGCTGTGCGGAACGGTGGGACCGAACGAGGGGCGGAACAGGGTGAGTGCGTCAGGCACCGCGGCGGCCGGGCAGGTCGAGCACATGCTGCGCCAGGTGACTCCCGGCCGCTACGACGCGTACGAGGCGCTGCTGCACGCCCTCGCCGACCCCGCGGGCGGCCGGATCTGGATGCTGCTGTGGCACGGCCGGCCCGGCTCGCCCGACGCCCAGTACGGCAACATGGAGATCGACGGCGTCTGTTACGCCCCGTGCGTCACCTCCCCCCAGGAGCTGGCCGTCTCCGGCTGGAACCGTGCGCACGAGGTCACCACCGGCCGGGACATCGCCCGCGCCCTCTACCCGGACCGCTGGGGCATCTGGCTGAACCCGCACGCGCCCGGCGGCGGTGTCGGCGTGCCGTGGCTGGATCTGCGCCGTATCGCCACGGGTCTGGACCGGATGCCGGCGGGACCGCTGCGGCTGTCGGACCCGGCGATCGAGATCCCGCAGTTCTACGCCCTGCTCACGCAGAACGCCCACCGTACCCCCGCCGTCCGCTCGCTGCGGCGTGCCTGGGTGCAGCCCGCGGTGGGGCCCGCGTACCTGGCCATCGGCCTGGATCTCTACGACACCGGCCCGCAGTCGGTCGAGACGGTGCGGGTGATGATGCGGCAGTCGGTGGCCGCCGTGCCGGACGGCCTGCCGGTGTCGACCGTGGCCATGTCCGACGAGTACGACCCGGTCACCATGTGGATGCGCGTCAATGCCCGCCCCTTCTACGACCGCGACGCCCACGCGGGGGCCCCGGCCGCCGGCGGCGGGTACGGATATCCTCCGCCGCACACCCGCTGAGCTGGGCCGCTGCGGAAATGACGGGAACGAACTCCGCCGGATGTCAAGGGTGTTAAATCGTCTGGCGGGGATGTCCCGTATCTGCCCGGTTTGTTGAGTGTCCGGGTCTCGAGTAGGTATCACCGCTATCCGGACTGTTCTCCCAGGTGTCTCCCGTCTGTAGTGTTCGGCCGTCAAGACCTCTCCCACGGCGGAACCTCGGGGTGGACCCATGCGAATATTCAAGTCCGGAGCTGTCCGGGCGATCACGGCGGCGGTGGCCGTCGGCCTGATCGCCACCGGCTGCGCCAGCGAGCGGGGCAAGGACGGTGACAAGGGGGGCGACAAGGACACGTTCGTGTTCGCCGGCGCCGGTGACCCCGGCTCCCTCGACCCTGCGCTCGCGAGCGACGGTGAGACCTTCCGGGTCACCCGTCAGGCCTTCGAGGCCCTGCTCGAGCACGAGTCCGGCGGCAGCAAGCTCGTCGGCGGTCTCGCCGAGAAGTGGTCCAGCGACCCGGCCGGCAAGGTGTGGACGTTCAACCTGCGCAAGGGTGTGAAGTTCCACGACGGAGAGGCGTTCAACGCCGCCGCGGTCTGCGCGAACTACGACCACTGGTTCAACTGGAAGGGCACCTACCAGTCGAGCGCGGTCTCCTACTACTGGCAGACCATCATGGGTGGCTTCGCCAAGAACGAGGACAAGGAAGCCCCCAAGCCGAACTACAAGTCCTGCACGGCTAAGGACGAGAACACGGCGGTCATCGAGGTCAACGAGCCCTCGGCGAACCTGCCCGGCGGCTTCTCCCTCCAGGCGCTGGCGATCCACTCGCCGAAGGCCATCAAGGAGTACGCGAAGCAGGACGCGACCGCCAAGGGCGACGCGATCACGTACCCCAAGTACAGCCAGGAGGCCGGCACGGTCGCCGGCACCGGCCCGTACAAGATCACGAAGTGGAACAAGGGCAACAAGGAAGTCACCCTTGAGCGCTTCGACGACTACTGGGGCGAGAAGGCCAAGGTCAAGAACCTGGTCTTCCGCACGATCGACACCGAGGCCGGCCGCCGGCAGGCGCTGCAGGCCGGTGACATCGACGGTTACGACCTGGTCGCTCCGGCCGATGTGAAGACGCTGGAGAAGGAGGGTTACGAGGTCCCGACCCGTGACGTCTTCAACATCTTCTACGTCGGTATGACGCAGTCGAAGAACCCCGCGCTGAAGAAGCTCGAGGTCCGGCAGGCCATTTCGCACGCCATCGACCGCGAGGGCATCGTCAAGACGCAGCTGCCCGAGGGCGGCAAGGCCGCGTCCCAGTTCATGCCCGACACGGTGGCCGGTTTCTCGGACAAGGTGAAGACCTACCCGTTCGACACCAACAAGGCCAAGGAGCTCCTCAAGAAGGCCGGTGAGGAGAAGCTCAAGATCGAGTTCTGCTACCCGACCGAGGTCACCCGCCCCTACATGCCGGCGCCGCAGGACATGTTCGAGCGCATGAAGGCCGACCTGGAGAAGGCCGGCATCACGGTCACCCCGAAGGCCATGAAGTGGGCCCCGGACTACCTGGACGCCACCGAGGCCGGCTCCTGCGCCCTGCACATGCTCGGCTGGACCGGTGACTTCAACGACGGCTACAACTTCATCGGCACCTGGTTCGCCGGGCCCGACAAGCAGTGGGGCTTCAACGACAAGAAGGTCTTCGACGCGGTGAACGCCGCCTCGAAGGTCACCGACCCCGCGGGTCGCGTCGAGGCCTACAAGAAGGCCAACGAGACGATCATGGAGTACGTCCCCGGCGTCCCGATCTCGGCCTCCCCGCCGGCGATCGCCTTCGCCAAGAACGTCAACCCGCCGAAGGTCTCCCCGCTGACGCAGGAGAACTTCGCCGAGGTCTCCTTCAAGTAATCGAAACCCCAGCGGGTCCGCCCGGCCACAGAACCTCGGTGGCCGGGCGGACCCGCATCGACGCACGTAAGAAAGGGGCATGCGGGGTGCTGCGACTCGTCGTACGAAGACTGCTACAGCTCATACCCACCCTGCTCGGCCTGTCGGTTCTGCTCTTCCTCTGGCTGAACCGGCTGCCCGGCGGACCCGCCTCAGCGATCCTGGGCGAGCGGGCGACCGAAGCCGAAGTGGCGCGTATCAACCGGGCCCTCGGGCTCGACCAGCCCGTCTACGTCCAGTACTGGCGCTTCCTCAAGCGCATCTTCGAGGGCGACCTCGGCACGTCCGTCCAGACCGGTCAACCGGTGTTGGACGAGTTCACGACGCGTTTCCCGGCAACGGTGGAACTCAGCATCGCCGCGATCCTCCTTGCCATCGTTGTCGGAATCCCGCTCGGCTACCTGGCGGCCAAGCGCCGCGGCGGCTGGCTGGACGTGGCCTCCGTGTCCGGATCGCTGGTCGGCATCTGTATTCCGGTGTTCTTCCTGGCGCAGCTGCTCAAGGGCGTGCTGGCCGAGCCGCTCGGCCTGCCGACCTTCGGTCGACTCCCGAGCGGTCTCGACGCCACCGAGGTCACCGGATTCGCGGTGCTGGACGGCCTGTTGACGGGTGAACTCGACGCCAGCTGGGCGGCGATCAAGCATCTGATCCTGCCCGCGATCGCGCTGGCCTCCATCCCGCTCGCCGTGATCGTGCGGATGACGCGGGCCAGCGTCCTGGAGGTCCTCGGCGAGGACTACGTCCGCACCGCGGAGTCCAAGGGCCTGGAGAAGCGCGTTGTTCGCGGCCGTCACGTGCTGCGTAATGCGCTGCTTCCTGTGGTCACCGCCGTGGGTCTGCTCACCGGAAGCCTCCTCTCGGGCGCGGTGCTCACCGAGTCGGTCTTCACCTTCGGAGGCATCGGCTCCTTCATCCGCACCTCGATCGACGCCCGCGACTACCCGGTGCTCGTCGGGTTCATCCTCTTTATCGCGATGGTGTACGTCCTCATCAACCTGCTGGTCGACCTCGCGTACAGCATCATCGACCCGAGAGTGCGGGTGCACTGACGTGACGACCATGACGAAGAAGGCCGACAAGATCGATCGGCTCGCCGAGCTGATGCAGACCTCCGAGACCACCAGCGGCGCCAGCCTGTGGCGCGAGGCCATGCGGCGGCTGCGGTCCAGCAAGATGGCGATCATCGGCGGCGTCATCATCGCGTTGTTCGTGATCCTCTCGATCATCGGACCGTGGATCGCTCCGCACAGCCCGTCCGCCCAGACGTGGCGGGGCGAAGTCTTCGCCAACAGGGGCGAATTCGTCGGCGCGCGCGACGGGAACTGGTTCGGCCTCGACCACCTGGGCCGCGACATGTTCTCCCGGATCCTGGTCGGAGCCCGGCAGACCCTGATGGTCGGCGTCGTGTCGATGCTGATCGGTCTGATCGTCGGCGCCCTCATCGGTGTGCTCTCCGGGGCGGCCGCGACGCTCGGCGGCAGGGCCGGCGAGCGCGTCGACACGGTGATCATGCGCTTCACCGACATCATGCTGTCGCTGCCGTCGCTGCTGCTGGCGGTCTCCATCGCCGCGGTGATGGGGCAGTCGCTGACCACCGTGATGATCGCGGTCGGCGTCGTGCAGATCCCGATCTTCGCGCGGCTGCTGCGCGGTTCGATGCTGGTGCAGGGCAGCTCCGACTACGTACTCGCGGCGAAGGCGCTCGGCATCAGGAAGAAGCGGATCGTCTTCACGCAGATCCTGCCGAACTCGCTCAGCCCGGTGATCGTCCAGGCGACGCTCAGCCTCGCCACCGCGATCATCGAGGCCGCGGCCCTGTCCTACCTGGGCCTCGGCAACCCGGATCCGGCGATCCCGGAGTGGGGCGTCATGCTCGCCCAGGCCGAACGGTTCTTCGACAACGAGCCCATGATGGCGGCCTACCCCGCCATCGGCATCATCATCACCGCCCTCGGCTTCACCCTGCTCGGCGAGGCCACGCGCGAAGCCCTCGACCCGAAGCTGCGAGGCTGAAGTCCCATGGCACTGCTCTCAGTTGAAGAACTCAGCGTCACCTTCACCGCCAAGGGCCGCAAGGACTCCACGGCCGTCGACGGCGTCTCGTTCGACGTCGACCAGGGCCAGGTCGTGGGCCTCGTGGGCGAGTCGGGCTGCGGCAAGTCCGTGACCTCGCTCGCCCTGATGGGCCTGCTGCCCGGCAAGGGCGTGAAGGTCGGCGGGCGCGCGGAGTTCGACGGCAAGGACCTGCTGAGCATGAGCCCGCGCAAGCTGCGGGACATGCGCGGCAGCCAGCTGGCGATGATCTTCCAGGACCCGCTGTCCTCGCTGAACCCGGTCGTCCCCATCGGCGTCCAGGTCACCGAGATCCTCGAACGCCACCGCGGGCTCAAGGGCGAGGCCGCCCGCAAGGAAGCGGCGAACCTGCTGGACCGGGTCGGCATCCCCGACCCGACCCGGCGGCTCAAGGAGTACCCGCACCAGCTGTCCGGCGGTATGCGCCAGCGCGCGCTCATCGCCATGGCCGTCGCGTGCGCTCCCCGGCTGCTCATCGCCGACGAGCCGACGACCGCGCTCGACGTGACCATCCAGGCGCAGATCCTGGAACTGCTCAAGGAACTGGTCGACCAGGAGGGCACCGCCCTGCTGATGATCACCCACGACCTGGGCGTCGTGGCCGGCCTCTGCGACCAGGTCAACGTGCTGTACGCGGGCCGGGCCGTCGAATCCGCGGGCCGCCGCGAGCTGTTCGCGCACCCCACCCACCCGTACGCGCACGGTCTGCTCGGGTCCATCCCCCGGCTGGACGCGCCGCGCGGCGAACCGCTCAGCCCCATCCGCGGATCCATCAACGACCGGATCGCCTGGGCGGACGGCTGCGCGTTCGCGCCGCGCTGCGACTACTACACGATGGAGTGCCTGACCGGCACACCCGAACTGACCGAACCACGCGCGGCCGGACACCAGGTGCGTTGCGTCAACCCGGTCCTTCCCAAGCCCAAGGCGGAGGTCTCGGCATGAGCCTGCTCGAACTCGACGATGTGAAGGTCCACTTCCCCGTCAGGAAGGGCGTCCTCTTCAACCGCACGGTCGGCCATGTCTACGCCGTCGACGGTGTGTCGCTGAAGGTCGAGGCCGGTCAGACGTACGGGCTGGTGGGCGAGTCCGGCTGTGGCAAGACGACGCTCGGCCGCGGTGTGCTGCGTCTCGTGGACATCACCGACGGCGAGGTCGTCTTCGACGGGACGGACCTGGCGAAGCTGCCGGAGGAGGAGATGCGCCGGTACCGCCGGCGTCTGCAGATGGTCTTCCAGGACCCGCTCGGCAGCCTCAACCCGCGGCAGAACATCGAGTCGATCCTCAGCGAGGGCATGGCCGCGCACGGGATCGGCAAGGACCAGGAGGAGCGCCGGGAGAGGATCAAGGAGATCCTCGCCAAGGTCGGCCTGCCCACCAACGCGCTCTCCCGCTACCCGCACGAGTTCTCCGGCGGTCAGCGCCAGCGCATCGGCATCGCCCGTGCGCTGGTCCTCGAGCCCGACGTGATCATCTGCGACGAGCCGGTCTCGGCGCTCGACGTGTCGGTGCAGGCGCAGGTGATCAACCTGCTGGAGGAGCTCCAGGAGTCGATGGGCCTGACGTACCTCGTCATCGCCCACGACCTGGCGGTCGTCCGGCACATCTCGGACGTCATCGGGGTCATGTACCTCGGCTCCCTCGTGGAGGAGGCGCCGAGCGACGCGCTGTACGCGGGGCCCAAGCACCCGTACACCAAGGCGCTCATGTCGGCGGTCCCGGTGCCCGACCCCGAGGTGGAGGACCGCCGCGAGCGGATCCTGCTCCAGGGTGACCTGCCCTCGCCGGCCAACCCGCCGGCGGGCTGCCGCTTCCACACCCGGTGCCCCTGGGCCCAGGACAGGTGCGCGGCCGAACGCCCGGTGCTGACGGACGTCGGTGACGGGCACAAGGTGGCGTGCCACTTCGCGGCCGAGATCGAGGCGGGGACGCTGGAGCTGACGCGCCCGACCGGCATCGAGGCGGTCACGGAGACCAAGGCCGTCGCGGCGGAGGGCCCCGACGCCGACAAGGTCGCGATCCCGGCGCAGTCGTCGGGCGACGAGCCGGCGGCGAAGAAGAAGGAGCAGGAGCGGGAGCACGACTCCGCGGAGGTCGAGGAGCCGGCCAAGGCCGACGCCGACGCCGATGTCGAGGACCAGGCTTCGGCCGAGACCGACGCTCCGGTCGAGACCCACGGCGCGGAGACCGATGCTCCCGCGAAGGCGGAGGACGTGGATCCTGCGGGCGACGCCGATGCCGGTGGGGACGCCGCCGAAGAGGCCGACGCTCCGGAGTCGGACGCCTCCGGCGTGGAGTCGGCAAAGACCGGCTGACGGACCGCCGCACATCTTGGAGCACCGGGCGTTGTAGAACTGTCCGGTGCTCCAAGAACTGTTCACCCCCTCCGTCCAGCATGCTCTCGAGATCGTCGGCATCTTCGTCTTCGCGATCTCCGGGGCACTGCTCGCCGTCCGCAAGAACTTCGACGTGTTCGGCATGGCCGTCCTCGCCGAGGTCACGGCGCTGGGCGGTGGGCTGCTGCGCGACCTGATCATCGGGGCCGTACCGCCCGCGGCCTTCACCGATCTCGGGTACTTCGTCACGCCGCTGGTCGCGACGGCGCTGGTGTTCTTCCTGCACCCGCACGTGGAGCGGATCCAGGTGGCGGTCAACGTGTTCGACGCGGCCGGGCTGGGCCTCTTCTGCGTGACGGGGACGACCAAGGCGTACGAGTACGGTCTCGGACTCACCTCATCCGCCACCCTCGGGCTCGCCACGGCCGTCGGCGGCGGTGTGCTGCGCGATGTGCTGGCCAACGAGGTGCCCTCGCTGCTGCGCTGGGACCGTGACCTTTACGCCGTGCCCGCGATGGTGGGTGCGGCGATGGTGGTGCTGTGCATCCGCTTCGAGGCGCTGAACCCGTTCACGAGCGGGCTGGCCGTGGTGACGGCGTTCGTCCTGCGGCTGCTGGCGATGCGTTTCCACTGGCGGGCGCCGCGTGCCTGGAACCGGCGTTCGGAGGCGAGCGAGTGAGGACCGGCGCCTGACGAGGAGCGGCCGGGTCGCGTGGCACCGGTGTGACGCAGCGCGCAAAGCTACCGCTTAGTAGTTGTCTGTTGTACCGTACCGCCATGGCTGAAGCAGCGACTCAGGCGACCGTCGGCAACAGTGAATTCGACCGGGACACGGCGATCACGCGGCGCGCGGACGGCGTCTACGACGTGGAACTCTCGGCGGGCTGGACGATCATTCACGCCGTCAACGGCGGCTATCTGCTGGCCCTCATGGGCCGGGCGCTCGGTGACGCGCTGCCGCACCCCGACCCCTTCTCCGTGTCGGCGCACTACCTCACGGCCTCCCAGCCGGGGCCCGCGGTGATACGCACCCAGACCGTGCGCACCGGCCGCACGCTCTCCACCGGTCAGGCCTCGCTCTTCCAGTACGAGGAGGACGGGACCGAGGTCGAGCGGATCCGTGTGCTGGCCACCTACGGCGACCTGGACTCGCTGCCCGACGACGTCCGCACCGCCGCCGTGCCCCCGGCGATCCCGCCGCTCGAGCAGTGCCTCGGACCCGCCGACGGGCAGCCTTCGATACCCGGCAGCTCGGCGATCACCGAGCGGCTCGACATCAAGCTGGACCCGGCGACGGTCGGATGGGCGATCGGCGCGCCCTCCGGCAAGGGCGAGATGCGGGGCTGGTTCGGTCTCGCGGACGGCCGCGACGCGGACCCGCTGTCCCTGCTGCTGACGGTGGACGCGCTGCCGCCGACGTCGTTCGAGCTCGGGCTCTCGGGCTGGACCCCGACGGTCGAGCTGACCACCCACATCCGCTGCCGCCCGGCGCCCGGGCCGCTGCGGGTCTCGATCACCACGCGGAACCTGGCAGGCGGCTTCCTGGAGGAGGACGCGGACGTCTGGGACTCCGCGGACCGTCTGGTGGCCCAGTCCCGCCAGCTGGCCAAGGCCCCTCGGGGCCAGTAGCCCCGCCTGCGGCCCTGCGGCCCTGCGGCCCTGCGGCCCTGCGGGTCCTGCCGCATCGGCGCGCCCCGCCGTCAACAACGTCTCCGGCTGCCTCCCGCCCTCTGTGGTGGGAGGCAGCCGGTGCGTTTCCGGCAGGAAGGTCAGGGCGCGTCCAGCCAGTGGCGGCGGCCGAGGCTGATGAGGCGCAACTGCCGTACGGCCAGGGCGCGGACCCTGTCCTCGCCGCCGGGGCCGGCCTCCAGGAAGGACGAGGCCGTCATCACCATGTGGTCGACGTACACGCCGGCCAGCATGCGGAGGTCCTCCTCGCTCCAGCCGGCCGACTCCGGTTCGTCGGCGAAAGCGGCCGCCACCTCCTCGGAGAAACGGTCGAGTTGCTCGCCTATCGCCGCGCGGACCGCCGCCACGCCGCCGTGCCGCTCGCGGGCGATGAAGCGGACGTGGGCGGGGAAGGTGCGGACGAGTCCGGCGACCAGCGCCACGGTCCGCTCGATGCGGGCCTCGTCGTGCGGCTCGCGCAGTGCCTCCCCGATCGTGAGGTGCAGGCTGCCGAGCGTCGCCTCGACCAGCGCCACCCCGAGGTCCGCCGTGTCGCGGAAGTGCCGGTAGAACGCGGTCGGCGCGACACCCACGGCCCGAGTGACCTCGCGCAGCCCGAGGCTGCTCAGGCTCTGCTCCTCGAGCAGCTCCAGCGCGGCGTCGAGGAGGGCCTGCCGGGTCTTCTGCTTCTGGGCCTGACGGATGCCGGCGGTGTGACTCATGACATCGAGTAAACAACCGTTCTCCGAAGAAGGAAAGAGTAGACTCGCCAGTCAGTGAACAATCGTACTTACAAGTGTTCACCCAGAAGTCGCCGAAAGGATGACGATGATCGCCCTTGTAGCAGCACTTCTTCTGCTCGGAATCATGCTGGGCGCCGTGGTCCAACTCCCCGCGTCCGTCTCGCTGGTGGCAGCCTCCGCCATCGGCTGCTGGCTGCTCGTCTTCGCCGTGCGCGAGCGCGGCCGGGCCCGCCGCGACTGAACCGCCCGCACAGTCCTCGTACCGGAACCGGAAGGAGAGACGTCATGCAACTCGCCGAACTCGTACGTCCCCGGCCCCACGGCGGCGACCGCCGCCCATCCGCGGCAGCCGGCGCCGAAGACGCCCCTGAGGCGCCGACGGTCGCGAACGGCCCGGGGGACGGCCCCGCGGCGGAAGGCCGCAAGGACGCCGACGGCATGGCTGTCGCGGCCTTCGTGCTCGGCCTCGTCGGGCTGCTCGTGATGAACATCGTGCTCGGCCCCACCGCCGTCGTGCTCGCGGCGCTCGCCCTCCGGCGCGGCACCGTACGCCGCGGCCGCGCACTCGTCGGCCTTGCCCTCGGCGTCGCCGATCTCGTGGTGCTCGCCGTGCTCGTGACCGTCAACGGCACGGTCGTCTGGGGCTTCGGAGGCTGATCGCCGACGGTCCCGGCCGGGACAGAGCCGCTCCCGGCCCCCCACCCGTCCAGCCCGGGGCGCAGGCCCGGGGCCCGTGCGCCCCTGCGCCGCGTCCGCGCCCCCACGGAGCCTCGTAGAATCGAGGCCACCATGGCTTACCTCGACCACGCCGCGACCACTCCGATGCTGCCGGAGGCCGTCGAGGCGATGACCGCCCAGCTCTCCGTCACCGGCAACGCGTCCGCACTCCACGCAGCCGGGCGACGGGCCCGCCGTACCGTCGAGGAGGCCCGCGAGACGCTCGCGGAGGCCCTCGGCGCCAGGCCGAGTGAAGTCGTCTTCACCTCGGGCGGTACCGAGGCGGACAACCTCGCCGTGAAGGGCCTGTACTGGGCACGCCGCGGCGCCGACCCCGCCCGCACCCGCGTACTGGCCAGCCCGGTCGAGCACCACGCCGTGCTCGACGCGGTGGACTGGCTCGGCGAACACGAGGGCGCGACCGTCGAGTACCTGCCCGTCGATCCGTACGGCAGGGTCCACCCCGAGGCGTTGCGCGAGGCCATCGGCCGGAACCCGGACGACGTTGCCTTCGCCACCGTCATGTGGGCCAACAACGAGATCGGTACCGTCATGCCGGTCGCCGAACTCGCGGCCGTGGCGAAGGAGTTCGGCGTACCGCTGCACGCCGACGCGGTCCAGGCCTTCGGACAGCTCGATGTGGACTTCGCCGCGTCGGGGCTCGCGGCGATGACGGTCTCCGGACACAAGATCGGCGGCCCCTACGGCATCGGCGCCCTGCTGCTCGGCCGCGAGTACAGCCCCGTCCCCGTCCTGCACGGCGGCGGCCAGGAACGCCACGTGCGCTCCGGCACCCTCGACGCCCCGGCCATCGCCGCCTTCGCGGTGGCCGGCCGGCTGGCCGCCGAACGCCGCGAGGACTTCGCCCGCGACATCGGCTCCCTGCGCGACGACCTCGTGCGCGCCGTGCGGACCGCCGTCCCCGACGCGATCCTCGGCGGCGACCCGGACAACCGGCTGCCCGCCAACGCGCACTTCACCTTCCCGGGCTGCGAGGGCGACTCGCTGCTCCTGCTGCTCGACGCCCAGGGCATCGAATGCTCCACCGGCTCCGCCTGCACCGCCGGCGTCGCGCAGCCCAGCCACGTCCTGCTCGCCACCGGCACGGACCCGGACCTCGCCCGCGGCACCCTGCGCTTCAGCCTCGGCCACACCTCGACGAAGGCCGACGCGGAAGCCGTCGCCCAGGCCATCGGCCCGGCGGTCGAACGGGCGCGTACAGCGGGCCTGAGCTAGCGCGGCCCTGCTCGAAACCGGGGCGACAGCGACGCCCGGGCGCCCCGCACCGGCGCCCTGGTGCCCGGGCGTGGTCGGCTCAGGCGCTGTTCTCCGTCGCCTCCGCCGCCCGCCGGGCCGCCGGCATCTCCGCCGCGACGAGCTTCATGTACTTCGGCCAGTCCCAGTGCGGCCCCGGGTCGGTGTGGTCCGTCCCCGGGACCTCGACATGTCCCACGATGTGCTCCCGGTCCACCGCTATGCCGTGGCGCACGCAGATGTCCGCCGTCAGCTTCGCCGAGCCGCGGTACATCGCGTCGGTGAAGTCCTGCGGCCGGTCCACGAAGCCCTCGTGCTCTATGCCGATGCTGCGCTCGTTGTACGAGCGGTTTCCGGCGTGGTACGCGACGTCGAGCTCGCGGATCATCTGCGCCACATGACCGTCCTTGCGCACCACGTAGTGGGTCGCCGCGCCGTGCAGAGGGTCCCTGAAGACCTTGAGCGCGGTCGGATAGCTGCCCTGCACGACATGGATGACGACCCGGTCGATCTCGTAGTCGTCGGGGCGGTCGGCCAGCCGCCAGTTCGCCGCGTTGGCCGCGACCCACTGCGCGCCCGCGTGGTCGATCTCACCCTCCTTGCGCGGAGTGCGCACCCACGGCATGCCCCGCCACAGCCGGCGCAGCTCCTCCTCAACGAGGACGCCCCCGCCGATGACCGCCGCCCCGCCGCCGATCAGCACGGCCCGCCGGCTCACGCCGCGCTTCCTGCCGTCCCCGCCATGCTTGTTGTCGCTGCCCATGACGGTCACAACGCATACTCGCGAGCTTTCGGTTCCCCGGCACCCGTACCCTGGTAGCGCTATGACTGAGACTTCCCAGCGTCCCCTCCGTGTCCTCGCCGCCATGTCCGGCGGCGTGGACTCCGCCGTCGCCGCCGCCCGCGCGGCAGAGGCCGGTCACGACGTGACCGGTGTGCACCTGGCGCTCTCCGCGAACCCGCAGTCCTTCCGCACGGGTGCCCGCGGCTGCTGCACCATCGAGGACTCGCGCGACGCCCGCCGTGCCGCGGACGTCATCGGCATCCCCTTCTACGTGTGGGACCTGGCAGAACGCTTCCGCGAGGACGTCGTCGAGGACTTCATCGCCGAGTACGAGGCGGGCCGCACGCCCAACCCGTGCCTGCGCTGCAACGAGAAGATCAAGTTCGCCGCGCTGCTCGACAAGGCCCTCGCGCTGGGCTTCGACGCGGTGTGCACCGGCCACTACGCCACCGTGGTCCTGAAGGACGACGGCAGCCGCGAGCTGCACCGCGCCAGCGACATGGCCAAGGACCAGTCGTACGTGCTGGGCGTCCTCGACGAGAGGCAGCTCGCGCACGCGATGTTCCCGCTCGGCGACACGCTGACCACCAAGGACGAGATCCGGGCGGAGGCCGAGCGGCGCGGGCTCGCGGTCGCGAAGAAGCCCGACAGCCACGACATCTGCTTCATCGCCGACGGTGACACCCAGGGCTTCCTGGCGGACCGCCTCGGCACCGCGGAGGGCGACATCGTCGACGAGTCGGGTACGAAGCTCGGCAGTCACGACGGCGCCTTCGGGTTCACCATCGGGCAGCGCAAGGGCCTGCGCATCGGCCACCCCGCGCCGGACGGCAAGCCGCGCTACGTCCTCGACATCTCCCCGGTGAACAACACGGTGACCGTCGGCCCGGTCGAGGCCCTCGACGTCACGGCCCTGACCGCGATCAAGCCCCGCTGGTGCGGCGCGGCCCCGGAGGGGCCCGGCACGTACACCGCCCAGCTGCGCGCCCACGGCGGCGAGACGGAGGTGACGGCAGAGCTGGTCGACGGCTCGGAGCTGCGGGTCACCTTCACCGAGCCGGTCCGCGGCGTGGCCCCCGGACAGGCGGTCGTACTCTACGACGGCACGCGGGTGGTCGGCTCGGCGACGATCGCGACGACGACCCGGCGGGCGACGGCCGTCGCCTAGGCATCCCTGTCCGGATCCGGTCGGACCCGCCCGGATCCGGACGAACTGTACGGAACGGGACGGACCCGGCAAGGTCCGGAAGGGGATGCGCTAGGCCACCTGCTCCTTCAGGAACGCCAGCAGTGCCGCGTTGAACCGCGCGGGCTGCTCGGCCCCCGGAAGGTGCCCTGCGCTCTCGATCACCGTGAGCGTGGCGTGCGGGACCAGAGCACGCATCGCCTCCGCGTCGGAGACCGGGGTGTACGCGTCGTCCGTCCCGACGACGATCAGCACCGGCGTCTGCACCGCGGCCAGCGTGTCGCGGTAGTCGGGCCGTTCCGCGCGGCCGCGGAGGGCCGCGGCCGCGCCCTCGGGCGCGGTCGTGCGCATCATCGTCAGCACCCGCGCCGCGACCTCCGGCATCGCCGTGACGTTGTACGCCGCCAGCATCTTGTCGATCACTTCGTCCGCGTAGCCGTCCATGCCCTCCGCGAGCAGCCTGTCGGCGAGGCTGTTGCGGAAGGCCTTGCCCTCCTCCGTCTCCGCGACCGGGGACGTGTCCGACAGGACGAGCGCCCGCACGCGCGGCGCGTACGAACGCTGGAACTCCATCGCGATCTGGCCGCCCATGGAGACCCCGCCGACCACGACGCGCTCGAGACCGAGTCGGTCGAGGAGGCCCGCGATGTCGTCGGCGAAGTCGGAGAGCAGAGTCTTGCCGGGGATCACTTCGCTCTCGCCGTAACCGCGCAGGTCGGGGGTGATCACGCGGTATCCGGCCGCGGTCAGGGCCTCGGCCTGGGGCGCCCAGAGGGAGCGGTTGAAAGGGTGCCCGTGGACGAGGACGACAGGCACGCCGTCGACAGGGCCCTGGTCGCTGTAGTGGATCGCTGCACCGTTGACGGTCACTCGGCTCATGCCAGGCACTCTACAAGTGTGGTCAGGGACATGATCGGCGCCAACCGGCCGTGGTCGGGCGGCACTTCCGGCCACGCCCGGGTCCATGGGGCCGGGGCGCGTCGCCTCCCGCGCGGTGCCCGTCATTCGGCGAAGAAACCGGACCAGCGTCGGCGCCAGTACGTGCGGGGCCACTTCGTGCGTCTGGCCCGTCAAGGTGCGGTGGCGGCCTCGGGGGAGGGCCGTCGCCACGGCGCGGGCGGCCTCGCGCATCCCGACGGGGCTCGCGCCACCGTCGACCACCATCACACGGGCCGTGATGGTGGCGAGGAGCGCCGTGGGCACCATGCCGTCGCCCATCACCTCATGGTCGTACACCAAGGTGTGCGCCAGCGCCTCCATGCAGGACCACACCGGCAGCTGGCGGAGCCCGGCGACCGTCTCCTCGGCCGTCCCCGTCGCGGCCAGGAAAGCGGCGAGCGCGTCACCCCGCCGCCCGTCGGCGAGGAGGGCCGTCATCCGGCCGACGTACTCGGTGGTGCCGTGCGCGGCCGCCGGGTCGGTCTCGAACGGCGGTTCGTAGACGGAGATTTGGGTGATCGGCAACCCGGCCGCCGCGGCGCGCAACGCCAGCGCCGCACCCGAGGAGATGGCGTGGACGGCGGCCCGTCCGCCCGCCGCCCCGATGACGGCGGCGAGGTCCTCGATCTCGCGCCGCACCGCGTACGGGGCCGTGTCGCCACTCGCTCCCCGGCCACGGCGGTCGTACGTGAACACGCTGAAATGCGGGGCGAGCAGCTCGGCCAGCGGCGCGTCGGAGGCGGCCGTGCGCAGCGCTCCGCCCACCAGGACCAACGCCGGTCCGCTGCCGCGCCGTTCGTAGGCGATGAGGGTGCCGTCCGCGGACTCGGCCTTCATCACAGCCGTGCTCATGGTGGTGTCCATGAGAGGGCTGACCGGGCCGCTCGCGAGAACTCATCGCTCCGGCGCGAAGATTTCGTCAGAGATGTCGGTGCCCCCCTTTACGGTGGTCGCATGAACATCTGCGTCTTCCTCTCCGCCGCCGATCTCGACGAGCGCTACACCCGCCCCGCCCGCGAGTTCGCCGAGCTCATCGGCAAGGGCGGTCACACACTGGTGTGGGGCGGTTCGGAGAGCGGGCTTATGAAGGTCGTGGCGGACGGCGTGCAGGAGTCCGGCGGGCGGCTGGTCGGCGTCTCCGTCGAGTTCCTTCAGGCCAAGGCGCGGGCGAACGCCGACGAGATGGTGATCGCCAAGGACCTCGCGGAGCGCAAGGCGCTGCTGCTCGCCAGGTCCGACGCCGTCGTGATCATGGTCGGTGGCACAGGGACGCTCGACGAGGCGACCGAGATCCTGGAGCTGAAGAAGCACGGCCATCACGCCAAGCCGGTCGTCCTGCTCAACGCCGCGGGGTTCTACGACGGCCTCAAGCAACAGTTCCAGCGGATGGAGGACGAGGGCTTCCTGCCCCTGCCGCTGACCGACCTCGTGTTCTTCGCCGAGGACGGCGCCGGTGCCATGGCGTACCTCGAGGAGTCCGCCGGCATCCAGTAGTGCGAGCATGGCGGGCATGACCACCCATCTGATCACCGGCGCAGGATCCGGCATCGGCGCGGCCGTCGCCCGTCGTCTGCACGAGCGGGGCGACGATGTCGTCCTCGTCGCGCGCGACGCGGGCCGGGCCAAGGAGTTCGAGGCGCGCTACCCGGGAGCCGGCACGCTTGTCGCCGACCTGGCGGACCCCGACCGGATCTCCTGGGCCCTCGGGCACCAGTCCATGCCCGAGAGCGTCGACTCACTGCTGCACATCGCGGGCATCGTCGACCTCGGACCGGTCGGCGACCTGCGTCCGAAGACCTGGCACCAGCAGCTCAACGTGAACCTGATCGCGCCCGCCGAGCTGACCCGGCTGTTCCTTCCCCAACTGCGGGCCGCGCAGGGCCATGTGGTCTTCGTCAACTCCGGCGCCGGCCTCGCCGCCCACGCCGAGTGGGGCGCGTACGCCGCCTCCAAGCACGGCCTGAAGGCCCTCGCGGACTCCCTGCGGCACGAGGAGCACGCCGCCGGAGTGCGGGTCACCTCCGTCTACCCGGGGCGTACCGCGAGCCCCATGCAGGCCAAGGTGCACTCGCAGGAGGGCAAGGAGTACGACCCCGCCCGCTGGATCGACCCCGAGTCGGTCGCCACGGCGATCCTGACCGCGCTGGACCTGCCGCGCGACGCGGAGATCAACGATCTGACGGTGCGGCCGGGGCGCTGAGCGCGGCGGCACGTACGCTGCCGGGGTGAGCGAGAAGAACGAGTTCCGATGGGGCCCCGCGACCGGCGTGGGCTCCCTGCCCGGCGGCGACGCACGCGAGGCGGCGAGGACGGTCACCGGGTCCTTCGAGGAGTTTGTCCACTTGGCGGAACTGCCCGCCCGGGGGCCGGGCGCCGACATGATCGGCCGGACCGTCGGCCTCCTCGTCGAGATGTACGCCCATGTGGAGCCGAGCGGCTGGCGGATCAGCGACCGGCCCGGCCGCGACACCCGCAGGGCCCGCTCCTGGATGGGCGAGGACCTCGACGCGCTCGAGGAGTTCACCCAGGGCTACGAGGGCCCGCTGAAGGTGCAGGCCGTCGGCCCGTGGACGCTCGCCGCCGCCCTCGAACGGCGCGGCGGCGAGGCCGCGCTCGGCGACCCCGGCGCGTGCCGGGACCTCGCCGCCTCCCTCGCCGAGGGACTGCGTGACCATCTCGCCGAGGTGCGCCGCCGGGTCCCCGGAGCCCGTGTCGTGCTCCAGCTCGACGAGCCGTCGCTCACGGCCGTGCTGCGCGGCCAGGTCAGGACCGCCAGCGGCTACCGCACGTACCGCGCAATCGACCGGCAGGTCGTCGAGAGCACCCTGCGGGAGGTCATGGCCGCCGCGGAGGGACCGGTGGTCGTGCACTCCTGTGCACCGGACGTGCCGTTCGCGCTGCTGCGCCGCGCCGGCGTGCAGGGAATCTCGTTCGATTTCGGACTGCTCACGGAACGTGACGAGGAGTCCATCGGTGAGGCGGTGGAAGGCGGCACGAAGCTCTTCGCGGGCATCGTCCCCTCCACGGACGCCGCGTCGGCCGGATTGTCGGTGGGCGCCGATATCGTCAAGGGTGTACGGACACTGTGGCGCAGGCTGGGGCTGAATCCGGGGACTCTCGCCGAGTCGATCGTGATCACTCCGACGTGCGGGCTCGCGGGCGCCTCGCCCGCGTACGCCCGCGCGGCGCTCGCCCACTGCGTCCGCGCCGCGAGATCCCTCGCGGACAACCCTGAGTAACGGGTGCACGGACAACGGGAGGACGAAACGGTGGCCGGCGAACAGCAGACGAACCTGCCCGCCCAGGCACGGGAGGAGCACGCGCTCCTGTCCGAGCAGATCGAGGAGCACCGCTTCCGGTACTACGTGAAGGACAGCCCCGTCATCAGCGACGCCGAGTTCGACAAGCTCCTCCGGGAGCTCGAAGGGCTCGAGGAGCGCCATCCGGAGCTGCGCACGCCCGACTCCCCGACCCAGAAGGTCGCGGGGGACTACGAGACCGAACTGACCAAGGTCGAGCACCGCGAGCGGATGCTCTCCCTGGACAACGCCTTCGACGAAGCGGAGCTGGCCGCCTGGGCCGAGCGCGTCGCCCGTGACGTCGGCGCCCCCGGCTACCACTTCCTGTGCGAGCTGAAGGTCGACGGCCTCGCGGTCAACCTCACCTACGAGAAGGGCCGGCTGACCCGTGCGGCGACCCGCGGCGACGGGCGCGTGGGCGAGGACATCACTCCGAACGTCCGGACCATCGCCGGAATCCCCAAGCGGCTCAAGGGCGACCGCATCCCCGGCCTCGTGGAGATCCGCGGCGAGGTCTACTTCCCGATGGAGCAGTTCCAGGAGCTCAACGCCCGCCGTGTGGCAGCCGGCGAACAGCCCTACGCCAACCCGCGGAACTCGGCCTCCGGTTCACTGCGCCAGAAGGACCCCAAGGTCACCGCCACGCTGCCGCTGCGCATGGTGGTGCATGGCATCGGCGCCCGTGAGGGCCTGACGATCGACCGGCTCTCCCAGGCGTACGACCTGCTCCGTGAGTGGGGCCTGCCCACCGCCCGGCACAACAAGGTGGTCGGCTCGCTCGACGAGGTGCGGGAGTTCATCGCCTACTTCGGGGAGCACCGCCACTCCGTCGAGCACGAGATCGACGGGGTCGTGGTCAAGCTCGACGAGATCCCGCTGCAGGGCCGTCTGGGGTCGACCGCGCGTGCGCCGCGCTGGGCGATCGCCTGGAAGTACGCGCCGGAGGAGGTCAACACCAAGCTGGTCAACATCCGCGTCGGAGTCGGCCGAACCGGTCGCGTCACCCCGTACGCACAGGTCGAGCCGGTGACGGTGGCGGGCTCCGAGGTCGAGTTCGCGACCCTGCACAACCAGGACGTGGTCAAGGCCAAGGGCGTTCTCATCGGCGACACGGTGGTGCTGCGCAAGGCCGGTGACGTCATCCCCGAGATCCTCGGCCCCGTGGTGGATCTGCGGGACGGCAGCGAGCGGGAGTTCGTGATGCCGGCCGAGTGCCCCGAGTGCGGCACCGCCCTGCGCCCCATGAAGGAGGGCGACGTCGACCTGCGCTGCCCCAACGCCCGCTCGTGTCCTGCCCAGTTGCGGGAGCGGCTCTTCTACCTGGCGGGGCGCAGGGCTCTCGACATCGAGCACTTCGGTTACGTCGCGGCCGCGGCGCTCACCCAGCCGCTGGAGCCCGCGGAGCCGCCGCTCGCCGACGAGGGCGACCTGTTCGACCTCACCATGGAGAAGCTGCTGCCCATCAAGGCGTACGTCCTCGACCAGGACAGCGGCCTTCCCAAGCGGGACCAGAAGACCGGCGAGGACAAGATCGCGACGGTGTTCGCCAACCAGAAGGGCGAGCCGCGCAGGAACGCCGTGGCGATGCTGGAGAACATCGCGGCGGCCAAGGAGCGTCCGCTGGCCCGGATCATCACGGGGCTGTCGATCCGTCATGTGGGCCCGGTGGCCGCCGAGGCGCTCGCCCGTGAGTTCCGGTCCATCGACCGCATCGAGCAGGCGACGGAGGAGGAGCTCGCGGCCGTCGACGGCGTCGGCCCGACCATCGCCGCCGCGCTCAAGCAGTGGTTCGAGGAGGACTGGCACCGCGAGATCCTGCGCAAGTGGCGTGCGGCGGGCGTGCGGATGGAGGAGCACGGCCCGGGGGAGGACGCGGGGCCGCGTCCCCTCGAAGGGCTGACGGTCGTCGTCACCGGAACGCTGGAGAACCACACCAGGGATGGCGCAAAAGAAGCGCTCCAGAGCCTCGGAGCGAAAGTGGCCGGTTCCGTATCGAAGAAGACGAGCTTCGTGGTGGTCGGTGACAATCCCGGCTCCAAGTACGACAAGGCCGTGCAGTTGAAGGTGCCGGTTCTGGACGAGTCGGGCTTCGCGGTCCTTCTCGAAGAGGGACCGGAGGCGGCTCGTGAGGCTGCTGTGACCGAGGAGGCATGACAAAAGGGGCTCGGACGGGCGCTCGACGGGGGCGCATGAGGCGCACCGGCGCGGCACGAGGGGCAGGATCCGGACGCCCGGAGCGCCGGTGGAACGCCCAGTACAGGTCACGCGTTCACCGCATACCAGATGGTTAAGGGTGGCCGGGTCGCATTCGGGCAAGAGCTGTAGAGCGCTGCCCGTGCAGGTCTCCCGCGGCCTACTGTTGAAATGTGCGCCTGTCGTGCACGGCTGCGTGGTGGGATTCAGTCGTGGTGGCATGACAACGGGAGCCATCGCGAGGCACCGCCGGCTGTGAGAGGGACGGGAATGAAACCGACCGAGAGCGCCGCCCCGGTCTCACGGCCGCGTGCACTCGCGGCCCTGGTGGGCAGGAAACCCGGTCTGCCCGCGGCCGTCGTGGCAACTGCCGCGCTCGTGCTGGGCATCGGAGTCGTACGGGCCCTCCAAGAGGGGCACGCGCTCTTCCCCACAGGCACCGTCGGCTGGTCGCTCGCCGTGCTCACCGGGATCATCGTCGGGCATCTCGTCGCCCTCGGCCGCGACCGCTGGTGGGGCGGCGCGGGATCGGGTGCCGCGCTCACCCTCGCCACCCTGCTCCTGTTCGGCTGGGTGGCGGCGGGCCTGGTCTCCCTCGCCGTCGTGGCCCTCGTCGGCGCCGCCTGCCGCAACCGCTGGCGGCAGGGCGTGCTGCACGGCGCCGTCGACATCCTCGGCATCGGAGCGGCGGCGCTCGCGCTCGCCCTCTTCGACGTCGTGCCCACCGTCGAGCGGCCCTGGGACCCGCTCAGCTGGGAGCCCGCGGCCGCGCCCGAGGTGATCCTCGCCGCCACCGCGTATCTGGGCGCCACCCGGCTGCTGCTCTGGTACGTGCTGGCACCGCAGGCCGGCGGTCTGCCGACCGTCGCCCGCACGGCCCTGCTGCGGCAGGGCCTCGTCGCCGTCGCGCTCGTCGGCATAGCGCCGCTGATCTGCGTCGTCGCCGTCGCGATGCCGCTGCTGCTGCCGCTGTTCGCCGTACCGCTGATCGCACTGGACTCCACGCTGTGGATCGCCAGGGCCAGGGCCGAGGAGCAGCTGCGTGACCCGCTCACCGGGCTGCCCAACCGGCAGTGGCTGCTGGAGCGCACCTGGTCCGCACTGGAGGACGCGGAGAGCAGCGGCGCACGCGCCGCGCTCGTCCTGATCGACCTCGACCGCTTCCGGTCCGTCAACGACACACTCGGTCACCTCGCGGGGGACCGGCTTCTGTTGCAGATCGCCGACCGGCTCCGGCTCGCCCTGCCGCGGGGCGCGGAGGCCGCGCGGCTCGGCGGCGACGAGTTCGCCGTGCTGCTGCCCACCGCCGACTCCACGACGTCCGCGCAGCGGATCGCCCGGCACCTCGTCGCCGATCTGTCCTCCCCGCTCGACCTCGACGGGCTCACCCTCGTCCTGGAGGCCAGCGCCGGACTGGCCGTCTTCCCCGACCACGCGCTGGACGCCGAAGGGCTGCTGCGCCGCGCCGACGTGGCGATGTACCAGGCCAAGCGCGACCGGACAGGCGTCGAGGTGTACGAGTCCAAGCGCGACAGCAACACCCCCGACCGGCTCGGTCTCCTCGGCGACCTGCGCCGCGCGCTGGACGCCGGAGACGTCGAACTCCACTACCAGCCCAAGGTCCGCTTCGACGGGCATGTCGCCGGTCTCGAGGCCCTCGTCCGCTGGGTCCACCCCGAGCGGGGGCGGGTCCCCCCGGACGAGTTCATCGCCATCGCCGAGTCCTCGGGACTGATGCCGCACCTGACCGAGTACGTCCTCGAGACGGCGCTCGCCCAGGTCGCCACATGGCGCGCGCAGGGACTCGAGGTCCCGGTCGCCGTCAACGTCTCGCCGCGCGACGTCCACAC
The DNA here is from genome assembly GCF_052068155.1 of Streptomyces sp. OZ13. NCBI lineage: Bacteria > Bacillati > Actinomycetota > Actinomycetes > Kitasatosporales > Streptomycetaceae > Streptomyces > Streptomyces sp. OZ13. The sequence continues at coordinate 64,584 of NZ_JBQHCZ010000014.1, read as the reverse complement.
ACCCGGCTTCGCCGGGGCCGTGGCCGCGCGGCTCGCCCGGCACGGCGTCCCCGCGGGCGCGCTGCAGCTGGAAATAACGGAACACGTGCTGCTGGAGGACCCGCAGCGGGCCGCGGACACCCTGGCGGGGCTCGCCGACCACGGCGTGAAGATGTCGCTGGACGACTTCGGCACCGGCTACTCGTCCCTGGTGCACCTGCGCCGGCTGCCCGTCAGCGAGCTGAAGATCGACCGCTCCTTCGTGGCCAGGCTCGCGGTCGACGCCGAGGACGCGGAGATCGTCCGCTGCACCGTGGACCTCGCCCACTCCCTCGGCCTGCTGGTCGTCGCGGAGGGCGTCGAGGACGACGAGACCTGGGAGCGCCTGAGAGACCTGCGCTGCGACGCGGTGCAGGGGTGGCTGGTCGCCGCAGCGATGCCTCCCCAGGAGGCCACGGCGTGGCTGCTGGCCCGCGGCGAGCACGGCTGGCACCGTCCGGCCCTCCCGGCGGCCGGCGAGATCCCCCCGCCCCAGCCGCGCGCGAACCGCACGTCGGGCCGGGCGGTGACGTAGGCCTTTGACGGCGGCCCGTCGTCGGCCGGCCGCTCCCCGCCCCTGGCGGGCGGCGGCTGTCGGCCCGCGGCGGGCACGGCCGGCACCGTCCGGCCCCTCCCGGCGGCCGGCGAGATCCCCCCGCCCGTCGGGCCGGGCGGTGACGTAGGCCCCTGACGGCGGCGTTCCCGACGTTCCCCGCCCGACGGCGGCCCGCTGCCGGGCGAGATCCGCTGCCCGCCCTGGGCCGGCAGTCGTCTGCCGGCCCGTCGACGGGTCCGGCTTCCGCCCGGTCGGCCCCGGCGCCGTGGAGCACGGGGCACCCGGCCGTATCGGCGACGGTGGTGCCCCGGTGCGCGTAGCGTCCGGTCCCGGGCCCGGCCGGGCAGCAGGCCCGGCGCGGGCCCGCGCAGGGGTCATGGGCAGCAAGCCGCCGTGGCGCGGGCCGGGGGTTTCGGGGTGGGGCACCACCCCCGGCAGCCGGGCCACGAGGGGAGGCCGCGGCGGGGGAAAGCAAACCGTTTCACGGTCAGCGGCGCTCGCCCCATAGGATTGGGCCAAAACCATCACACTCACCCCTGAGGATCGCTGCATGCCTGGCATCACGCGCGAGGAGGTCGCCCACCTCGCACGGCTGGCGCGTCTGGAGCTGTCCGGCGAAGAGCTCGAGCACTTCGCCGGACAGCTCGACGACATCATCGGCGCGGTCGCCCGCGTCTCCGAGGTCGCCGACCAAGACGTACCGCCGACCTCCCACCCGCTGCCGCTGACCAACGTCATGCGCGCGGACGAGGTCCGTCCGTCGCTCACCCCCGAGCAGGCGCTCTCCGGCGCCCCGGCCCAGGAGCAGCAGCGTTTCAAGGTGCCGCAGATCCTGGGGGAGGACTAATCACCATGTCGGACAGCATCATCAAGCTCACCGCCGCCGAGATCGCCGCGAAGATCGCCGCCGGCGAGCTCACGGCCGTCGAGGTGACGCAGGCCCACCTGGCCCGTATCGAGGCCGTCGACGAGAAGGTCCACGCCTTCCTCCACGTCGACCGCGAGGGCGCCCTCGCCCAGGCCCGCGCCGTCGACGAGAAGCGCGCGAAGGGCGAGAAGCTCGGTCCTCTCGCCGGTGTCCCGCTCGCGCTGAAGGACATCTTCACCACCGAGGGCATCCCCACCACGGTCGGCTCCAAGATCCTCGAGGGCTGGATCCCGCCGTACGACGCGACGGTCACCCAGCGGCTCAAGGCGGCCGACGTCGTCATCCTCGGCAAGACCAACATGGACGAGTTCGCCATGGGGTCCTCGACCGAGAACAGCGCGTACGGCCCGACGGGCAACCCGTGGGACCTCACCCGTATCCCCGGCGGCTCCGGCGGCGGCTCCAGTGCCGCGCTCGCCTCCTACGAGGCGCCGCTCGCCATCGGCACGGACACCGGCGGCTCGATCCGTCAGCCCGCCGCCGTGACCGCGACGGTCGGCGTCAAGCCCACGTACGGCGGAGTGTCGCGGTACGGCATGGTCGCGTTCAGCAGCAGCCTCGACCAGGGCGGGCCGTGCGCCCGTACCGTCCTCGACGCCGCCCTGCTCCACGAGGTCATCGCCGGGCACGACCCGCTCGACTCGACGTCCATCGACGCGCCGGTGCCGCCGGTCGTCGAGGCGGCCCGCAACGGCTCCGTGGCCGGGATGCGCGTCGGCATCGTCAAGCAGTTCCGCGGCGAGGGCTACCAGGCCGGCGTCGTGCAGCGCTTCGACGAGTCGGTGGAGCTGCTGAAGGAGCTCGGCGCCGAGATCGTCGAGCTGGACTGCCCGTCCTTCGACCTGGCGCTCTCCGCGTACTACCTGATCGCGCCCTCCGAGTGCTCCTCGAACCTCGCCCGCTTCGATGCCATGCGTTACGGCCTGCGGGTCGGCGACGACGGCACGAAGTCCGCGGAGGACGTCACCGCGCTCACCCGCGAGGCCGGCTTCGGTGACGAGGTCAAGCGCCGCATCATGCTCGGCACGTACGCGCTCAGCTCCGGCTACTACGACGCGTACTACGGCTCCGCGCAGAAGGTCCGCACCCTCATCACCCGGGACTTCGAGAAGGCGTTCGAGCAGGTCGACGTGATCGTCTCCCCGACGACGCCGACCACCGCCTTCCCGATCGGCGAGCGCGCCGACGACCCGATGGCGATGTACCTCGCGGACCTGTGCACCATCCCGACCAACCTGGCCGGCAACGCGGCCATGTCGCTGCCCTGCGGTCTCGCACCGGAGGACGGCCTGCCCGTCGGCCTGCAGATCATCGCCCCGGCAATGAAGGACGACCGTCTGTACAAGGTCGGTGCAGCCGTCGAGGCGGCGTTCGTGGAACGCTGGGGGCACCCGCTGCTTGAGGAGGCTCCGTCGCTATGAGTGCCATGGCAAAGAAGGCCAAGAACTTCAAGAAGTCCAAGACCGGGCTGTACGTATCGCTCGGCAGCACCGCGTTCGGCGCGATCAGCGTCGCCAAGCAGGCCAGGCTGGCCCGCGAGGACGGCGACATGCTGCGGCTGATCGACGCCGCGGTGTCCGCCGCCGCCATCGTCACCGGCCTGGCCATCCTCTACCGCGAGCTGAAGCGGCTCGGCGACGACGACGTTCTGCTGGGCTGAGAGGGAAAGTTTCATCGTGACCGTCACTGAACTGGTGTCGTACGAGGACGCCCTCGCGTCCTACGACCCCGTCATGGGCCTCGAGGTCCATGTCGAGCTCGGCACCAAGACCAAGATGTTCTGCGGGTGCTCCACGGAGCTGGGCGCCGAGCCCAACTCGCAGACCTGCCCCACCTGCCTCGGCATGCCCGGCTCCCTGCCGGTCGTCAACGCGGTCGCCGTCGAGTCGGCCGTCAAGATCGGCCTCGCGCTGCACTGCGAGATCGCAGAGTGGTGCCGCTTCGCCCGGAAGAACTACTTCTATCCGGACATGCCGAAGAACTTCCAGACCTCGCAGTACGACGAGCCGATCGCCTTCAACGGCTATCTGGACGTCCAGCTCGAGGACGGCGAGGTCTTCCGCGTGGAGATCGAGCGCGCCCACATGGAGGAGGACACCGGCAAGTCGACCCACGTCGGCGGCGCCACCGGCCGTATCCACGGCGCGTCCCACTCCCTGCTCGACTACAACCGGGCCGGTATCCCGCTGATCGAGATCGTCACCAAGCCGATCGAGGGCGCCGGCACGCGGGCTCCCGAGGTCGCCAAGGCGTACGTCGCCGAGCTGCGCGAGCTCATCAGGGCCCTCGGCGTGTCCGAGGCCCGCATGGAGATGGGCCAGATGCGCTGCGACGTGAACCTGTCGCTGCGTCCGAACGGCACCGAGAAGTTCGGCACCCGTTCCGAGACGAAGAACGTCAACTCGCTGCGCAGCGTGGAGCGTGCGGCCCGTTACGAGATCCAGCGGCACGCCGCGGTGCTCTCGTCCGGCGGCACCATCGTGCAGGAGACCCGGCACTTCCACGAGGACGACGGCTCCACGACGTCCGGACGGGTCAAGGAGGAGGCGGAGGACTACCGCTACTTCCCCGAGCCCGACCTGGTCCCGGTCGCGCCCACGCGCGAGTGGGTCGAGGAGCTTCGCGCCACCCTGCCCGAGCTGCCGCGTCTTCGGCGCAACCGGCTCCGTGAGGAGTGGGGCGTCTCCGAGCACGACATGCAGTCGATCCTCAACGCCGGCGCGGTCGACCTGATCGTCGCCACGATCGAGGCGGGCGCACCGGCCGACCAGGCCCGCAAGTGGTGGATGGGCGAACTGGCCCGCAACGCCAACGAGTCGGGCAAGGCCCTGGACGAGCTGCCGATCACCCCGGCGCAGGTCGCCCGGGTGACCGCGCTGGTCAAGGAGGGCTCGCTCAACGACAAGCTGGCGCGCTTGTGTCTCGAGGGTGTGCTCGCGGGCGAGGGCGACCCGGACACCGTCGTGGACAAGCGCGGCCTGAAGGTCGTCTCGGACGAGGGCGCGCTCGGCGCGGCCGTCGACGAGGCCATCGCGGGCAACGCGGCGATCGCGGACAAGATCCGCGGCGGCAAGGTCGCGGCGGCGGGAGCGCTCGTGGGCGCGGTCATGAAGACCACCCGCGGCCAGGCCGACGCGGCCAGGGTGAAGGAACTGATCCTTCAGAAGCTGGGCGTCACCGAGGGCTGACGGCTCTCTGCACGGCGAGGGCGGCGCGCACCACGGGTGCGTGCCGCCCTTCCGTGTTCCCGCGTCCACGTCGCGTACGGGCCCGGAGTCGGCAGCGCGGCATGCGCCTTCTTGGTCAAGGCGGCAGCATCCCCACCGGGGGTGAATCCCCGCGTTACCGATCAGGGAGCCGGGCCGTTGTCACGACATGACCAAAGCACACCGTGTACTCGCCGCTCTCGCCCTCGCCACCGGCGCCTCCGCGCTCGCGGCCCCCGCCGCGACCGCCGCCTCCCCCGAACTCCCCGTCGGGACGCTGTCCGTCATGGACACGGTCGACACCCTCACCGAAGGCTCCGTCGCACCGGAGCAGCGCGGGCAGATGCCGAGCACCTCCGAGCAGCTCTCCGGCCTCAACAGGCTGGCCGAGGTGCCCGGTGAGCTGGACCCGCTCACCAGCCAGGCCGCGCCCGTGGCGGGGCTGCTCGGCGCCTAGGGTCGTCCGTCCGGACCGGGCCGGATGCCGGACGGCGGCGGGCGGACGTGCGGTCAGTGGCGGACGCCCAGTACCGGCAGCCACAGTTCGCCCCGGTCCTTGCAGCTCACGTCCCTCGCACGGAGCTCCTCCGGCGCCCTGGTGCCGCGGGCGCACAGCTCGGTGACGACGAGGGCCGCCAGGTCCGCGGCGCTCTCCGGCCCGGGATCGGGGAAGTCCGTCTGCCACCAGCCGCGGTCCCTGCTCTGCCAGCCGCGGGCGAGCATCGTCCTGGCGCGGTCCTCGTCGTTCTCCCCGTCGCGGTCGTCGATCGACGCCTGGAGGCCGTCCTCGAGGCTGTAGGACACGAGCAGTTGGCGGCCCCGGTCAACGGCGCTGGTCAGGCAGAAGCTCGCCCAGTCGGTGCCGACCTGCACCGGCAGCTGTTCCACCCACGCCGCGAGAAGCAGCTGAAGGCCGTACTGGAACTGCCCAAGGTCCGCGGCGGGACGGCCGCCCGGACGGGACGTCGGGCGCTCACCGGGGCCGCTGCGGTCCAGCTGCCACACGTACGGAAGGAACGCCGGGTCGTACGGCTCGCCGCCGGACCACGCGCCGCCCCACTCGAAGGCACGCCGCTCCTCGCCCTCGAGGGTCAAGGTGTCGTGGACCGACAGCCCCACCTGCTGCCGGTCCCCGGCGAGCAGGACGGTTCTGCGGCCGTCACGCCAGCGGACGCTCGGGCCCTCCGCCGAGCCGCCGTACAGCGTCGGCTCGCCGATCCGTGCCACGATCGCGTCGTACACCCCCTGGAGCGCGAGGCGGCGCCCGGCAGGGGTGCTGTCCGGCTCGTGGACGAGCACGGGGACGGGGGCCCGGCCCAGGTGCGGGCCGGGCGCGTCATGGAGCATGCGGGCGAACTCCGCGGCGTCCGCGGGCGTCAGGGCCGTCTGGTGGATCCCCCTGTATTCCATGACGGCCATCGTGCCAGTCGGCGCCGACAAATCCGCTCGTCTTGTGGACCACGGCCGATTCCCGCCGTCGTGCGCCCCTCGAGGCCGGATGCCCTGCCCCAGTACGGCGGAGCGGGCGGTTCCGCCGCCGGCCGGATGCCGATTGGACTTCCTGGCCGGACTCTTGGACGTTCACCACTCGGATGTCACCAGGCCTTCTCGCCGACATCCGCTCCGATTACCGTCCCTGCGGAGCAATGGCTCAAGGATGAACCATTGGCCGTCGACGGGAGGTCGGGATGTCACCGGAGATTTCGCGCAGAAGAGTGCTCGCGCTCGGTACGGGAGCACTCGGCGCGGCGGCCGCGGGATCGCTGCTGCCGCCGTCTCTCCAGGCGGCGCTCGCCGCTGATCCCCCGGCCGGCGGGCTGCGCGCGGTCGAGCACGTGGTGATCCTCATGCAGGAGAACCGGTCCTTCGACCACTACTTCGGGACACTGCGCGGAGTGCGCGGCTTCGGCGACCGCAACGCCGTCGAACTCCCCTCCGGCCGGACGGTCTTCGAGCAGCCCGCGTCGCAGGGACCGGTGCTGCCCTTCCCCGTCCGGGAGGCCGCGGCGGCGCAGCAGAAGGACCTCCAGTACATCGGCGACCTCGACCACTCGTGGGGCGGCGGCGCCAAGGCCTGGCGCGACGGATGGATGGACGGCTGGGTCTCCGCGAAGACCGCCGCGACCATGGCCTACTACGACCGGCGCGACCTGCCGCTGCACTACGAGCTCGCGGACACCTTCACCATCTGCGACGCCTACCACTCCTCGATCCACACCTCGACGAACCCGAACCGCAACCATCTCTGGAGCGGCTGGACGGGACACGAGGCCGACGGCAGCCGGGCCGTGACCAACGCCGCGTACGCCGAGGGCACCCACCCCGGCTACCCGTGGCCGACCTACGCGGAGCGCCTGGAGAGGGCGGGCCGCAGCTGGAAGACGTACACGGAGTGGGAGAACTTCACCGACAACAGCATCGAGTTCTTCACGAGCTTCAAGAAGATCGCGCGCAAGGCGCTGGCGGAATCCGGTGGCTTCACCTACATGGAGGCCTTCTACGCCAAGGTCCGCGAGACCGAGGACGCCGCGGAGCGCGCCGCGCTGCTCGCGTCGCTCGAGCGGGGCGTCGCGAAGCTCTCGAAGGACGAGCGGTCGCTCTTCGAGCGCGGGCTGCGCCGGGTCGAGACCGGCACACTCGCCGACAGCTTCCGTGCCGACGTGGCAGCCGGCAGGCTCCCCGCCGTGTCCTACCTCGTGCCGTCGGCCGTGGACTCCGAGCATCCCGGGACCTCGTCGCCCATCGCCTCCGCCTCCCTCGTCTACAAGGTCCTCGACGCCCTCGCCTCGCACCCCGAGGTCTGGCGGCGCACCGTCGTCCTGATCAACTACGACGAGAACGACGGCTTCTTCGACCACGTGCCGCCGCCGGTCCCGCCCGCCGACAACACCGACGAGCGCTGGCAGGGGCTCCCCACCGGCCTAGGGATCCGCGTCCCCATGCTGGTCGTCTCGCCCTGGTCGGTCGGAGGCTACGTCTGCTCCGAGGTCTTCGACCACACCTCGGTGATCCGGCTGCTGGAACGGTGGACCGGGGTCGAGGAGCCCAACATCACCCCGTGGCGGCGCACCGTGACCGGCGACCTCACCTCGGCCTTCGACTTCGGCAGGGCACACCCCCAGCCGGAGGTGGAGCAGCCGGGGGAGATACCCGCCTTCACGGGCCGCTGGCGGCCGCTGCCTCCCGCGGTGCAGTCGATGCCCGTCCAGGAGCCGGGCACCCGTCCCGCGCGTCCTCTGCCGTACCAGCCCGACGCCCACGCGACGCTGTCCGCCGACGCGGTCACCGTGGCGGTCCGCAACAGCGGCCGGGCGAGCGCGCACTTCGCGCTCTACCCGTACGCGGGCGAGTTCCCCGTGCCGCAGCACCGGGATGTAAGGGGCGAGGCGCAGTGGACGGTGCCCCTTACGCGTGCGGACTACCGGTTCACGATCACCGGCCCGAACGGCTTCCGCCGGGAGTTCGCCGGCCCCGCGCGGGGCACAGCGGAGGTCCGCTCCGTCATCGACCACCACGACCGCGACGTGCACCTCACGCTGCGTAACAGCGGCAGCGCGCCCCTCACGTTCACCGTGCGGCCCCTCGGCTATGTCGAGGAGGCGGACCTGCACGGCTGGACCCGCAGGATCACGGTGAAGGCCGGACGCAGCCGCACCGTCGTGCATTCGGCGGCCGACGCGCACGGCTGGTACGACCTCGAGGTGACCGTCGAGGGGCCTGAGCGGGAGTCCGGTTTCCGGCGCCGGCTGATGGGACACATCGAGAACGGTCGCCCCAGCGTCTCGGGCTGAGGCGGCGCTGTCGGGGGGTGAAGGCTGCACATCGCTGTCATGGGGCAGCGATGTGCACCGTTATGTACCGGTGTGCATCTGTGTGACTCACCCCACAAAAGGGACAAACGATCACGATTGGCTGCCAGAGTGTTTCCTTGCAGGTCATGAGTTCTTTGCGGGCCTTTCCCGACCAAAGATCCACGAACCATCAGGGGAGCCGGTCCGTTGGCAGCAATTGCCCGGTGGTGCGTCAGGCACCGCCTCGTCGTCGTACTGCTCTGGCTCGTCACCCTCGGCGGCGTCGCGGCCGCCGCGGGCGTCGCCGGAGCCGCCTACTCCAACGACTACGAGGTCCCGGGCACCGAATCCGGCCGTGCCACCACCCTCCTCCAGGAGGGCTTCCACGGCCGGGCCGGCGACAGCGACACCATCGTCTGGCGCACCGACAGCGGCAGCGTCCGGGCCCCCGACGTCGAGAAGCGCATGTCCGACATGCTCCAGGACGTCGCCGGGCTCGACGGCATCGCCGGCGTCGTGAGCCCGTACGGCAGCGACGGCGCCACACAGATCAGCCCCGACTCCCGCACCGCCTTCGCCGTGGTCGCCTTCGACCACCAGGTCGAGGACATCCCCGAGGCGCAGGCCAGGGCCGTCGTCGACACCGCGAAGGCCGCCGCGGTCGACGGGGTGGACGTCGAACTCGGCGGCAGCGCCATCGCCCTGACCGAGGCCCCCGACGGGCATCTCGCCGAAATGGTCGGTGTGGCGGTCGCCGCGGTCGTCCTCTTCCTGGTCTTCGGCTCCCTCGCCGCCAGCGTGCTGCCCATCGCCACGGCGCTCGTGTCCGTCGGAACCGCCTACGCGGGCATCGTTCTCCTCGGCCATGTCATGACCGTCGCCGACTTCGCGCCCATGCTGGGCCTCCTGATCGGCCTCGGCGTCGGCATCGACTACGCGCTCTTCATCGTCACCAGACACCGCAAGGGGCTCAAGCGCGGCCTTCCGGTGGACGAGGCGGTTCGCGACGCCGTGGCCACCACGGGCCGCGCCGTCGTCTTCGCCGGCGCCACCGTCTGCATCGCGCTCCTCGGGATGCTGATCCTGCGACTCGGCTTCCTCAACGGCGTCGCGATCGCCGCGTCCCTCACCGTCGTCCTCACCGTCGCCGCGTCCGTGACGCTGCTGCCCGCCATGCTCTCGATGATCGGCATGCGGGCCCTGAGCCGGCGCGAGCGCCGCCGGCTGGCCGAAGAGGGGCCGCAGCCCGAACTGCCGACCGGCTTCGCCGCCCGCTGGTCCGCCTTCGTCGAGCGCCGGCCCAAGCTGCTGGGCGCCTTCGCCGCGGTCGTCATGCTGGTGCTGGCCCTGCCGACGTTCTCGCTGCACCTCGGCACGTCCGACCAGGGCAACGGCCCCGCCTCCGCCACCACCCGGCAGTCGTACGACATGCTCGCCGAGGGCTTCGGCCCCGGCGTCAACGGGCCCCTCACACTCGTCGCCGAGCTGGAGGGACCCGACGACCACATGGCGCTGGACCGGCTTCGGGAGGACCTCCGCGCCACCGACGGCGTCGCGTCCGCCGGGCCCGTCGCCTACAACAGCAGCGGGGACACGGCGGTGCTCACCGTCATCCCGGAGTCCGCGCCCCAGTCGAAGACGACGAGCGAACTCGTCGACCGCCTGCGCTCCGAGGTCCTGCCGGTCGCGGAGAACGGCACCTCGCTCCAGGTGCACGTCGGCGGTGTCACCGCCGGCTACGACGACTTCGCCGAGGTCATCGTCGGCAAGCTGCCCCTCTTCGTCGGCGTCGTCATCGCGCTCGGCTGCCTCCTGCTGCTGCTCGCCTTCCGCTCCCTCGGCATCCCGCTGAAGGCCGCGGCGATGAACGTCCTCGCCGTCGCCTCCGCCTTCGGCATCGTCGTGGCCGTTTTCCAGTGGGGCTGGGGCAGCGAGCTGCTCGGCCTCGGCAGCGCGGGCCCCATCGAGCCCTTCCTGCCGGTGATCATGGTCTCTGTGCTCTTCGGCCTCTCCATGGACTACCAGGTCTTCCTGGTCAGCCGGATGTACGAGGAATGGCTGGAGACCGGCGACAACCGGCGCGCGGTACGGGTCGGGCTCGCCGAGACCAGCCGCGTGATCAACTCCGCGGCCGTCATCATGATCTCCGTCTTCCTCGCCTTCGTACTCAGCGGCGACCGCGTCATCGCCATGTTCGGCATCGGCCTCGCCGCTGCCGTGGCGCTGGACGCCTTCATACTGCGCACCCTGCTGGTGCCCGCGCTGATGCACATGCTCGGCGGCGCGAACTGGTGGCTGCCCCGGTGGATGGGCCGCCTGCTGCCCCGGATCAGCATCGAAAAGCCCGAGTGCCGCGAGGCCGCGCATGCGAGGATCCCCGGTGCACGCGCGCGCGAGGACGGCGAGCTCGTGCAGTAACGGCCCGCAGTCCACCGGAGGAGCACTGTGTTTGCCATAAGCCTCGGCGACGACGGAGCGGAACTGCGTCCCCTGGAACCCTGGCAGGCGGAGGAGTTCTTCGCCCACATCGACCGTGGCCGCGAGTACATCGGCCGCCACGTCGGCCTGCCGGACATCGTCAAGGACGTCCCCGCCGCAAGGACCTTCCTCCAGTCGTACGCCGACAAGGCCGCCGCGGACACGGGACGCATCTACGGCATCTGGCTGGAGGGCACCCTCGTCGGCGGCGTCATGTTCCGCACCATGGACGTGGCCCAGGGGACCTGCGAGGCGGGCTGCTGGCTCGAACCCACCGCGGCGGGCCGGGGCCTGGTCACGCGCGCCGTGACGGTCATCATCGACTGGGCGGTGGAGGTACGCGGAATGCACCGCGTCGAATGGATCGTCGCCTCCGCCAACCAGGCCAGCATCAACGTCGCCAAGCGCCTGGGCATGACACACGAGGGCACCCAGCGGGAGCTCTACCTGTACCGCGGCGAGCGGCACGACGAGCAGATCTGGTCGGTGCTGGCGCCTGAGTGGCGCAAGCGGCGGGCCGCGTAGCGGGCAGCTCGAAGGGCAGCGCAGAAAACCGATGGTGCTCCCGAGCGGGCGGTGCTCCAATGCCCGGATGGACCCAAGTGATCAGCAAGCCGTACTCGCCCTGTTCGACCGGCAGTTGCGCCGGCACGCCCCCGGGGGCGAGCCGGCCGGCGACGTGGTGCGCCGGACCGGCGCCGACGGTGACTGGAGCGGTGTCCTGTGGTCCGCGCTGCGTCCGGAGACCGCCGATGCCGCGATCGAGGGTCAGGTGCGGTACTTCTCCGGGCTCGGCCGCCCCTTCGAGTGGAAGCTGTACAGCTACGACGCTCCGCACGACCTCGGTGAGCGGTTGCTCGCGGCCGGATTCACCCCGGAGCCCGACGAGACGGTGATGGTCGGGGAGGCCGCCGGCCTGACCGCCGGCGCCGGACTGCCCGACGGGGTACGGCTGGAGCCGGTGACCGGCCCGGCGGGCGTCGACCTCGTGGCACAGGTGCACGAGCAGGCTTTCGGCACCAGCAGCGAGCGGCTGCGCGAGCAACTCCTCGTCCAGCTGGCCAAGGAACCCGACACGATCGACATCACCCTCGCGATGGCGGGCGACCTCCCGGTCTGCTCCGCACGCATGGAACGCTACCCGGGGACGGACTTCGCCGGACTCTGGGGCGGCGGCACGCTCGCCGCATGGCGCGGACGCGGCATCTACCGGGCCCTGGTCGCCCACCGGGCACGTCTCGCGGTGGCCGGCGGCGTCCGCTTTCTGCAGGTCGACGCGTCGGACGACAGCCGGCCCATCCTCGAACGGCTCGGTTTCACGGCGCTGTGCACCACGACGCCGTACGTCTACGAGCCGTGAGCCACGGGCTGTGAGGCACGCGTTGTGATTCCCGGGGCCGGCACGCCCCGCGGTCGCTACGAGCCCTGGGCCCGCACCAGTACGTCGCCGGCGGTCGAGCGGTAGTAGAGCACGGACCGTCCCGCACGGCGGCGGCCCACCAGCCCGGCGCCCAGGAGCACCTTGAGGTGCCGGCCCACGGAGCCGAGACCCTGGCCCGTCAGCGCCACCAGGTGCGTCGTGCTCATCGGGCTGTCCAGGAGCACCAGCACGCTCGCCCGCCCGGTGCCCAGCAGCCTGGCCAGCGCCTCCGGGGCGGCGGCGCGCTCCGGCTCCGCCAGCGTGCCCGAGCACGGGTACACCACGGCGTTCCGGTGCACCGTGCCGTCGGCGTCCGGCCGGTCCGTGGAGATCCATCCCGTGCGCGGCGTGATCGGTACGAACAGCAGCTGCGCTCCCAGCAGCTGCCGGGGCGGGAAGGCACGGGTGTTGATCTGCAGCCGGTTGTCGCCCAGCCACCGCATCTCCGGGTGCATGTCGTCCAGCGCCGCCGCCCAGCCCGCCCGGCTCAACTGGTCGGTGCGCGCGACCACATCGGCCTCGATGACGCGCCGCCGCCGCGGCCAGTCGGGCGCCACGGTCTCCCGCCACACCCACTCCAGCAGGCCGGCGACGCGCTCCGGCAGATCCGGGCGCAGCAGCAGGTCGGGCAGCGGCCCGCGGTGAGCGACCTCGAGGTCGGCGCGGGCCACGTCGGCCGGTGTCTCGCGGATCCGCGTTAGCTCGTCGTGGAACTCAGCGCCGCCGCCCGGCGCCGCACGCTCGAGCGGCGGCACCGGCGTCAGGAAGTCGGCTATCCACCGGTGCCTGCCCAGGGCGACGGGCACCAGCAGGGCGGTGACCGGATCGGCGGCAAGCCGCTCCCGGAACGCGTGCCGGTGACGCTCCAGCCACCGGCGCTCGGCCGGATGCGCGGCCGCGTCCCTCATCAGGACCATCAGGCTCGCCGTCGTCTCGCAGAGCGGGGACACGACGAAGCGGCCGCCCGCGAGCGTGTCCGCGTTGACCTCCCACCAGCCCAATGGTTTCGCCTCCCCGCGAAACATTAACTCCGCGCCCGAACGGCTGCCGACACTCCGTCCATGCGCACCTACCAAGAACTCTTCCGAGCCCCGGAGTTCGCCCCGCTGCTGGCGGCCACCGCCGCACACGTGGCTGCACTGACAGTGAGCGGGCTCGCCCTGGGGACGCTCGTCCACGACGCGACCGGGTCGCCGCTCCTCGCGGCCCTCAGCATGTTCGGCCCGAAGCTGGCGCAGATGATCGGCGCGAGTCTCCTGCTGTCGGCGGCGGACCGGCTGCCCCCGCGCACCGCGACCGTCGGCCTGGCGCTCTTCTTCGCCGCGGCCACCACGGCCCTGGCCCTGCCCGGCCTGCCGGTGTGGGGCATCTTCGCGATCCTGTCGGTGCAGGGCACGGTCGGCTCGATCGGCGGCGGGGTGCGCTACGGACTGCTCACCGAGATCCTCCCCGCAGACGGCTACATACTCGGCCGGTCCGTGCACAACATGTGCGCGGGAAGCCTCCAGGTCTGCGGCTATGCCATCGGCGGCGTACTCGTCAACGTCCTGACCCCGCGCGACGTCCTGCTCACCGGAGCCGCCCTGTACGTCGTCTCCGCGGCCGTCGCCCGCATCGGTCTCACGAACCGGCCGTCGCGCGCGAAAGGCCGACCGTCCGCGCGTGAGAGCTGGAGGACCAACGCGCGGCTGTGGGCGTCGAAACCGCGGCGCCGCGTCTACCTCGCCCTGTGGGTGCCCAACGGACTCGTCGTCGGCTGCGAGTCCCTCTTCGTCTCCTACGCTCCCCGCCACGCGGGGCTCCTGTTCGCCTGCACCGCGGTGGGCATGCTGGCGGGGGACGTCCTGACCGGCCGCTTCCTGCCCGCGCCCTGGCGTGACAGATTCGGTGCGCCGCCCCTGCTGCTGTTGCTCGCCGCCCCGTACCTGATCTTCGTTCTGCACCCCGCGCTGCCCGTGGCGCTCGCCGCCGTGACCGTGGGGGCGGTCGGCTTCTCCGCCAGCCTGCTGCTCCAGGAACGCCTGCTGTCCCTGACGCCGAGCGAGCTGACGGGTCACGCCTTGGGACTGCACTCCTCGGGGATGCTCACCATGCAGGGCGTCGCCGCGGCCGTCGCGGGCGGCGTCGCGCAGCTCACCTCGCCCGCGACCGCCATGACCGTGATGGCCGCCGCCTCCGCCGCGGTCACCCTCGCCCTGACACCGGGCCTCCGACGCCTGGCAGCGGTCGCGGAACGCGTGCCGGAGACAACCGGTACCCACCGCGGGAACACCGGCGCGGGCAAGGACCCCAGCCCAGCCGAAACAGCCTGACGCCCCGGCACGCGCTCCAAGACGCCTCGCGCCTCCGGAGATCCGGCAGCCGCCCGGCGCCGCCGCCCGCACCACCGGGGAAGGCCCCGTCGACACTGGAGGAACGACATGCTCGACCACGCCATGCAGCAGCTGCGCCGCGCCGACCTGATCCGGGAGGCCGACGCCGAACGCCGCGTCCTCCGCGCCGCAGGCACGCGCCGCGCCGAGCGTTCCTCCGCCGACGACGGAGGGACAGCACGGTCGAGCCGTCCTGACCGCAGGTGTTTCACCCAGGCGGCGTGATCCTCCGCGACGACGGATTCTCGGGCCCGTCCACCTCTTGCGCCTCAGCCGTGCCGTCGGCATCGGCCGTGCCGACGGCGCCGCCGCCCGTGCCTGCCGCGCCGCCCGGACCTGCCGCGTCAGCGGTTCCGGCGGCTCCGGCTGCTGCACCCGGCTCCCGGGCCGGCCCCACCGTCGCGTCCGGCGCCGGAGCGTCTACTGCCGACGGATCGTCCGGGCGCGTCGCGTCCGTGGCCCTGACCGTCACCTTGCCCGAGTCGAGGTCGATCGGGCCACGGCCGGGGTCGCCGTCGCCTACGTCGACCCTGGTCAGCGCCAGACGGTTTCGTTCGTCGTCGGTGTGCTTACGGCCGGGTGCGAAGATCTCCTCGAAGGCGTTGAACACGGATCGGCCTCCCCTATCGGACCTCCAGCTGGAGGATCTTGTCGTCGCCCGACTCCGGCGTGCCGCGGGAGTCGGTCTCGCTGGTGAGGAGCCAGAGCTTGTCCCCGCCCGCCGGTACGACGGTGCGCAGACGGCCGTGCTCCTCCTCGAGGAACGCCTGCGGGTCCGCGGAAGGCGCGGTCCCGGACAGCGGGATGCGCCACAGGCGTTCGCCGAGCAGCCCCGCCATCCAGATCGAGCCCCCCGCGTACGCGATGCCGCTCGGTGAGGCGTCCGTCGTCTTCCACTGCGCGACGGGGTCGACGAAGCCGGACCGGCCGCCCTCGCCCTCGACCTCCGGCCAGCCGTAGTTCTTCCCCGGCTCGATCAGATTGAGCTCGTCCCAGGTGTTCTGCCCGAACTCCGCCGCCCACAGTCGCTTCTCGGAGTCCCAGGCGAGGCCCTGCACATTGCGGTGGCCGTACGAGTAGACGACGGAGTCGGCCTCCGGGTTGCCGTGGACCGGGCGGCCGTCCGGCGTCATGCGGAGGATCTTGCCGCCCAGCGACTCCTTGTCCTGGGCGAGACCGGTCTCGCCCGTCTCGCCCGTGCCCGCGTACAGCATCTTGTCCGGGCCGAAGGCGATCCGGCCGCCGTTGTGGATGATCCCCTTGGGGATGCCGCGGAGCACCGTGTCCGGCGCGCCCAACTGCTGGCCGGCCGGCTTCTGCTCGTCGTAGAGCAGGCGGGCGATGCGGTTGTCGGAGGCGGTGGTGAAGTACACGTACACCTGGCGGTCGGAGGCGAACGAGGGGGAGATCGCGAGACCCAGCAGGCCGCCCTCCCCGCCCGGTGCGACACCCGGCACGGAACCGATCTCGGTCTTGTCGCCGCTCTCCGCGTCGACGCGCGTGATCGTCCCCTCGTCCCGCGAGGTCACCAGCAGGTCGCCGCCAGGCAGGACGGCCGCGCCCCAGGGCGACTTGAGGTCCTCCGCCAGGGTGGACACGACCTTCACGGAGCCCTTCGCGGGCGGGCCGGCGGGGCTGGGCGCGGGGCTCGGTGCCGCGGTCGAGGGCGAGGCGGCCTCTTTGGAGGCGCCGGGTGTACCGGCGGACGGATTCGTCCCGTCGCCCGACGAGCATCCGGCCGCAAAGAGGAGTGCGACGGCGGCCATTACGGCCGTCACTGCAGGACGGTGCACGGTTCTGATCCCTTCGACGGCGGCTGGAGCTGCCTTCCTGTTCTTCTTACACCGCTGCCGCCGTTCAGGTTCCCGATCTTGCGGAGAAGCTGCGGCAGCCGTCCAAGTGCCGGGCCCGCAAGACGCCTCGGCAGCGGCCGGTCTCCGATACACCGGTAAGCCTCGGCAGCGGTCCGCGAGCCGGGTCGGGAGCCGAGCCGCAGCAGCCGTCCGCGCGCCGCCGCCGGGCCCGCCGAGACGCCTCGGCAGCGGCCGACACTCCGGCCCGCCGAGGCGCCCCGGCCGCGGTCAGCGCGCCGGGTCCGCAACCCGGCCGCCGCGCCGCTCAGTCCCACGAACCCCGTGCCGGCGGCAGCGCCGCGATCTCCGCCAGGTCGTACGCCGTGAGCTCCACCTTCCACGCGCCCGCGTTCTCCACCGCCCATTCCGGCCGCTTCGTACCGGGTACCGGCACCACGTGCCGCCCCTGGGCCAGTACCCAGGCCAGGGCCACCTGTGCCGGTGTGACGGCGCTCCCGTGCCGAGCGGCGACCCGGCGCAGTCCGGCCACGACCGGCTGGTTGGCGGCCATCATCTCCGCCGTGAACCGGGGGTGGCGCGCCCGTACGTCGTCCGGCTCGAAACCCTGCCCCGGGGTGAGCGTCCCCGTCAGGAAGCCGTTCCCCAGCGGTGTGGCCGCGAGGAATCCCACCCCGCGCGCCTCGCACCACGGGAGGAGCCGTTCCAGGGCCCGGGGCGACCACACCGACAGCTCCGCCTGCACCGTGCTCACCGGGAATACCTGCTGCATCCGCTCCAGTTGGCGAATCGTTCCCTCGTACAGGTCGCCCCCCGAGCGGCGTGACGCCCGTGCACCGACGGCGCACATCCCGAGAGCCCGCACCTTGCCGGCGCCGACCAGTTCCGCCATCGCGCCCCAGGTCTCCTCCACGGGCACCTCGGGGTCGGCGCGGTGGAGCTGGTACAGGTCGATCACGTCGGTCTGGAGCCGCCGCAGCGAGGCGTCGCAGGCACGCTTCACATAGCCGGGCCGCCCATTGGCGACGATGTGCTGGTCGCCGACGAGCAGGCCCGCCTTCGTCGACACGAAGGCGTCCTCGCGCCGTTCCTTGAGGACCCGGCCGAGCAGCAGCTCGTTGGTGAACGGGCCGTACATGTCGGCCGTGTCCAGCAGGCTCGAACCGGCGTCGAGCGCGCTGTGGACGGTACGGAGCGACCGGTCCCCACGCTGCTGGGAGCTGCTGTAGGCCCAGCTCATCGGCATGCAGCCGAGCCCCACGGCGCCCACCTCGAGGCCCGCCGCACCGATCGCCCTGCGCTCCAACTCCCCGTACCTCTCCCTCGGCCGCTCCCAAACTAACCAATGGGCGCCCGCGGCCTTCGCATAGCCTCCTGACCATGACTGCTGATGTGTGGCTCCCCGTCCCGGCCGACGAGATCGACGGCCTCCCCGCGCCCTCCGCCACGGGCCTGACGTACCGGTTCTGGGACGGCGGACCCGACTTCCCCGCCGACCCCGCCGACTGCGCCTTCTACGCCGTCCCGTACATGAAGGGCATGGAGGTGGCCATACGGCCGCTGTCCGCCATGAAGTCCGTACGCGTCGTGCAGACGCTGTCCGCGGGCATCGACCATGTGGAGCCGGGACTCGACCTGCTGCCCGCCGGCGTGCGGCTGTGCAACGCCAAGGGCGTCCACGAGGCGTCCACGGCCGAGCTCGCCCTCGCGCTCGTCCTCGCCTCGCTGCGCGGCATCCCCGGGTTCGTACGCGGGCAGGACTCGGAGCAGTGGCGGGCCGGCTTCTACCCGTCGCTGGCCGACAAGTCGGTGCTCATCGTGGGATACGGGTCCATCGGCGCCGCCGTCGAGGACCGGCTCGCGCCGTTCGAGTGTGCGCGGGTGGCGCGCGTCGCGCGCTCCGCCCGGACAACGGAGCGCGGCGAAGTGCGCGCACTCACCGACCTTCCCGTCCTGTTGCCGGACGCCGATGTCGTGATCCTGTCCACTCCGCTCACCGACCGGACGAAGGGCCTGGTGGGGGCCGACTTCCTGAGCCGGATGAAGGACGGCGCGCTGCTCGTCAATGTCGCCCGCGGTCCGGTCGTCGACACAAAGGCGCTGCTCGCGGAGGTGGAGACCGGTCGGATCACCGCCGCTCTCGATGTGACGGATCCCGAGCCGCTGCCCGCCGGACACCCGCTGTGGCACGCCCGCGGCGTACTGATCAGTCCCCATGTCGGCGGCTCCACCTCGGCGTTCATGCCCCGGGCCAAGCGCCTGCTGGCCGATCAGGTCAGCCGCTTCGCGGCGGGCGAGGCGTTGCGGAATGTCGTCGTGACGACCGGATAACGACCTTCGAGCCGACCACGATCCGACACGCTTCGAAGTCACTCGAATGCACCGCGTGCCTTAATCGCCAGAGATCGTCACGGAGAGTAGAGGGGCTATGTCCCTGAGTGACGATATTGGTGTATCGTCCCGACCTGGGGGCTGCACCGTGCGAGGGGTGGTGCTGTGGCGCGAACTGATTGCCGATCAGACGTGAGGGGGGCGACGGGCGATGCATGGCCGATGGACCGACGATCCGACGCGGCAGGGCAGCCGCTGGCGACTCCCGCGCACTGCGCTGCGCGGAGCGACGACTCCGACGGCCGCGCCCCAGGCCTCCGTGCCGCCCGCGCCCCCGGGGACGGCGGCGCAACCCCGGACAGCGCGATGAGCGCGCCAGGGGCACTGCTGTTCCGGGACGCGCTGCCGCGCGGCGGCTCGAGGCTGAAGCACCAGCTCGTCCTGGCCGTCGTCTGCGCCGGCTACGGAGTGGGCGCCGCCTTCGGCTGGGGCTCCGACCGACTGGCTCTGATCATGGGCGACTTCGGCCTCAGCCTGGCCGCCCTGATCGCCGCCGTCTCCTGCCTGCTCTACGCCCGCACGCAGAAGTGCCGCTTCCGGCCCGCGTGGCTGCTGTTCGCCTTCTCCTCCGCCATGGCGGCGGCGGGCAACGCCGTCTGGGGCTGGTACGAGGTCGTGCTCGGCCGCGCCGTGCCGAGCACGTCCGTGGCCGATCTGTTCTTCCTCTGCTTCGCGCCGCCCGCCATCGTGGGACTCCTGGTCCTGGCCAAGCGGCCGGTCTCCAAGGCCGGCTGGGTCTGCCTCGCGCTCGACGCCTGGCTGATCGGCGGCTCGCTGCTCACACTCTCCTGGAGCCTCGCGCTCGCCCACACCGCACACGCACAGGGCGAGAGCGTGGCCCCGGCCGCTCTCGCGCTGGCCTATCCGCTGCTCGACATCGTGCTGGTCAGCATGGTGCTCGCGCTGCACTTCCGCCGCTCTCCCGCCAACCGGTCCGCGGTCAACACCGCGATCGCCGGCCTCGCGCTCACGGTGCTGTGCGACGCCCTGTTCACCTCCCCGCTGCTGCGGGAGAGCTACAGCTCCGGCCAACTGCTGGACGCCGGCTGGTTCGCGGGCTCGCTGCTGCTCGCCTACGCACCCTGGGGAGGCACCGGTGAGCCGGCGGGTCCGCCACGGGGCACGAGGAATCCGGTGCGTCCCATAACGAGCTCACTGTCCGCGCTGACCCCGTACCTGGCCGCGGCCGTGTGCACCCTCGGCATCCTCCACAACGTCATCGAGGGGCGCCGGGTCGACCGGGTCGTCGTGCTCACCGGCTGCACCGTCGTCCTCGCCCTCGTCGTGCGGCAGGGCATCATGCTCCTCGACAACATCGCCCTCACCCACGAACTGGCGCAGAAGGAGAACCACTTCCGCTCGCTGGTGCAGGGATCGAGCGACGTCATCATGATCGCGGCGCCGTCGGGGGTCCTGCGCTACGTCTCGCCCGCCGCCGCAGGCGTCTACGGGCGTGACGCGGAGGAACTGGTCGGCACCGAGCTCGCCTCGCTCATCCACCCGGAGGACCTCGGCCGCGTCGTCCACGAACTGCGCCGCTTCCTCGCCGCGGAGCCGTCGGCGGAGCCCACCACACGCATGGAGTGCCGGTTCAGATCCGGTTCCGGCGACTGGCTCAACGTGGAATCGACCGTCAGCCGTCACCAGGGCGGCCTGATCTTCAACAGCCGTGACGTCACGGAAAGGGTCCGGCTGCAGGCCCAGTTACAGCACAACGCGGAGCACGACCCGCTCACCGACCTCCCCAACCGGGCGCTGTTCACCGAGCGGGTCAGGGGCGCCCTGAACGGCCGCAGGGCGGGCGACGAGGGCACCGCGGTGCTCTTCATCGACCTCGACGGCTTCAAAGGCGTCAACGACCGGCTCGGCCACCAGGCGGGCGACGAGCTGCTGATCCAGGCGGCGCGGCGGCTGGCCGACTCCGTACGGGCCGCCGACACGGCCGCCCGGCTCGGCGGCGACGAGTTCGCCGCCCTGATCGTCGGCGACGGGTCCGGGGACAGGTCCGCCCGCGAGTCGCAGGTGCTGGAGATCGCCGACCGGCTGCGGCTCATGCTCTCCCAGCCGTACCGCATCGACGGCGGCGAGGTGCGGGTGGCGGCCTCCATCGGCGTCGCCTTCGCCGAGCCCGCGATGAGCCCCACCGACCTGATGCGCAACGCCGACCTCGCCATGTACCGGGCCAAGGCCGCGGGCAAGGACCGCGTGGAGCTGTACGCGCCCCAGATGCAGGCCGAGGTGGTCCGGCGCACCGAACTCGCCGCACGGCTGCGCAGCGCTCTGCACGAGGGCGAGTTCGCGCTGCTGCACCAGCCGGTGGTGAGCCTCACCACCGGCCGGATCGCGGCGGTCTCCGCGCAGGCGCGCTGGCGCTCCGCGCAGGGCATCCTCTTCACCCCTGCCGAGTTCCTGCGGGTCTCCGACGACGGCGACCGCAGCGCCGAGCTCGGCCGCTGGCTGCTGGAGGAGGCCGTCGGCCAGGCGGCGGAACGCGCCGGCGCGGGCCACCGGACAACGGTGTCGGTACGACTGCCCGCGCGTCTGCTGCTGGACAGGGCGCTGCCGCTCGGCTCCATCGAGGCCCTGCTCACGCGGCACGGCCTGCCGTCGGGCGCACTCGTCATCGAGCTCGCGGACAGTGATCCGCGCATCTCCTTCGACGAGCTCGAACAGCGGCTGACCGCCCTGCGCAGGATGGGCGTACGCATCGCGCTGGACGGCTTCGGCAGCGGCTACGCGGCCATCAACGCCCTGCGCAGGCTCCCCGTGGACGTGCTGAAACTGGACAGGGGCCTGATCGAGGGCGTCGTCGAGTCGGCGAGAGTGCACAAGATCACGAGCGGGCTGCTGCGGATCGCGGGCGACCTCGGCTTGCAGTCGGTGGCGGACGGCGTGGACGTGCCGGAGCAGGTGCTGGCGCTGCGCGCCATGGGATGCACCCACGGCCAGGGAATGGCCTTCTCGGGGCCGCTGGACGAGTACCGGCTGCGCCGTGCGCTGGCCAGGGGCGAGTATCCGGTGCCCGACGGGCTGGGGCTGCCGCTGCTGGCCGCGGGCGTTCCGCCTGCCCGGAATGGCTCAAATAATGAGACGCGCGTCCCACCCACTTGACAGTGGTAGCGCGCCGGGGGGAGGGTCATTGCCATGCGCACCCGAATTCTCGTACTTGGAAAGCGCGTCGGCTAGCAGGGCCGCACCGACAGCTCTGCAGACACCTCCCGACGCGCTCCCCTCGCTTGCCTCACGGCACGAGGGGTTTTTTGTTGCACCGGCGCCGACAGCAGCCAGATCAGAACCGCATCAAACCTCGCGAAAACCCTCAGCTTCGAGAAGAGAACGCCGATGACCGAGCAGGCCTCCGGGGCCCACCATCCGCAGCCGCGGGCCCGTACCGGCGGACAGCCGTCCGCCACCGTCGAACACGTCACGGGTGCGCAGTCCCTCATTCGCTCTCTCGAGGAAGTAGGGGCCGACACGGTGTTCGGCATCCCGGGCGGCGCGATCCTCCCGGCGTACGACCCGATGATGGACTCCTCGAAGGTCCGCCACGTCCTGGTCCGCCACGAGCAGGGCGCGGGCCACGCCGCCACCGGCTACGCGCAGGCCACCGGAAAGGTCGGCGTCTGCATGGCGACCTCCGGCCCGGGCGCCACCAACCTGGTCACCCCGATCGCCGACGCGCACATGGACTCCGTGCCGCTGGTCGCGATCACCGGCCAGGTCGCCAGCAAGGCCATCGGCACGGACGCCTTCCAGGAGGCGGACATCTGCGGCATCACGATGCCGATCACCAAGCACAACTTCCTGGTCACCAAGGCCGACGACATCCCGCGCATCATCGCGGAGGCCTTCCACATCGCGTCCACCGGCCGCCCCGGCCCCGTCCTCGTCGACATCGCCAAGGACGCCCTCCAGGCCAGGACCACCTTCAGCTGGCCGCCGCAGACCGAGCTGCCCGGCTACCGCCCGGTCACCAAGCCGCACGCCAAGCAGATCCGCGAGGCCGCCAAGCTGATCACCGGCGCCAAGCGCCCGGTCCTGTACGTCGGCGGCGGCGTCCTCAAGGCCGGCGCAACGGCCGAGCTGAAGGTGCTCGCCGAGCTCACCGGAGCCCCCGTCACCACCACCCTGATGGCGCTGGGCGCGTTCCCCGACAGCCACCCGCTGCACGTGGGAATGCCGGGCATGCACGGTGCGGTCACCGCCGTCACCGCGCTGCAGAAGGCCGACCTGATCGTCGCCCTCGGAGCCCGTTTCGACGACCGCGTCACCGGCAAGCTGGACAGCTTCGCCCCGTACGCCAAGATCGTCCACGCCGACATCGACCCGGCGGAGATCGGCAAGAACCGCGCCGCCGACGTCCCGATCGTGGGTGACGCACGCGAGGTCATCGCCGACCTGGTCCAGGCCGTCCAGGCCGAGCACAGCACCGGCAACACCGGCGACTACAGCGCCTGGTGGAAGGACCTCAACCGCTGGCGCGAGACCTACCCGCTCGGCTACGAGCAGCCGGGCGACGGCAGCCTCGCCCCCCAGCAGGTCATCCAGCGCATCGGCGAACTCGCCCCCGAGGGCACGATCTTCGCCGCCGGCGTCGGCCAGCACCAGATGTGGGCCGCCCACTTCATCGACTACGAGCAGCCCGCCACCTGGCTGAACTCCGGCGGCGCGGGCACGATGGGCTACGCGGTTCCCGCGGCGATGGGCGCCAAGGCCGGAGCCCCGGACCGCACGGTCTGGGCGATCGACGGCGACGGCTGCTTCCAGATGACCAACCAGGAACTCACCACCTGCGCCCTGAACAACATCCCGATCAAGGTCGCGATCATCAACAACGGCGCCCTCGGGATGGTCCGCCAGTGGCAGACCCTGTTCTACAACCAGCGCTACTCCAACACGGTGCTGCACTCCGGCCCCGAGGCCACCGGCCTGGAGAAGAGCGCCGGCACCCGCGTCCCGGACTTCGTCAAGCTGTCGGAGGCCATGGGCTGTCACGCGATCCGCTGCGAGTCGCCCGACGACCTCGACAAGGTCATCGCCGAGGCCAACGCGATCAACGACCGCCCGGTCGTCATCGACTTCATCGTCCACGAGGACGCCCAGGTGTGGCCCATGGTCGCCGCCGGCACCTCCAACGACGAGGTCATGGCCGCCCGGGGTGTCCGCCCCGACTTCGGCGACAACGAAGACGACTGAGAGCCGCAGGAAGAGCTGTAGGAAGAGGAACGACGCACATGTCCAAGCACACGCTCTCCGTCCTGGTGGAGAACACGCCCGGCATCCTGGCCAGGATCGCCGCCCTGTTCTCCCGCCGCGGCTTCAACATCGACTCGCTCGCCGTCGGTGTCACCGAGCACCCCGACATCTCCCGCATCACCATCGTGGTCCAGGTCGAGGACCTGCCGCTCGAGCAGGTGACCAAGCAGCTCAACAAGCTCGTCAACGTCCTGAAGATCGTCGAACTCGAGCCCGGTGGCGCCATCCAGCGCGAGCTCGTGCTGGTGAAGGTCCGCGCCGACAACGAGACCCGCTCCCAGATCGTCGAGATCGTCCAGCTGTTCCGCGCCAAGACGGTCGACGTGTCGCCCGAGGCCGTCACCATCGAGGCCACCGGTTCGAGTGACAAGCTGGAAGCGATGCTGAAGATGCTGGAGCAGTTCGGCATCAAGGAACTCGTCCAGTCCGGCACGATCGCCATAGGGCGGGGCGCCCGTTCCATCACGGACCGGTCGCTGCGCGCCCTGGACCGCAGCGCCTGACTCCCTTTCTCGCCTGGCGAGACCCCGAAACCTCCCCGTCCTCTCCCGCCGTACGGTGGGACGCAACACCAGCACTCCAAGGAGATATCCCAGTGGCCGAGCTGTTCTACGACGACGATGCCGACCTGTCCATCATCCAGAACCGCAAGGTCGCGGTCATCGGCTACGGCAGCCAGGGTCACGCCCACGCGCTGTCGCTGCGTGACTCGGGTGTCGACGTCCGTGTCGGTCTGCACGAGGGCTCCAAGTCCAAGGCCAAGGCCGAGGAGCAGGGTCTGCGCGTCGTGACGCCCGCCGAGGCCGCCGCCGAGGCCGACGTCATCATGATCCTGATCCCGGACCCGATCCAGGCCCAGGTCTACGAGGAGTCCGTCAAGGACAACCTGAAGGACGGCGACGCGCTGTTCTTCGCCCACGGCTTCAACGTCCGCTTCGGCTTCATCAAGGCCCCGGCCGGCGTCGACGTCGCCCTGGTCGCCCCGAAGGGCCCGGGCCACCTGGTCCGCCGCCAGTACGAGGAGGGCCGCGGCGTTCCGGCGATCGCCGCCGTCGAGCAGGACGCCACCGGCAACGCCTTCGCGCTGGCGCTCTCGTACGCCAAGGCCATCGGCGGCACCCGCGCCGGCGTCATCAAGACGACCTTCACCGAGGAGACGGAGACCGACCTGTTCGGTGAGCAGGCCGTGCTCTGCGGTGGTGCCTCCGCGCTGGTCAAGGCGGGCTTCGAGACGCTGACCGAGGCCGGCTACCAGCCGGAGATCGCCTACTTCGAGTGCCTCCACGAGCTGAAGCTGATCGTGGACCTCATGTACGAGGGCGGCCTCGAGAAGATGCGCTGGTCGGTCTCCGAGACCGCCGAGTGGGGCGACTACATCACCGGCCCGCGGATCATCACGGACCAGACCAAGGCCGAGATGAAGAAGGTCCTCGCCGAGATCCAGGACGGCACCTTCGCCAAGAACTGGATGGACGAGTACCACGGTGGTCTGAAGAAGTACAACGAGTACAAGACCCAGGACTCCGAGCACCTGCTCGAGACCACGGGCAAGGAGCTGCGCAAGCTCATGAGCTGGGTCGACAACGACGAGGCGTGAGCGACCGGGCGAGGGGGCCGGTCCCCGGTCCCCTCGCCTCCGCCACTTCGTCCAGCCACGGACGAGTGATCCTGCCAACGAGGCGCAAGACGCAGCGTGCGGCACCACTACACTGCTCAACAACACCATCGCGTCAGGCCCACAGTGTCGTGCGTCTTCCACGCGGCTTGCCCCCTCCACCGCCTGCGGCCGTCGGGACGGCCGTCCGCACTGCATCTGTGAGGACTCACGTGAGCTCGAAACCTGTCGTACTCATCGCTGAAGAGCTGTCGCCCGCCACCGTCGACGCGCTGGGCCCGGACTTCGAGATCCGGCACTGCAACGGCGCCGACCGCGCGGAGCTCATCCCCGCCATCGCCGACGTCGACGCGATCCTGGTCCGCTCCGCGACGAAGGTCGACGCCGAGGCCATCGCCGCCGCCAAGAAGCTGCGTGTCGTCGCCCGCGCGGGCGTCGGTCTGGACAACGTCGACGTGTCCGCCGCCACCAAGGCCGGCGTGATGGTCGTCAACGCCCCGACCTCCAACATCGTCACCGCCGCCGAGCTCGCGTGCGGCCTGCTCGTCGCCACCGCGCGCAACATCCCCCAGGCCAACACCGCGCTGAAGAACGGCGAGTGGAAGCGCTCGAAGTACACCGGCGTGGAGCTGAGCGAGAAGACCCTCGGCGTCGTCGGCCTCGGCCGCATCGGTGTCCTGGTCGCCCAGCGCATGTCCGCGTTCGGCATGAAGATCGTCGCGTACGACCCCTACGTGCAGCCGGCCCGCGCCGCGCAGATGGGCGTCAAGCTGCTGTCCCTCGACGAGCTGCTCGAGGTCTCCGACTTCATCACCGTCCACCTGCCGAAGACCCCGGAGACGCTGGGGCTGATCGGCGACGAGGCGCTGCACAAGGTCAAGCCGGCCGTCCGCATCGTCAACGCCGCGCGCGGCGGCATCGTCGACGAGCAGGCGCTGTACACGGCGCTCAAGGAGGGCCGCGTCGCCGGCGCCGGCCTCGACGTGTACGCCAAGGAGCCCTGCACCGACTCGCCGCTCTTCGAGCTCGACCAGGTCGTGTGCACCCCGCACCTCGGCGCCTCCACGGACGAGGCCCAGGAGAAGGCCGGCATCGCCGTCGCCCGCTCCGTGCGCCTCGCGCTCGCCGGTGAGCTCGTACCGGACGCGGTCAACGTCCAGGGCGGCGTGATCGCCGAGGACGTGCGCCCCGGTCTGCCGCTCGCCGAGAAGCTCGGCCGCATCTTCACCGCCCTCGCGGGCGAGGTCGCGGTCCGTCTCGACGTCGAGGTCTACGGCGAGATCACCCAGCACGACGTCAAGGTGCTCGAACTGTCCGCGCTCAAGGGCGTGTTCGAGGACGTCGTCGACGAGACCGTCAGCTACGTCAACGCGCCGCTGTTCGCGCAGGAGCGCGGTGTCGAGGTCCGCCTGACGACGAGCTCGGAGTCCCCCGACCACCGCAACGTCGTCACCGTGCGCGGCACGCTCTCCGGCGGCGAGGAGGTCGCGGTCTCCGGCACGCTGGCCGGCCCCAAGCACCTCCAGAAGATCGTCGCGATCGGCGAGCACGACGTGGACCTGGCGCTCGCCGACCACATGGCCGTCCTGCGTTACGAGGACCGCCCGGGCATCGTCGGCACCGTGGGCCGGATCCTCGGCGAGGCCGGTCTCAACATCGCCGGCATGCAGGTCTCTCGGGCGGAGGAGGGCGGCGAGGCGCTCGTCGTCCTGACTGTCGACGACACGGTGCCGCCGGCGGTGCTGGCGGAGATCTCGGACGAGATCGGCGCGACGTCGGCGCGGTCGGTGAACCTGGTGGACTGATCGGCGCTTCCCGCGTCTCGACGCGGCGACCGCACCGTACGGCGAAGGGGCCCGGGTCTCCCGGGCCCCTTCGCCGTCCGCGGTTCCCGGGCGTGCCACTCGCGGCGGGCCGTTCCCCTCCCCGCCCCACCCTTCCCGCTGTACCGATGTGCGGCTCCGCCGCGTGGGGGCTCCGCCCGGACCCGGCACCGCGCTCCGCGCGGTGTTTCGGGGGCTCTGCCTGCCCCAGGACCCCCCCGCGCCTCAATCGCCGGCGAGGCTGACGCAGTCAGCCCGCCTGGGGGCACCTTCCACGGCCGCCAGGCCGTAGGGGGAGATTGAGGGCACCGCGCGGAGCGCGGTACGCCGCCCGCAGCGCGGTACGGGGTCCGGGGCCTGCCCCGCCACGCGGCGGAGCCGCACATCGGTACAGCGGGGGAGAGGAACACGCCCCGCGCAGCGGCTATCGCACCAGCGCGCCCCGCGCCGCCCCCTCCTCCGCGGCGCCCCCGGCGGGCCGCACGCCCCGGCGCATCAGCACCGCGCACCCCGCTCCCGCCAGCACCAGGACCGCCCCGCCGATCGCCGCCCCGTGCATCCCGTGCACGAACGCGTCGCGCGCCGTCGCGAGGAGTTGCGCCCCGGCCGGGCCGCCCAGTTCCGCGGCGACGGCGCTCGCGCCGCCGAGGGTCTCGCCGGCGGTGTCGAGGGCCTCGGGCGGCAGGCCCGAGGGAGCCGAGGCGGCGAGGTCCCGGCGGTAGACCGCGGCGCCGATGCTGCCCAGGACGGCCATGCCCAGCGCGCCGCCGAATTCCTGTCCCGTCTCGAGCAGCGACGCCGCCGAGCCGGCCTTCTCCGGCGGTGACGCGGCGAGCGCCAGGTCGGAGACGAGCGCCATCACGGTGACGATGCCGCAGCCGATGACGGCGGCGGCGCCGAGCACGATCCACAGCGAGTCGGTCCCGGACAGCAGCAGCAGGGCGAACCCGGCTGCCGCGATCAGGAAGCCGGCGGCGATCACCCGGGCCCGGTCGGTCCTGGCGGCGATCGTGCCGGCCACCGGGGCGGCGACGCCGACGGCGAGCGAGGGCGCGGTGCTCCACAGGGCGGCCTCCAGCGGCCCCATGCCGAGCACGGACTGCAGGTACTGCGTGGTGAAGTAGGCGGAGCCCATCATGGCGAACATGGCGAGGGTGTTGAGGGCGACGCCGGGGCCGAAGCCGCGGGCCCGGAACAGCTCCGTGCCGATCATCGCGTCGTCGCGCACCCGCTGGCGCCGCACGAAGACGAATCCGATCGCGAGGCCGGCCGTGATGCTCATCGCCGGTCCCATGCCGTAGCCGTCCGCGGCGATCTCCTTGAGCCCGTAGACGACGGGCAGTACGGCGCCCATCGACAGCGGCACGCTGAGCAGGTCGAAGCGACCGGGGGCCGGGTCCTTGAACTCCGGCACCAGGACCGGCACCAGGACCAGCAGGAGCAGCATCGCGGGCACGTTGACGAGGAAGACCGACCCCCACCAGAAGTGGTCCAGCATGACGCCGCCCATCACGGAGCCGAGCGCGATGCCGCCGGCCATGCAGCCGGACCAGATGCCGATCGCCTTGGTGCGCTGCCTGTCGTCGCGGAACATGTTGCGCACGAGTGCCATGGTCGAGGGCATCAGGGTCGCGCCGCCGATGCCGAGCAACGCCCGCGCGACGATGAGCATTTCGGCGCTTTGCGCGTACGCGGCGCCGACGGAGGCGAGGCCGAACGCGACGGCCCCGACGAGGAGCAGCCGGCGGCGGCCGATGCGGTCCCCGAGCGATCCCATGGTCATCAGCAGCCCGGCGAGGGCGAAGGCGTAGATGTCGAAGATCCACAGCTGCTGTGTGCTGCTCGGGTCCAGTTCGAGGCTGATGGCGGGGATCGCGAAGTAGAGGACGGAGACGTCCATGGAGACCAGGAGGAGCGGCAGCAGAAGGACGACGAAGGCGGTCCATTCGCGGCGGCCGGCAAGGGGCGCGGTGGTGCTCGGTGGGGTCATGCGCAGCAATGTACGGATGTATTAAACGCATGTCTAGAACATTTGTATAAAACATGCGTCTAGGACGCTCGTATGGCATGCCGGTACGCTGCCTGGCATGGGACATCGCGAGGATCTGCTCGAGGGCGCGAAGCGCTGCCTGATGGAAAAGGGCTTCGTGCGCACCACGGCGCGGGACATCGTCAAGGAGTCGGGGACCAACCTGGCGTCGATCGGCTACCACTACGGCTCGAAGGACGCACTGCTGGCGGAGGCGTACGTCGCCCTGGTCGAAGGCGTCTCCGACCACTTCGACGCCACGGAGGAGGCGGCCACGGGGACGCGCCCCGGCTCGACGGACCGCTTCCAGGCGGTCTGGAAGAACATCATCGCCACCATGTCGGGCCCGGACTCCCTGTGGCACCTGAGCATGGAGATCGTCGTCATGGGCGATCAACTGCCCGCCGTGCGCGACCATCTGGCCCGGGCCCAGCGTGAAGGCGCGCGGGGCATCATCCCCATGTTCATGGGCGGTGCCGAGGCCGATGTCGCCGAGGAGGACGTCGACACGCTCGGGAAGTTCTACATGACGCTGATGATGGGGCTCATCGCCCAGTGGTCGTTCGACCCGGCGACCGCGACCCGCGCCGACGAACTCACCGAGGGGCTGCGGCGGGTCATGAAGGCGGCCGGCGAGACGCCGTGAGGCGCTACAGCCGGGCGCTCTTGAGAGTCATGTGCAGCAGCAGCCGGTGTTCCCCGTCGTCGAGGTCCAGACCGGTGAGCTGCTCGACGCGGCCGAGCCGGTAGTAGAGCGTCTGGCGGTGGATCCCCAGCGCCGTGGCGGTGCGCCCCGCCTGGCCGGCGCAGTCGAGGAACACCTCCGCCGTGCGGGCCAGTTCGCGGTGCGCGGGGGCCAGTAGTTCGCGTACCGCGGGATCCTCCGCGGCCTGTGCGGGCAGGGCGGTCAGCAGGCGGTACGGGCCGATGTCCGACCACCGGGCGACGGGCCCGAGCCGGGTCTGCGCCCGCGCGGCCCGGGCGGCGGAAGCCGCCTCGCGCCAGGCGCGGCCCAGGCCGGCCAGTCCGCGCAGCGGCGTCGCCACGCCGGCGGCCGCCTCGCCGCCGCCCGCCGTGTCCACCAGACGGGACGCCGCCGAGAGCGCGGGGGAGAGGCTGTCCGCGGAACGGAGTCGTACGAGCGCGGCCACCGCACCGGCCGGACCGCCGGACGCCTCGCCGGAGATCTCCGTCTCCACGGTGCGCCCGCCACCGGACCGCACGGGCAGGGGCACCGTGCACAGGGCGGAGGCCCCGGGCAGTGAACGCACGGACGGTGCGTCGCCCTTCGTCCACGGCGTCACGCACACCAGCGTGTGCAGTCCCTCCGCGTCCGTGCCCAGCCCGGTGCCCAGCTCGGCCACCGCCATGTCGTACTGCCAGCCCCGCTCCGCAGACAGCACCGCCCGCAGCTCCCGGGAAAGATCCGCGCCGACCCGCTCCTCGTCCGCGAGCAGTGTCCCGATCCGGTCGGCGACCTCCATCGCGGCGGACAGCTGGGCGGCCGACGGCCCCGGCTCCGCGTCGAGCAGCCACACGTACCCGAGGGCGACGCCGCGGTGGCGGACCGGCAGACAGATCCGGTCGCGGTAGACACCCGCGTCCGGGGCGGCGGGAATGCGGACCGGGCCGGTGGCGCGGGTGATGCCGAAGCCCTCGAACCAGGCGCGCACCGCCGGGGTCGATCTGCGGGTCAGGATCGAGCGGGTGCGCACCGGGTCCAGGGTGGTCTCGTCGAAGGCGCTGTCGCTGTCGTGGGCGCCGAAGGCGATCAGCCCGAAGTCCCGGTTCTCCAGAGTCGCCGGCATGGCCAGCAGCGCGGAGATCTCGTCGACGAGGTCCTGGTAGTCGCCCTTCACGCCCCCATTCTCGCACCCTTCAGACATATGTCTGAGATCCGGGACACGGATGCGTGACAGCTGTCGATGGCCCGGCGATCGCGCCATCCTTAGTTTCAGGGTGGTTCTTCGTGCCGTTTCCGGGGGCTTCCGGTTTCGGCCACTTCAACACCTGTTCCGTGGAGGTGCCCCCGTGCTGGGTCCCGTGATCCTCGCCGCTTCGCGCAGCGACAAGATGCGCCGTTTCGTGTCGGCCGCCCCGGGGACCAAGCAGGTCGTCGCCCGGTTCATCGCCGGTGAGACGGTCGAGCAGGTCGTTCCGGTCGTCAAGGAGGCCGTGGCCAAGGGCCTCGAGGTCACCCTCGACGTCGTCGGTGAGGACATCACCACCCGCGAGCAGGCCGCCGCCGCCCGCGACGCCTACCTCGAGCTGATCGAGCAGCTCGAGGGCCTCGGCCTCGGCACCAAGGCCGAGATGTCCGTCAAACTGTCGATGTTCGGCCAGTCCCTCGAGGGCGGCCACGAGCTGGCCCTCGCCAACGTCCGCCCGGTCGTCGAGGCCGCCGCCGCCATCGGCACCACGGTTACGCTGGATGCCGAGGACCACACCACCCTCGACTCGATGTTTGCCATCCACGAGGAGCTCCGCAAGGACTTCCCGCAGACCGGCTGTGTGATCCAGGCCTACCTGTTCCGCACCGAGGACGACGCCCGCCGACTCTCCGAGGCCGGCAGCCGGGTCCGGATCGTGAAGGGCGCGTACAAGGAGCCCGCCTCCGTCGCCCACCAGGACAAGGCCGAGATCGACAAGGCGTACGTCCGCGTCCTGAAGATCCTGATGGAGGGCGACGGCTACCCGATGATCGGGTCGCACGACCCGCGTCTGATCGCCATCACCCAGGAGCTGGCGCGCAGCGCCGGGCGCAAGCTCGACGACTACGAGTTCCAGATGCTGTACGGCATCCGCAGCGACGAGCACGTCCGCCTCGCGGCGGAGGGCCACCGGATGCGGGTCTACACCGCCTACGGCACCGACTGGTACGGCTACTTCATGCGCCGCCTGGCGGAGAAGCCGGCCAACCTGCTCTTCTTCCTCCGCTCGATGATCACCAAGGGCTGAGCCCTCCCACCCCTCGCTAAGGAGCAACGGAACCCATGGACGCTGTCACCCAGGTCCCCGCCCCGGTCAACGAGCCGGTGCACGGCTACGCCCCCGGTTCGCCCGAGCGCGCCCGCCTCGAGGCCAAGCTCAAGGAGCTGGCCGAGAACCCGATCGAGCTGCCGATGACCATCGGCGGTGTGAAGCGGATGGGCGGCGGCGAGCGTGTCGACGTCGTACAGCCGCACAACCACAAGGCCGTCATCGGCACCTTCGCCGCCGCCACCCAGCAGGACGCGCAGGACGCGATCGACGCCGCCCTCGCCGCCGCTCCCGCGTGGCGGGCGATGTCCTTCGACGACCGTGCCGCGATCATCCTGCGCGCCGCCGAGCTGCTGGCCGGCCCGTGGCGCGAGACGATGGCCGCCTCCACCATGCTCGGCCAGTCGAAGACCGCCCAGCAGGCCGAGATCGACACCCCCTGCGAGCTCATCGACTTCTGGCGCTTCAACGTCAAGTACGCGCGTGACCTGCTCGCCGAGCAGCCCCCGGCCAACTCGCCGGGCGTGTGGAACCGTCTGGACCACCGCCCGCTCGAGGGCTTCGTCTACGCGATCACCCCGTTCAACTTCACCGCCATCGCCGGCAACCTGCCGACAGCGCCCGCGCTGATGGGCAACGTCGTCGTCTGGAAGCCGTCCCCGACGCAGACCCACGCCGCCGTGCTGCTGATGCAGCTGCTGGAGGAGGCCGGTCTGCCCAAGGGCGTCATCAACCTGGTGACCGGCGACGGCATCGCCGTCTCCGAGGTGGCCCTCGAGCACCCGATGCTCGCCGGCATCCACTTCACCGGCTCGACCAAGACCTTCCAGCACCTGTGGAAGACGGTCGGCAACAACATCGAGAAGTACCGGTCCTACCCGCGCATCGTCGGTGAGACGGGCGGCAAGGACTTCGTCGTCGCGCACCCCAGCGCCGACCGCGCGGTGCTGAAGACGGCTCTGACCCGCGGTTCCTTCGAGTTCCAGGGCCAGAAGTGCTCCGCTTCCTCGCGCGCCTACGTCCCGGCCTCGATCTGGAACTCCGGCTTCAAGGAGGAGTTCGCGGCCGAGGTCGACGGCATCAAGATGGGTGACGTCACCGACCTGTCGAACTTCATCGGCGCCGTGATCGACGAGCGTGCCTTCGCCAAGAACAAGGCCGCCGTCGACCGCGCGAAGTCGGACCCGTCCTGCACGATCGTCGCGGGCGGCAGCTACGACGACTCGGTCGGCTACTTCGTCCGTCCGACCGTCATCGAGTGCTCGGACGCCGCCAACGAGGTCTTCACGACCGAGTACTTCGGCCCGATCCTCGCCGTCCATGTCTACGAGGACGACAAGTACGAGGAGATGCTGGAGCAGATGGAGTCGGTGTCGGCGTACGCGCTGACCGGCTCGATCATCGCCGGTGACCGGGCCGCGGCGGCCCACGCGATGGAGAAGCTCCGCTACGCGGCGGGCAACTTCTACATCAACGACAAGTCGACCGGCGCCGTCGTCGGCCAGCAGCCCTTCGGCGGCGGCCGGGCCTCCGGCACGAACGACAAGGCCGGCGCCCCGCAGAACCTGATGCGCTGGACGCTGACCCGTGCCATCAAGGAGACGCTGGTCCCGCCGACCGACTACTCCTACCCGCACATGGGCTGACCTTCCGGTCGACCCCCGAGGCTCCGCCCCCGTCCCGGCCCCCACGCCGGAACGGGGGCGGTTTCCATGTGCGCCCGCCGAACTCCCCGCCGGTCGGGTCCGGTTCAGACCCGGCGCCTGCGCGCCATCGCGAACGAGAACACCCCGAACAGCACCAGACCGGCGGCGACGAGCGCCAGCAGCCACGGCCCCGCGGGAGTCGCGGCGAAGGACCGCAGCGTGTCGTCGAACCCCTTTGCCCTGTCCGGTTCGTAGGTGAGCGCCGCGAGCACGACGAAGACGCCGACGGCCCCGAACAGCACTCCTCGTGCCACGCCGCCCGCGACGCCCGTCACGTCGATCAGCCGCCGGGTCCCGCGCGACATGCCGCCCTGCTTCAGGTGCTTGCGGTACTTGCGCAGCGCGGCGCGTACGGCGACCCAGGCACCGGCGACGACGATGCCGGTACCGGCCAGACCGACGATCCACCGGCCCCCGGGCAGCTCCAGCGCCCTGGCCGTCACGTCCTGCGACTGCCGGTCGCTCGAGCCGCCGCCGCTGCCGCTCTCACCCGCGGCGAACGCGAGCACCGAGTAGGCGACGAACCCGTAGAAGACGCAGCGGCCCGCGGACAGCAGCCGCTTGTGCGTCTTGTGCCCGTCGGCTCCCGCGGCGCCGAAGAGCGCTTCGGAGAGACGCCACAGCGCCATGCCGGTCAGTCCGGCACCGAGCGCCCACAACAGCACGGCGCCGAAAGGCTGCTCCGACAGCTGGGTGAGCGCGCCGCCGCGGTCCGCCTGGCGGCCGGTGCCGCCGAAGGCGATGTGCAGGGCCAGCGCCCCGACGAGCAGGTAGATCACCCCGCGTGCCACGAATCCCCAGCGAGCGGCTGCTTCGACGACGGAACCGTTCGCCGCCCGGCGGGCCCGGGCGCGGCCGGTGAGCGTCAATGTGCGTGCGTTCATGGGCCACCTCCGGTACGCGGATGCCCTGGGGGTTCTGCCGGAAACGGGACGCCGACGGCCACGCCTGGTGACGGCCGCTCAGTTTGCGTGCGCCGTGGGCGGATACCCGAACGGCATGGCTGAGACCGAGAAGAAGACGACCCAGGCACGTACGACGACGAAGAAGACGGCCGCCGCCGCACAGGGGCGGACCCGGTCGGCCGCCGAGGCGCCGGCGAAGGCGTCGTCCAAGGCGCAGGACACGGCGCGCCGCACCGGCGAGCTGGCGCAGGGCATCGGCGGCGTGGCCACGGAGAAGGCACTGACGGCGGCCAGGACGGTCCAGCAGGCGGCCTCCACCGCCGCCGGCGCGACGGTCGGCAAGGCAGGCGTCGTGTGGACGCTCGTGAAGGCGCGCAAGGCGATCGTGGCCGGAGCCGGGACGGGCGTCGCCACCGCGGTGGCCGGCTCGTACGCGCTCGGCCGCCGCGCGGGCCTCAAGCAGCGCGGCCCGTTGTCCCGCCTCACCGGCGGCAGGCTCTGAACGGACCGCTCCCGACCCGGTAGCCGTCTGCTCCGGACGGGTGGGGCGGCGCTCGCCGGTGCCCTGCGCTGGAAGGGATCACGCGTCAGTGATCACCACCACGCAGGGAGACACGATGACCCACAACCGGCGAAGGAGCCCCGTCCGCCGGGTGCTCCTGTTCAGTTGCGCCCACCTCTTCGCAGCGGCGGCCGTCGTCGGCCTGGGAGCCACGGAAGCCGGCGCGCAGGTGCCATTGTGCTTCGGGTTCCCCGCGACGACCACGGGGACGACGGGGACGCCCGGTAACGACGTGATCGTCGGGACGCCGGGCGCCGACGTCCTCGACGGCCTGGGCGGCAACGACCTGATCTGCGGCCTGGGTGGCGACGACCGCCTGACCGGAGGGCCGGGCGCCGACTCGCTCGACGGCCAGGACGGCGGCGACACCGTCGTCGGCGACAACTACAGCGCGACGGGGAACGCCACGGCGGCCACCGGGACGGACCGGGTGTTCGGCGG
Source organism: Streptomyces sp. OZ13 (assembly GCF_052068155.1). Lineage (NCBI taxonomy): Bacteria > Bacillati > Actinomycetota > Actinomycetes > Kitasatosporales > Streptomycetaceae > Streptomyces > Streptomyces sp. OZ13. Next base: position 28,297 of record NZ_JBQHCZ010000014.1, on the reverse strand, counting down.
GGCGGGCGTCGACGCGCTGGTGGGCGACAACCTCGCCCCGCAGGGCACGGCCGCCGGGGCGGCGGGGGACACGCTCCACGGCGGAACGGGCGACGACTTCCTGGTCGGCGACAGCAGGGGCGACCACGCCTCCGGCGGGGCGAACGACCGTCTCGAGGGCGGCGAGGGCAACGACGGCCTCAACGGTGACGCGTTCGCCTTCTTCGACGCCTCGGGGGCCGGCGACGACGTCCTCCTGGAAGGCCCTGGGGACGCCGGTGACGCGAACGGCGACAGCACCGCCATTCTGGGGAACGCGAGCGGCAGCGGCGGCAACGACGTCATCGATCTCGGAGCGGACGGCGGCACGATCGCGACCGGTGATCACAGCGCTTCCGGTGGTACGGCGACCGGTTCCGGCAACGACCGGATCACCGGTGGTGGCGCGGGCGAGTTCCTGCTCGTCGGCGACAGCGCGATGGGTGACCCCACGGGCGCGACCGCCGGGAACGATCTGATCGACGGGCGCGGCGGGGACGACACGGTGTTCGGCGACAACATCGGCCCGAGCGGTGTGTCGGCCGGCGCCGCGGGCGGCTCCGACCGCATCGACGCCGGGGCCGGGAACGACACCCTCCGGGGCGGCCCCAGCAGCGATCTGCTCAACGGCAGCACCGGCACGGACGACTGCGACGGCGAGGCCGGGGCGGACCTCGAGACGAACTGCGAGATCTGAGGCCCGGTCTCCACGGGCCCGCGCCGGGACGCCGATCCCGCCGCGGGCCCGCGCTCTCGTCCCGGGCCATGATCGCGTCTCAGATAGTAGGAAGTCCGAGTAATTGTGGAGACAGAGCGGCCGGGCTGACCTAGCTTTGTAGGAGCCGAACGTCTCGCTCGATCCAGCGAATGGCGGTTCCGAGTCCGCGCCCACAGGCAGGCAACCCCTGCGGCGCGCTCACCGCCCCTTCCGGCACCTCGAAATCTCTTCTGATCTCAAGGAGTCGATCATCATGTCCGCTGCGACCGCCCGCCGAGTCCGTCACTCCTCCCGCACCAGCGAGTCCGACCGCAAGAACGCCGCCGCCGCCCTCCAGCGCGCCCTCGACCGCCGGGACAACGGCGGCTCCACCGGTCACTGAACGACGACCATCCGCGTCCATATGGTGGACGCGCCGTGTCATTGAATGGGACGCGGAGTAGGGTGCCGACATGTCTCGCAGCATCAATCTCGCAGTTGTCCCCGGTGACGGCATCGGCCAGGAGGTCGTGGCGCAGGGCCTGAAGGTCCTTGCCGCGGTCCTGCCTCAGGATGTGAAGCTGGAGACCAAGGAGTACGACCTCGGCGCCCAGCGCTGGCACCGCACCGGGGAGACCCTCCCGGACGCGGAGCTCGACTCCCTCAAGAACCACGACGCGATCCTCCTCGGCGCCATCGGCGACCCGTCGGTGCCCTCCGGTGTGCTGGAGCGCGGTCTGCTGCTGAAGCTGCGGTTCGCCTTCGACCACTACGTCAACCTGCGTCCGTCGAAGCTGTTCCCGAACACGGCCACCCCGCTGGCCGGCCGCCCCGACATCGACTTCGTCGTCGTGCGCGAGGGCACAGAGGGCCCGTACACGGGCAACGGCGGTTCCCTGCGCACCGGTACGCCCGCCGAGGTCGCCACCGAGGTCAGCCTCAACACGGCCTACGGCGTGGAGCGTGTCGTCCGCGACGCGTACGAGCGGGCCAACTCCCGCCCCCGCAAGAAGCTGACGCTCGTCCACAAGAACAACGTGCTCGTCTACGCGGGGCACATGTGGAAGAACATCTTCGACAAGGTCGGCCAGGAGTACCCCGAGGTCACCACCGACTATCTGCACGTCGACGCCGCGACGATCTTCTTCGTCACCCAGCCGGAGCGCTTCGACGTCATCGTCACCGACAACCTCTTCGGCGACATCCTCACCGACCTCGCCGCTGCCGTGACCGGCGGCATCGGCCTGGCCGCTTCCGGCAACATCAACCCGACCGGCGAGTTCCCGTCGATGTTCGAGCCCGTCCACGGCTCGGCCCCCGACATCGCCGGCCAGGGCAAGGCCGACCCGACCGCCACGATCCTGTCGGTCGCCCTCCTGCTGCGCCACCTCGGCCACGTGTCCGAGGCGGTCCGCATCGAGGAGGCCGTGGCCGCCGACCTGGCGGAGCGTGCGCCGGGCACGACCCGCACCACGGACCAGATCGGCGACGCGCTCGCGGTACGAGTAGCGAACTGACCCGGGACATCAGACTTCCGGGGGCGTCCCCCGGACACCCCAGAAGCCGCCGGGTCGCATTCTCCACCGCGCCCGGCGGCTTTTCCTGTGCGGCCCCCGGGTGCCACCATCAGAACCTGGGCCGTACTCCCGCCGTTCCCTGCGCGGATCCCCACGGGCGATAATCGGACGTGGGCCGTGTCGCACGGCGATGCTCGGATGTCCAAGCAGTGGGCGTGAGCGCGGTCCGTCACAACAACCGGTGAAGGACACTGCACTCATGACGACGCCCTCGATCGAGCTCAAGCCTTCCTCGCACCCGCTGTCCGACGCGGAGCGCGAGGCGATCCTGGCCAATCCGGGATTCGGCCGCCACTTCACCGACCACATGGTGACGATCAGGTGGACGGAGGGGCGTGGCTGGCACGACGGCGAGCTCGTTCCTTACGGGCCGCTGTCGATGGACCCGGCCAACATGACCCTGCACTACGCGCAGGAGATCTTCGAGGGCCTCAAGGCGTACCGCCGCCCCGACGGTTCCGTGGCCACCTTCCGTCCCGAGGCCAACGCCGAGCGCTTCCAGCGTTCCGCCCGCCGCCTGGCGATGCCCGAGCTGCCGGTCGACACCTTCATCGCCGCCTGCGACGCGCTGGTCCAGCAGGACAAGGCGTGGGTCCCCGCGCACGGTGGCGAGGCGTCCCTCTACCTCCGCCCGTTCATGATCGCGAGCGAGGTCGGTCTGGGTGTGAAGCCCGCCAACGAGTACCTCTTCCTCGTCATCGCCTCCCCGGCGGGCGCGTACTTCCCCGGCGGCGTCAAGCCCGTCTCGATCTGGCTCTCCGAGGACCGGGTCCGCGCCGTCCCCGGCGGCATGGGCGACGCCAAGACCGGCGGCAACTACGCCGCGTCCCTGCTCGCCCAGGCCGAGGCCGCGCAGAAGGGCTGCGACCAGGTCGCCTACCTCGACGCCGTCGAGCACAAGTGGGTCGAGGAACTGGGCGGCATGAACCTGTACTTCGTCTACGAGACGGGTCCCGCCGGCGACCTCAAGATCGTCACCCCGGAGCTCACCGGCTCCCTGCTCGCCGGCATCACCCGCGACTCGCTCCTCACCCTCGCCAAGGACCTCGGCTACGGGTCGGAGGAGGGCCGGATCTCCATCGACCAGTGGCAGGCCGACACCGAGAACGGCACGCTCAAGGAGGTCTTCGCCTGCGGCACGGCCGCGGTGATCACCCCGGTCGGCCGGGTGAAGTCCGCGCGCGGCGAGTGGACGCAGTCCGGCGGGCAGCCGGGCGAGGTCACCATGCGGCTGCGCAAGGCGCTCCTCGACATCCAGACGGGCTCCGGCGAGGACGTCCACGGCTGGATGCACGAGCTCGGCTGACGCCCCGCGTCACCACGACGGCCCGCCCCGGCTTCCGGCCGGGGCGGGCCGTCGTGTTCACGAGGCCGTCGACTCCGCGACCGGTGCGGGCGCGGCGGCGGGGGCTGTGCCCGCCCGCAGCGCCGCGTACGTCACGCCTCCCACCAGTCCCGACAGGACGAAGCTCACGTCGATACCGCCGGTGAGGCCGAGCAGCGGTCCTTCGTAGAGCGGGGTGGAGACGGCCGCCAGACCCACCGCCGCACCCAGCGCCCAGGACACGGTGGCGGATACGTTCCAGCCGGACCGGAACCAGTAGACGCCGCCCCGCGCACGGCGGTTGTGGACCTGGAGGGCGTCCGCGTCGTACACGCCGGCGCAGCGGACGTGCGCCATCAGCGTGATCACCGCCCAGGGGGTTCCCACCGCGGTGAGCAGCAGCACGAACGACGTCATGGCCGACTGGGCGTCCCACCCGAAGTGGCCGGCGAACACGAACGCCGTGGCCACGACGGCCATCACCAGGGTGGCCCGGGTACGGGTGGCACGCGGCAGGATCGCGTCGAGGTCGAGCCCCATCGAGTAGAGCATCAGCCCCGCGTTGCCGACCGAACCCGCCGCGGCGGCGATCAGCAACGGGACGAGGTACCAGGCGGGGGACGCGGCGACGAGCGGGCCGGCGTAGTCGGCCCCGGCCCGCGCGGCCAGCGCCGTGTACGTACCGAAGAGCTGCGGGATCAGCAGCCCGGCCACCAGCCCCGCACAGGTGGCGCCGAGCACCCGGCGCGGGCTGTGGCGCAGCGGCGAGATGTACCGGGTGTAGTCGCCGAGCAGGGTGATGAACGCGATCGGTCCGCTGAGTCCTGCGGCCACCGCCGACAGCACCCACGTCGGCCAGAACGACCCCAGCAGGTACGGGGTGTCCGGCGGCGCCGCCGTGGTGAGGTCCGGGGCGTACGCGACGATGCCGAGCAGCAGGAGCGCGGTCATGCCGACGGCCAGGACCTTGCTGAGACGCAGCAGCAGCCGGTAGCCGTACACGGCGCCGACGGCGGTGCAGGCGGCGAGCAGCGCGTAGACGAGCGTGTGGGCCATGCCGCCGGTGGGCAGTCCCGCGAGGCGCGCCAGCGTGCCGATCACCACGTCGCCGCCGATCCACAGGGTCAGTGCCGTGTAGCCGAGCGAGAGCAGCAGGCCGACGACCGACCCCACGAGCCGGCCGCGGACCCCGAAGGCGGCGCCGCTGGACGTCGACAGATTGGTCGCCGTACGCAGCGAGACAAGGGCCAGCGGGGCGGTGACGGCCACGCCGACGACCGTGCCGGCGACGACCGAGGTGACGGACGGCCACAGGCCGAGGCCGAAGGAGACCGGGAGCCAGCCGAAGACGATCACCCCCAGGCAGAGGTTCGACCCGAGCAGGATCGAGACGAGATCGCGAGGAGAGCTGGTGCGCTCCCCTTCGGGGACGGTGTCGACTCCGCGCTGTTCCACCGGCATGGGCTGCCCCTCACCTTCACGGTTAGAGTGACGTTCTAATTGAATGCTGCTCAATGTGAGGCATGCCTCGTACCAAGTCAATGGTTTCCTTCTGAGAGTGCGATTGTTAGAGTGACGCTCAAAGATGGAGGTGTGGTGACATGCGACTGACCCCGACCGAGCGCGACCGGCTGCTGCTCTTCGGCGCCGCCGAGCTGGCGCGGGCACGCAGGGCCCGCGGTCTGCGGCTGAACGTCCCGGAGGCCACCGCGCTCATAGCGGACACGGTCTGCGAGGCGGCACGCGACGGTCGCCGGCTCGCGGAGGCCATCGAGGCCGCCCGCTCGGTCCTCGGCCCCGACGACGTCCTCCCCGGCGTCGCCGACGTGGTGGGGGAGGTCCATGTGGAGGCGGTCTTCGACGACGGGTCCCGCCTCGCCGTCGTCTCCGACCCGATCGGCGGCGGGCAGGGCAAGAACGCTCCCGGAGCGCTGCTGCCCGCGCCGCCGCACGACGAGACGCCGCCCGCCGTGCGGCTGACCGTGCGCAACACCGCCAGCGTCCCGGTCAGCGTCACCTCGCACTTCCACTTCTTCGAGGCCAACCCGCGTCTGCGCTTCGACCGGGCCGCGGCCTACGGCATGCGGCTCGCCGTCCCGGCGGGCTCGTCGGTCCGCTTCGACGCGGGCGGTGACGTGGAGGTGGGGCTGCTGCCCATCGGCGGCGACCGGATCGCGATCGGCTTCGCCGGCCTGGTCGACGGACCGCTGGACGCGCCCGGCGCGAAGGAAGAAGCCCTGCGCAGGGCGGCGGCCTGCGGCTACCTCGGAGCGGAGGAGAACTGATGGACCCGTACGAGTACGCATCCGTGCACGGACCCCGCGCCGGGGACCGGGTCGTCCTCGGCGACTCCGGCCTCGTCGTACGGGTCGAGTCCGACGCGCAGAAGCCCGGGGACGAGTTCCTGGCCGGTTTCGGCAAGACGGCACGCGACGGACTGCACCTCAAGGCCGCCGCCGTCCGGGAGACCTGCGACGTCGTCATCAGCAACGTCCTGGTGATCGACGCCGTGCTGGGAATCCGCAAGGTCTCCATCGGCATCCGCGAGGGCCGCATCCACGCCATCGGCCGGGCCGGGAACCCGGACACCCTCGACGGTGTCGACGTCGTCGTCGGCACCGGCACCTCGATCGTCTCCGGTGAGGGGCTGATCGCCACCGCGGGCGCCGTCGACACCCACGTCCATCTGCTGTCGCCCCGCATCATGGAGGCCTCCCTCGCCTCCGGCGTCACCACCGTCATCGGCCAGGAGTTCGGCCCCGTGTGGGGCGTCGGCGTCAACTCGCCCTGGGCGCTGCGGCACGCCTTCAACGCCTTCGACGCCTGGCCCGTCAACATCGGCTTCCTCGCCCGTGGTTCGTCCTCCGATCCGGCGCCGCTCGTCGAGGCTCTCGCCGAGGGCGGTGCGTCCGGCTTCAAGGTCCACGAGGACATGGGCGCCCACACCCGCGCCCTCGACACGGCGCTGCGGGTCGCAGAGGAGCACGATGTTCAGGTCGCCCTGCACAGCGACGGCCTGAACGAGTGCCTGTCCGTCGAGGACACCCTGCGGGTGCTCGACGGACGGACGATCCATGCCTTCCACATCGAGGGCTGCGGCGGAGGGCACGTACCGAACGTGCTCAAGATGGCGGGCGTGCCGAACGTCATCGGCTCGTCCACCAACCCGACCCTGCCCTTCGGCCGGGACGCCGTCGCCGAGCACTACGGCATGATCGTCTCCGTCCACGACCTCAAGACCGACCTGCCGGGCGACGCGGCGATGGCCCGCGACCGGATCCGCGCCGGGACCATGGGCGCGGAGGACGTCCTGCACGACCTCGGGGCGATCGGCATCACCTCGTCGGACGCGCAGGGCATGGGGCGCGCGGGGGAGACCGTACGCCGCACCTTCGCCATGGCCGGCAAGATGAAGGCCGAACGAGGACCCCTGGACGGCGACGGCGCGCACGACGACAACGCACGCGTCCTGCGCTACATGGCCAAGCTGACGATCAATCCCGCTCTCGCGCACGGACTCGCCCACGAGATCGGCTCCATCGAGCCCGGCAAGATGGCCGACATCGTGCTGTGGCGGCCCGAGTTCTTCGGAGCCAAGCCCCAACTGGTACTGAAGTCGGGGTTCCCCGCGTACGGCGTCGTCGGCGACCCGAACGCGGCGACGGACACCTGCGAACCGCTCGTGCTGGGACCGCAGTTCGGCGCCTACGGAGCGACACCGGCCGACATCTCGGTGGCGTTCGTCGCCCAGGCGGCCGTGGACCTCGGCTCCGATCTGATGCCCACCCGCCGGCGCCGCGTCGCCGTGCGCGGTACCCGCGGCATCGGTCCGGGTGACCTGCTGCTCAACTCCAGGCTGGGGGACGTGTCGGTGGACGGACACAGTGGACTGGTGACCCTCGACGGCGATCCGCTGCGCTCCGGTCCGGCCGAGTCCGTCTCGCTGAACCGCCTCTACTTCCTCTGAGCCCTCCGCCCTCGCCGCCTTTCAAGCCCCGTCCTCAAGCCCTCCTTCAAACCCCTCCTTCAAGCCAACGACGCCTTAGGACTTGCCGTGACCTTCCGCATGCCGGCCGAATGGGCCCCGCACGAGCGCACCTGGATGGCCTGGCCCGGCCCCAACCCGACCTTCACCGACGAGGCGGAACTCGCGGAAGCCCGCGCGGCGTGGGCGTCCGTGGCCCGGGCCGTACGACGCTTCGAGCCGGTGACCGTGGTCGCCGGGACGGGGCAGGTGGCATCGGCCCGGGCACTCCTCGGTGCGGACATCGAGATCGTCGAACGGGACCTGGACGACGCCTGGATGCGCGACATCGGCCCGACCTTCGTCACCGACGGCTCCGAACTGGCCGCCGTCGACTGGGTGTTCAACGGCTGGGGCGCGGCCGAATGGGCGCGCTGGGAGCACGACGCCAAGATCGCCCGCCATGTCGCGGACCTCGCGGGCGTCCCCGTGCACCCCTCACCGCTGGTCAACGAGGGCGGCGCGATCCACGTCGACGGCGAAGGCACCGTCCTGCTCACCGACACCGTGCAGCTCGGCCCCGAGCGGAATCCGGGCTGGAGCCGCGCCGAGGTGGAGGCGGAGATCCACGCCCGGCTCGGCACGACAAAGGCCATCTGGCTGCCGCGCGGCCTGAGCGGCGACTACGGCACGTACGGCACACGCGGGCACGTCGACATCGTCGCCGCCTTCGCCCGCCCCGGCGTCGTCGTGGTCCACACCCAGCCCGACCCTTCTCACCCCGACCACGAACCGTGCAAGGCCAATGTGGCGCTGCTCTCCGCCCAGACGGACGCCAAGGGGCGCCGTCTGGAGGTCGTCGAGGTCCCCGCCCCGACGAAGCTCCGCGACGAGGACGGCGAGTGGGTCGACTACTCGTACATCAATCACTACCTGTGCAATGGGGGCCTGGTGCTCTGCGCCTTCGACGACCCGCGCGACGAGATCGCGGCGGGCATCTTCCGCCGGCTCTTCCCCGAGCGGACGGTGACGCTGGTGGACGCGAGGGCGATCTTCGCGGGCGGCGGCGGCATCCACTGCATCACCCAGCAGCAGCCGCAGATCTGACTCCGGGCCGCCGACGGCACAGGATCGGGTAGAACGTACAGGTGACCAGCACCAGCCCTGCCGGCCCCCGCCGCCGGAACCAGTCCGCCCCACCGCGCGAGCAGCTGCTCGCCGCCGCCATGGCCACCATCGCGGAGCGCGGGCTCGACGGGCTGACCATGGCCGGGCTCGGCCGGCAGGTCGGAATGAGCAGCGGGCACCTCCTCTACTACTTCCGCACCAAGGACGAGCTGCTCCTGCAGACGCTGGAGTGGAGCGAGGGCCGCCTCGGCGCGGAACGCGGCGCGCTGCTGTCCCGGCAGGCGCCGGCCCGTGAGCGGCTCGAGGCGTACGTCGACCTCTACGTCCCCGACGGGCCGCGCGACCCGCACTGGACGCTGTGGCTCGAGGTCTGGAACCGCTCGCAGAACGCGGACGCCGACATGCACGGCCGCCAGGCGGCGATCGAGGGCGCCTGGCACAGGGACCTCGTGGCGCTCATAGCGGAGGGCGTCTCCCGCGGCGAGTTCCGCCCGGTGGACCCCGACCGCTTCGCGGCCCGCCTGCGCGCACTGCTGGACGGCTTCAGCGTGCATGTCGCCGTGGGCATACCGGGCACGGGCCGCGAGCAGGTGCTGGCGCACGTGGGGGAGTTCGTGCGGGAGTCCCTGCTCCACTGACCCCGCGGCCGGCGCGCGGTCTTGTTCCCCTCCCCGCCCCTTTCCCGAAACCGGGGGCTCCGCCCCCGGACCCCGTGCCGCCCTGCGGGCGGCGTACCGCGCTTCGCGCGGTGCCCTCAATCTCCCCCTACGGCCTGGCGGCCGTGGGAGGTGCCCACAGGCGGGTTGGAAATGCCGCTGCGCGGCATCCAGCCACGCCGGCGGAGGACTCCGGCCTTGCCGGCAACTCCAGCCCCGCCGGCGTTTGAGGCGCGGGGGTGCGGTGGGGGTCCCCCCACGCCGCCAGGCGTAGGGGGAGGAGCCCCCGAAACACCGCGCTTCGCGCGGTGCCGGGTCCGGGCGGAGCCCGGTTTCGGGAAGGGGCGGGTAGGGGAAAGGCCCCGCGCAGCGCGCCCCGCCCCGCAGCGCGCCCCGCGCAGCGGACCCGCCCCGTCGCAGCGCACCCGCCCCGCGCAGCGGACCCGCCCCCCAGGGGCGACCGCATCGTGAGACTCCCGTCCAGCCCGCGGCGCACCTGTGGCAGACTTCCCCCGTGCTCTCGTTCGCCATGATTATCGGCAGCAGCGCGCCGGTCCGCAGTGACCGCTGACCCGTGGACAGCAATCCCGCGGCAGGCGGCACCGTGCCCCAGACCCGCGCGCAGACCTCTCGCACCCGCGAGGGGTTTTTTCGTTTTACGGCCTCACCCACGGCCGAATGCGAGCCGCGCGCGATGATGGGGGCAAGTGGAGCCAGACATTCCGGAGCCACTCATCCGACAGGAGTCAGGACAGCATGACCACCAACGGCCAGGACACGCAGGTCGACGACAGTTTCCATGTCTTCGACACGACGCTGCGCGACGGCGCCCAGCGCGAGGGCATCAACCTCACGGTCGCGGACAAGCTGACCATCGCCCGGCACCTGGACGACTTCGGCGTGGGTTTCATCGAGGGCGGCTGGCCGGGCGCGAACCCCCGCGACACGGAGTTCTTCGCCCGCGCGCAGAAGGAGATCACCTTCCGCCACGCCCAGCTCGTCGCCTTCGGCGCCACCCGCCGCGCCGGCGGCAAGGCGGCCGAGGACCCGCAGGTCAGGGCGCTGCTCGAGTCCGGCGCCCCCGTGGTCACGCTGGTGGCCAAGTCCCACGACCGCCATGTCGAGCTCGCGCTGCGCACGACCCTCGAGGAGAACCTGGAGATGGTCCGCGACACCGTCTCCTACCTGCTCGAACAGGGCCGGCGGGTGTTCGTCGACTGCGAGCACTTCTTCGACGGATACCGCGCGAACCCGGAGTACGCCAAGAACGTCGTCCGGACCGCACACGAGGCCGGCGCCGACGTGGTGATCCTCTGCGACACCAACGGCGGCATGCTTCCGGCCCAGGTCCAGGCCGTGGTCTCCACCGTCCTCGCCGACACCGGGGCGCGCCTCGGCATCCACGCCCAGGACGACACCGGCTGCGCCGTCGCCAACACCCTGGCCGCGGTCGATGCCGGCGCCACCCACGTCCAGTGCACCGCCAACGGCTACGGCGAGCGGGTCGGCAACGCCAACCTGTTCCCGGTCGTCGCCGCGCTGGAGCTCAAGTACGGCAAGCGCGTCCTGCCGGACGGGGCGCTCGCGGACATGACCCGCGTCTCGCACGCCATCGCCGAGGTCGTCAACCTCACGCCTTCCACCCACCAGCCGTACGTGGGTGTCTCCGCCTTCGCACACAAGGCCGGCCTGCACGCCTCCGCGATCAAGGTCGATCCCGACCTGTACCAGCACATCGACCCGGAACTGGTCGGCAACACCATGCGGATGCTCGTGTCCGACATGGCCGGCCGCGCCTCGATCGAGCTCAAGGGCAAGGAGCTCGGCATCGATCTCGGCGGCGACCGTGAGCTGGTCGGCCGCGTCGTCGAGCGCGTCAAGGAGCGCGAGCTCCAGGGCTACACCTACGAGGCCGCCGACGCCTCGTTCGAGCTGCTGCTGCGCGCGGAGGCGGAGGGCAGGGCCCGGCGCTACTACCGCACCGAGTCCTGGCGGGCGATCGTGGAGGACCGCCCGGACGGTACGCACGCCAACGAGGCCACCGTGAAGGTGTGGGCCAAGGGCGAGCGCATCGTCGCCACCGCGGAGGGCAACGGACCGGTCAACGCGCTCGACCGCGCGATGCGGGTGGGCCTGGAGCGGATCTACCCGCAGCTCGCGAAGCTGGAGTTGGTCGACTACAAGGTCCGGATCCTCGAGGGCCGCCACGGCACCGGCTCGACGACCCGGGTGCTGATCACCACCGGCGACGGCAACGGCGAATGGGCCACGGTCGGCGTCGCGGACAACATCATCGCCGCGTCCTGGCAGGCACTGGAGGACGCGTACACCTACGGTCTGCTGCGCGCGGGCGTCGAGCCGACGGAGTAGTGCGCGAGGGGCGGCCCGGGCGACCGGGCCGCCCCCTTCGCTTCGTGCTCAGGCCTGAAGCCGCCACTTCTGGTTCGCGGCCCCCGTGCACGACCAGATCTGTGCCCGGGTCCCGTTCGCCGAGGAGTTGTCCGACGCGTCGAGGCACTTGTCCGCGGGGACGTTCACCAGATCCCCGCTGCCCGCTTCGTGGCGCCATTGCTGGGCGCCCGAGCCGTTGCACGTGTAGAGCTGCACCTTCGCGCCGTCCGCCGTCGAGCCCGATGTCACGTCCAGGCACTTGCCGAGCGCCTGCACGGAACCGTCGGAGCGGATCGTCCAGCGCTGCGCGGCGGAGCCGTTGCAGTCCCACAACTGGACGGGCGTGCCGTCGGCGGAGGAACCGCCCGCCACGTCGAGGCACTTGCCGCCGAGGCCCACCAGGGCGCCGGACTGGTCCGAGCCGCCCGACTGCGTCCCCGACCAGGTGAAGGTCGCGGACGTCTTGCCCGGCAGCGAGTACGTGTACCGCTGTCCGCCCCAGTTGACGGTCATCGTCTGAGCCGACGACGAGTCGTTGTAGGCGATGAGGGCCTTGGAGCCGTCGGGGTTGCGCCAGGCCACGTTGGGGACGGCCGAGCTGCCGGTCGACGCGATCCGGTGGGCGCCCGGCTTCACGAACTTCGTGAGGTGGCCCATCGTGTAGTACTCGATCGTGTAGTCCACCTGGCCGTGCCGTGAGTCGCCGTTGTGGACGGTGATCAGGCCGTCGCAGGTGCCGCAGCCGCCGTTGTGCGGGCCGCGGTTCTGGTCGACCGCGAGGGACCACTTGGTCACCGACTTCGCCCAGTTACGGGTGTAGTCGATGATGTTCATCATGTCCTCGCGCTGCTGGTTCGCGATCCAGGTGCCGCCGGAGTGCTCGGTCTGGAAGGCGTCCAGCTGCGGGTACTGGTTGTGGACGTCCGTCTGCTTCGAGACGTTGCCTCCGTAGCCGTGCCAGGCCACCCCGCCGAAGTTCGGGTGGCTGCGCACCGCCGCGTCGTTCACGGTCTGCGCCGCGTACGCGTCGTAGGTGTCCCAGTTCCAGTCGTGCGCCAGCACCTTCGTGGGCAGGCCCGCGTCCGCGAGCCCCGGCAGCAGCTCGCTCTTGGTGAAGTACGCGAGCCCCGAGGCGTTCCAGCTCATCGAGGGGTATCCGCCGCAGCACGTCGGCTCGTTCTGTGCGGTGACGTAGTCGACCGGGACGCCCTGGTCCCGCCAGGCCTGAAGGTACTTCACGAAGTAATCGGCGTACGTGCCGTAGTTCTCGGCCTTCAGCCAGCCGCCGCTCAGCTGCCCGCTGTCCTTCATCCACGCCGGGGCGGTCCACGGCGAAGCCACCAGGGTCAGCGAGGGGTTGAGCTGCTCGGCCTGCTTCGTCAGGGGGAGCACGTCCTGGAGATCGTGCGCGATCGAGAACCTCGACAGGGACGGGTCGGTCTGCCCGGCCGGCAGGTCGTTGTACGTGTATCCGAAGCGCGCCAGGTCGGAGCCGCCCATGGGGTTGCGGATGAACGACAGTCCGATGCCGTCGGTGGGCGAGAACAGTTTGCGCATCGTGGCGTCACGTGTCGCCTGCGACAGAGCGCCGGAGCCCTTCATCAGCCAGGCCGCGGTGTCGGTGAAGGACGCGCCGCCGCCGGTGAACGTCTGGTAGCGGGTGTTCTCGTCGACGGTGATGTTGGTGCCTCCACCGCCGGTGCCCGACTGGAAGTGGATCGGTGCCTGCTGCTGAAGTCCGCGGGTGACATGGCGGCCGCCGCTGTCGTCCGTCGTGGTGAGCCAGACGTTCACCTGTTCACCCGCCGCCTGGGCGCTGCCGGCCGTGAGGCCGGTGAGGCCCGCCGTGGCGAGCGCGCCGGCCAGCAGGATGCGGACGGTTCTCATCGGTCGTCGGGCCGGTCGTCGTGATCGTCTTGCCAGCAGTCTCGCCATGAGCATGACCTCTCGGCTCGGTGTGGGGGACGGGGCGTGAGTGAACTCCCGCACGGGGCACCCGTCAAGACTTCGCGCATTCAGATCCTGAACGCATAACTCCCCACGCCTGCCCCGCACTTGGGTTTCAGCGGATTTCGGTGTGAAGTATTGACGGCATGACCGCCTGGCGGTTGACTCTGCGCACCACGCCGGAACCGGTTCCGGCAGCGGTTCCGGTACCGGTACCGGTACCAGAGGCTCGACGCGGAGGCCCTTCGATGCGTGTCACCATCGCCGACGTCGCACGTGAGGCGGGTGTCAGCAAGACCACCGTCTCCCGGGTGCTGAACACCAAGGCCGATGTCGACGCCGCCACGGCCGCCCGTGTTCGTGAAGTGATCGGTGCGCTCGGCTACGTCCCCAGCTCGGGCGCCGTCGGTCTGGCCCGCGGCCGCAGCCGTACCGTCGCCATGCTGACGCCGCCGCTCACCTGGCCCTGGATGGGCGAGGTGCTCCAGGGCGTCGTGGACACCGTCGAGGCGGCCGGCTACGGCCTGCTGCTGTTCACCTGCAACCGGGGCGCGGAGTCCGTCGACCACTTCACCAGCCAGGTGTCGGCCAGGGCGTTCGACGGACTGCTCGTCATCGAACCGGAGAACACCCTCGACACCATCACCGCGATGCACCGCCGCGGACTCCCCGTCGTCCTCATCGACGACCGCGGGCACCACCCCGAGTTCCCGTCCGTGGCCACCACCAACCGGGAGGGCGGAGCCTCGGCCGCCCGGCATCTGCTCGCGGCCGGACGCACCCGGCCCCTCGTGGCCACCGGTCCGGCGGGCTTCGGCTGTGTACGCGACCGGACGGACGGCTTCCTGGAGATCCTGCCCCACGCTCTTGTCCTGGAGGGGGAGTTCACGGAGGCGTCCGGCCGGCAGGCCGTCGCGCGGGCGCTCGGCGACGGGACGCCCTTCGACTCGGTCTTCGCGCACAACGACCTCATCGCCGCGGGGGTGCTGCGCGCCCTGCGGGACGCCGGCCGCGGCGTGCCCGACGACATCGCCGTCGTCGGCTTCGACGACATCCCCATGGCCCGGCACACCGCGCCCCCGCTGACCACCGTGCGCCAGCCGATGCGGGAGATGGGCGAGACCGCGGCCCGGCTGCTGCTCGCGCGGCTCGGCGGCGAGGCGATCCCGGACGAGCCGGTCGTGTTGCCCACCGAGCTCGTCGTCCGGGGCTCCGCGCCCGACGGCTGACCCCGCTCCTCCGCCGGTCCGCGCCCGCGGGCGGCGCCGTATGCCCCGCCACAGGCCCCCTTCGACCCGGTCTGCCATGCCGGACGGTGCACCACCGGGGCCCCGCCGTCCGCACACCGACCGCCTCTTGCCACATCCTGCCGAATCCGCGCCACACCCATGTCGCACCGAAGGAGCCGCAATGCCAGGATCACGCCGGCCACGACCACGCCCCGGACCCCGTCGGGCCGGTACGGCCCTTCTCGCAGCCACCGCCGTGCTCGGGTCGCTGATCGCCGGAGCTCTGCCGAGCGCCGCCGCCGACGAGCCCGCGCCTGTCCCCGTCGACCGCTTCGAGGGCGAGGTGCCGTTCGCCGCCCCGCCCGCGGAGGGCATCTTCACCTGGGGCAGCGACGCCGACGACCGGCCCAGGCTGGAGTTCGAGGAGCGGGCCGACGCACCCGAGGGCAGCAAGGTCCTCGAAGGCTCCTACGACATCAGCGGCTGGGGCGGTCTCAGCCACGAGTACGCCGTCGACCAGGCGCCCCGCGACTGGACGGCGTCCAAGGGCATCCGCTTCTGGTGGTACGGGCAGAACACGGCGCCCCTGCCGCCCGGTTCGGGCAAGCGCATCAACTTCGAGATCAAGGACGGCGGCGCGAACGGCGGCGCGTCCGAACTGTGGACCACCTCGTTCACCGACGACTGGGAGGGCTGGCACCTCGTCGAGATCCCGTTCGCCGACTTCGTCTACCGCGCCGACTACCAGCCCGTCGGCGGCATCGACCAGGTCCTCGGCCTGAACGAGATGTGGGGCTGGGCGCTCACCCTCCCCACCGGCGCCCCCGGCTCCTTCGCCGTCGACGGCATGGAGCTGTACGGGAAGGCCGACCCGGCCCTCAAGGCCAAGGTCGTCACCGACGCCGCCGTGTACCCGGTCGACGAGGGCGGCACCGCCCAGGTGAAGATCTCCGTCGCCACCACCGGCTCCGTCCCGACCGACGAGCCGGTCACCGTCGAGTACACGGCAGGCGGCGGCAGCGCGGAGGCCGGGGCGGACTACGAACCGGTCACCGGTTCCGTCACCTTCCCGGCGGGCACGGCTTCCGGGGAGTCCCGTACGGTCGCCGTGCGAACGAGCAAGGACCGGACGGCCGAGTCCGCGGAGACCGTGCCGCTGCGGCTGACCGTCACCGGCGCGAAGGCACCCGCCGAGACGCCCCAAGTCGTCGTGAACGCCCACGGTCTGCCGTACCAGAACGCCGAGCTGCCTGTGAGGAAGCGTGTCGCCGACCTGCTCTCGCGCATGTCCCTCGCCGAGAAGGCCGGCCAGATGACGCAGGCCGAGCGCAACGCCCTCAAGTCGCAGGGCGACATCGCCTCCTACGACCTCGGCTCGCTGCTCTCCGGCGGTGGTTCGGTGCCGACGCCGAACACGCCGGAGGCGTGGGCCAAGATGGTCGACACCTACCAGCTCCGGGCCCAGGCCACCCGGTACCAGATCCCGCTGATCTACGGCGTGGACGCCGTCCACGGGCACAACAACGTGATCGGCTCGACGATCATGCCGCACAACATCGGCATCGGAGCCGGCCGCGACCCCGAGATCGCCGAGCGGACCGGCGCGGTCACCGCCAAGGAGGTGCGCGCCACCGGCATCCCGTGGGACTTCGCGCCCTGCCTGTGCGTGACCCGCGACGAGCGCTGGGGGCGTTCCTACGAGGCGTTCGGTGAGGACCCGGCCCTTGTGACCGCCATGGAGACGGTGATCCAGGGCATGCAGGGCGCCCGTAACGGCAAGGACCTGGACCGCAGCGACAAGGTCCTCACCAGCGCCAAGCACTTCGTCGGCGACGGCGGCACCGAGTTCGGCTCGTCGTCCACCGGTTCCTACACGATCGACCAGGGCGTCACCAAGGTCACCCGTGAGGAACTGGAGGCGGTGCATCTCGCGCCGTTCGCGGAGGCCGTCAAGCGCGGCGCGGGCACGGTCATGCCCTCGTACTCGTCGCTGGACATCATCGGCGACGACGCCGGACCCGTGAAGATGCACGCCCACGCCGAGATGATCAACGGGGTCCTCAAGGACCGGATGGGCTTCGACGGGTTCGTCATCAGCGACTGGCAGGCCATCGACCAGATCCCCGGCGACTACCCGAGCGACGTGCGCACCTCCGTCAACGCCGGCCTCGACATGATCATGGTCCCGACCAACTACCAGGAGTTCACGCGCACCTTGAAGGACGAGGTGACGGCCGGGCGGATCAGCGAGGCCCGTGTCGACGACGCCGTCTCCCGGATCCTGACCCAGAAGTTCAAGCTCGGCCTCTTCGAGAAGCCGTACGCGGACACCGGGAACCTGGACGAGGTCGGCTCCGCGGAGCACCGCGCGGTGGCCCGGGAAGCCGTCGCCAAGTCGCAGGTGCTGCTGAAGAACGACGGCGCCGTGCTGCCGCTGAAGAAGTCGCAGAAGGTGTACGTCGCCGGCTCCAACGCCGACGACCTCGGCAACCAGGCCGGCGGCTGGACCATCAGCTGGCAGGGCTCCTCCGGCAAGATCACCACCGGCACCACCATCCTCGAAGGCATGAAGCGGGCCGCCCCCGACGCCACCATCGACTACTCCAAGGACGCCTCCGCAGCCACCGACGGCTACGACGTCGGCGTGGTCGTCGTCGGAGAGACCCCGTACGCGGAAGGCATCGGCGATGTCGGCAACGGCCACGACCTGGAGCTGACCGCCGCCGACAAGGCCGCCGTGGACAAGGTCTGCGCCGCGATGAAGTGCGCCGTCCTGGTCGTCTCCGGCCGGCCGCAGCTGATCGGCGACCGGCTGGACGGCATCGACGCGCTCGTCGCGTCCTGGCTGCCCGGCACCGAGGGCGACGGCGTCGCGGACGTCCTGTACGGGACCCGTCCGTTCACCGGGCAGCTCCCGGTCACCTGGCCGAAGTCCGAGGCGCAGCTGCCGATCAACGTCGGCGACGCCGCGTACGACCCGCAGTTCCCCTACGGCTGGGGCCTGACCACACGCAGGACACCGGGCGGCGGTGAGCTGACGCTCAAGGCCGTCTCCGTGGCCGCGAAGGTCCTCCAGGCGACCGGCCGGGGCAGGTCGGAGCAGGCCAGGGAACTGGTCGGCACGGCACGTCTGATCGTCCAGCAGAAGATGAGCGGGAAGATCACCGAGGCTTCGGCGAAGCCGTTCGCGGAGGCGGACCACCTGCTGCTCACCGGCGATCCTGCGGGTGCGGTCGCCAAGCTGACCGCCGCCTACCGGGCCGGCTGATCACACGCTCGACGGCGGCACCCGGCAGGGCGGGTGCCGCCGTCGATCATCCGCCGAGGGTCCGGCGAGCATTTCGCTCCGGGCTGTTTCGCCCGCACCTCAGACGTATGTCTTATTTATCCCTATTTCGGGTAGCGTCAAGGGTATGAGGACACGGCCGTTCACTCTTGTGTCGGCCCTCGCGGGGCTGACAATGATGCTGCTCATGATCCTGGCTCCTGCGTCCGGCGCCGCCGTCAGGGCTTCGGGGCTGTCCGACGCCGCCGCGGCCCTGAGAGAGGGTCCGGTGTACGTCCACCCGGCCATGACCGGCCAGGTCTCGCAGACCGAGGCCGCCTCGCTGGCCGACCGGATCGAGGAAGCCGACAAGCCGGTCTTCGTGGCCGTACTGCCCGCCACCGCCGAATTCCCGCCGGACGATCTGCTGCGCAATCTGCGCACCGAGACCGGTATCACCGGCCTGTACGCCGTCCGGCTCGGCGACGGCTTCGACGCCGGCGCCGACTCCGTCGTGATGCCGAACCGGGCCGTCGAGAATCTGACCGCCTCGGTGAAGAGCGGCGCGCCCGTCGACGCCGTGGTCCAGCTGGACAAGTTCGTCGACCAGGCCCTGCCTCAGGTCGACGGCACCGCTCCCGCATCCTGGGACCCCGGATCGGGTGAGGAGGACGGTGTCGGAGCCGGCGGTCTGATCGTCCTCGGCGCGGTCGCGGCCGCGGGCGGTGCCGGTGCCTACGCGATGGTCCGCAACAAGCGCCGCCGGAAGGCGGAGGAGGAGCGGGCCGCCCTCGAACGCCTCCGCGTCGTCGTCGACGAGGACATCACCGCGTTCGGCGAGGAACTCGACCGGCTGGACTTCCACCCCTCGGAGAAGGGCGCGGACGACGCCATGCGCGCCGACTACGAGCGGGCCCTCGACTCGTACGACACCGCGAAGTCCCGCATGGCCGCCGCGCAGCACCCGGGAGACGTCCGCGGGGTCACGGAGGCCCTGGACGACGGCCGGTTCGCGCTCGCCGTACTGGCCGCGCGCCGTGAGGGGCGGCCCCTTCCCGAACGCCGGGCACCCTGCTTCTTCGACCCGCGCCACGGTCTGTCGGTCAAGGACATTTCCTGGGCGCCGGCGGGCGGCGCCGCGCGTGACGTCCCGGTCTGCGCGGCCGACGCGGCCCGCGTCGAGGAAGGCCAGGACCCGCTGGCGCGCACCGTCGACACGGGCGCCGGGCGCCGCCCCTACTGGGAGGCCGGGCCCGCTTACGGTCCCTGGGCGGGCGGCTACTTCGGCGGCGGCATCCTGCCCGGCCTGCTGATGGGCACGATGCTCGGCCATATGCTCGCCACCCCCGCCTACGCGGCCGACTACGGCGGAGGCGAGTTCACCGGCGGCGAATACGGCGGCGGTGACTACTCCGGTGGCGACTTCGACTCGTCCGACTTCGGTGGCGGCGGCGACTTCGGTGGCGGCGGTGACTGGGGCGGCGGCGGCTTCGGCGGCGGGGACTTCGGCGGCGGAGGCTTCTAGATCCCGGCTCCCGTCCGGTGCGGAACGCCGCGCCGGACGGAGCAGGCGTGCCAGCGGCCCGGTGTACGGCAACCGTGGGGGCTCGATTCGAAACGGTTACCGACAGTAGGAAAGCGTTACACGCCGTGCTTGTCTCGGGTGCATGCGCAACCGAACCAGAATCAGAGCCCTCTCCGCCCTCGCCGTCACCGCTGTCCTCGCGGCAGCCGGTCCGCTGTCCGCGCACGCCCGCTCCGCACCCGCCCCCGAAATGGCGCCGCTGCACCGCTCGGCGAACGCCGTACCGGGGCGCTACATCGTGACCCTCGCCCGGACCGCGGACTCCAGCGTGATGATGGGGGAGGTCGGCGTCAAGGCGCTGTTCACCTACGGGACGGCGCTGCGCGGATTCACCGCCGACCTCACTGCCGATCAACTGAAGCAGGTCCGGCTGATGCCTGGCGTCGTGGCCGTCGAGGAGGACGCCACCGTCACCGCGAGCACTCCGCCCGCGTCCTCGTCGGCGCCCGCCGCGTCATGGGGTCTCGACCGCATCGACCAGCGTGCACTGCCTCTGGACGACGCGTTCACGGCGGCCGGCAGCGGCCAGGGCGTCAACGCGTACATCCTCGACACCGGCATCGACTACGGGCACGCCGAGTTCGGCGGCCGGGCAGTCTTCGGCTACGACGCCGTCGGTGACGGGCGGCGCGGGCAGGACTGCCAGGGCCACGGCACGCATGTCGCGGGCACCGTCGGCGGCTCGTCGTACGGCGTGGCGCGCAAGGCGTCGCTGGTGAGCGTCCGAGTGCTGGACTGCGAGGGTGGCGGCACGCTGTCGGGCGTCATCGCCGGCATGGACTGGGTCGCGGCGAACGCCGAGCAGCCGGCCGTGCTGAACGCCTCCCTCGGCGGCGGAAAATCCACTGCGGTCAACGACGCGGCGGACGCGCTCGCGGCCGGCGGGGTCCTGCCGGTCGTCGCTGCGGGCAACGAGACGGAGAACGCCTGCAACGTCTCTCCCGCTTCCGCGGAACGCGTGCTGGCGGTCGGGGCGACCAACGCCTCCGACCAGGAGGCCGACTTCTCCAACTTCGGGTCCTGCCTGTCGGTCTACGCCCCCGGCGCCTCGATCGTCTCGGCCAAGCTCGGTGGGGGCAGTGTCGACATGAACGGGACCTCCATGGCTTCCCCGCACGTCGCGGGCGTTGCCGCCCTCTACAAGTCGAAGTATCCGACCGCGACGGCGGCCGAGGTCGCCGACTGGATCGTCGAGAAGTCCAGCAAGGACGTGATCACCGGGATCAGCCCCGGCTCCCCGAACCGTCTGCTCCACACCGGCGGCCTCTGACATCACCCCGGCAGAGAGACTGCGGACGCGCGCCGGCGGGGCCGGGAGGTCCCGACCCCGCCGTGGCGGTGCGTGCGGTGCGATCAGGCGGCCGGAGCGGCGGCCTTGATCGCGGAGATGTCGAAGTTCAGCTTGACCTTGTCGCTGACCATCACGCCGCCGGTCTCCAGCGCCGCGTTCCAGGTCAGGCCCCAGTCGGAGCGCAGGATCTCGGTGCCGCCCTCGAAGCCGACCCGCTCGTTGCCGTAGACGTCGGTGGCGGAGCCCTGGAACTCGAGGTCGATGGCGATGGGGCGCGTCACGTCCTTGATCGTGAGGTCGCCGCTGATCCGGTACTTGTCGCCGCCGAGCTGCTCGGCGCCGGTCGAACGGAACGTCATCTTCGGGAACGTCTCGGCGTCGAAGAAGTCACCACTGCGCAGGTGGCCGTCGCGGTCGGCGATGCCCGTGTCGATGGAGGCGATGGCCACGTCGATGGCGGCGGTCGAGCGGGCGGGCTCGGTGCCGTCGAGGACCAGCTTGCCCTCGTGCTCGCCGAAGCTGCCGCGGACGTTGGTGACCATGGCGTGCCGGACGGTGAAGCCGATGCTGCTGTGCGCGGGGTCGATGGTGTACTCGCCGCTCAGTGCCGCCAGGGCGGGGTCCACCTGCGCGGTGGCGGTCGCGACGGCGGTGTCACTGTTCTTGCGGTTGAAGAGGCCCATGTCTGCTCCTTGGGGACGGGCGCCGGGGAGCTCCCTGCGCTGTTGTTTAAGCTTCAACGACTTCGACTGTAGACCTATTCCGTACAACTTTCAACATCTCTCGGGAAGGTTTCGCCGGATCCGCCCGAAGGTTCACCCGGAAGATGCCGACGCCCTCTGGCGGACGCGCGTAGAACTCGGGCACGATCTCCCTGCTCCACCTGCACTGCCGTCCCACCGGAAGCACGGTCCAGACACGGTCATCAGCAGGAGGGATCCCCCCGCCATGAAAATCCGCTCCGTCCTCAGCGCGCTCGCGCTCGTCACGGGCGCGCTCTTCGCGCCCGGCTTCGGCGTCCTCACCACCGCGACCGACGCGCACGCCGTCACCAAGATCAGCCATGCGACGGCGACCTCGATGTTCCGCTCGTCCGGGATCACCTGGTCCTCGTCCGGCGGCTGCTCCGACCGGAACAACCCGACCTGTACGTCCTTCGAGCAGCTCAACCTCGCCACCGCGAAGGGCGCCCAGACGCTCAAGAGCGCCAGCGGCTGTGCTCTCAACATCACGGGAGGCACCGAGACCGGCCACGCCGGCGGCACCTACTCGCACTGGAACGGCTACAAGCTGGACTACTCGAAGTACACCTGCGTCGGGAACTACATCAAGAACAACTTCGCGTACATCGGCGTTCGCGGCGACGGCGCGCCCCAGTGGCGGTCCGGTTCCGGGAACATCTACGCCGACGAGGGCAACCACTGGGACGTGACGTACTACAACTGCGGCGGCTGCTGATCCGGCCGGTCCACCGAAAAGCCGTGCGGGCGTCCGGCCCCCCGGACCGGACGCCCGCACGTGCTACCGGGTGATACGTGCGATCAGGACCCGACGCTCACCGTGAACCGCTTCGGATTTCCGTCGTGCGCCGCGCCGGAGACGTCCGGCTGTCCGTCCGGGCGGACGTCGTCGTAGGGGAAGGCGTAGCCGATGGGGGAGTTGGCGTGGACGATGCGCGACCAGTGGTTGGTGGTGGGGTCGCGGTAGTAGTCGGCCGAGGTCGCGCCGTTCGGCTGGTCGGGATGGGTCAGCAGGGTGCTGCGGTTGAACGCGGCGGAGATCCGGGCCAGCAGTGCCTTCTTGTCGTCGGGATCGGCGGGGTTGTTGGCGAACGGCCCGTGGTTGCAGGTGAAGACGTCCCGCGACGACGGCTTGGTGAAGGTGTGGCCGCCATCGAAGGCCAGCACGTCGCCGCTGACCCGCCCGGAGAGCGCGCCGCGGCCGCCCTGCAGGTCCACCCGCAGGTCCTCCGAGCGGTACTTCTCCCAGACCTTGTCGATGTACCCGTCGAAGACGTCCCGGAACGGCATCTCCGCCGGACGGTCGAAGTACGGGGCCATGATCGTCTGCGGTGAGATCACCCGCAGCACCGTGCCGGAGTCCGAGCGGATGACCAGCTTGTCCCAGGGCTGCCCGTCGCGGCCGGCCTGTGCGGCGAGGTCGTCCGCGATCTTCTCCAGGGCCCCTTGGGGCAGCGGTGCGACGGCGTGGGTCGCGTCGCCGGTCAGGGTGAGGCCGATCGGCAGCGCGGTGACCAGGTCGACATAGCTGATGTTCGCGTACAGCTGCTGCGAGTTGAAGGTGAACTCGCAGAACGACCAGGTGCGCCCGTAGTTGGGGTCGGCGGGCGTGGCGAAGGCCGGCTCGACCAGCGAGGGGCCGGGGTTGACGAAGAAGTCCAGCTTGTCGTCGCGGACGAAGTAGACGCGCGCCCCGAACATCCGGGGGAGGGTGAGGACGACCGGCCCCTCGCCCGCGCCCTTGAGGGGGATGGCGCAGTCGACGGGCAGCGGCGTCCCGGGCGCCGGCGGGTCGGCCGGCTTGTGGACGCTGCCGTCGGCGCGGAGCAGCACCCAGTCCCCGGAGCCGTCCTCGTGGCCGGTCACATAGGCGTTGACCGTGCCGGGCAGCGACTTGTTCTCGAGGGCCAGTTCGCAGGTGGCGGGCGCTGCTCCCGCACCGGGGCTGAGAGCGCTTCCCCAGGCGGGGTAGGTGAGTGCGGTCGCGGTCGCGGCGGCACCAGTGAGGAACATACGGCGGGATATCACGGGATGAACTCCTGCTGTTGTGGGGGGAGTCCCACTCTTGCGACGGGTGGGGCAGACGTCAATAGTTGTGACTGAGAGCGCTCTCAGAGTGTCGACGCGTTCACAAGTCGTCACCGCCCTGGGGGACTTGGACTAAAGAGCGGTGGTTGTTGGACTGCCGGGAGCCCCGGCCTCCGACTTCGTTGACGCCCGCAGAGCCGGGGACTACCCATGCCCCATGCCTCGTAGATTCCGTGCGGCCGGCGCGCTGGCCGCCGCCTCCTGTGCCGTGTTCGCCCTGGCCGGGCCCGCGTTCCCGGCGTCACCTGCCGACGGGCCCGGCGCCGTGACAGCCTCCGGCGCCGGGCCCGTCATCAGCTCCGGCGCGCTGTCCGTCACCGTCGCCGACGACTTCCCCCGCGTCCTGTCGTACACCGACCGCGCGTCCGGAGCCGTGCTGCTCGGCAGCACCGCTCCGGTCACCGAGGTCACCCTCAACGGCAAGCCGTACGCGGTCCGTCCCGCCGGCACACCCCGCGTCGAGCGGTCCGCCGCGCGCTATGCGCTCGTCTTCCCCGCACTGCCCGGCGTGGAGATTGACGCCGTCCTTCAGGTCTCCGGCCGGGCGGTGACCTTCAAGGTCACCGCCGTACGCGACACCGAGGCCTTCCGGGTGGGCACCATCGACATACCCGGCCACGACCTCGTGTCCGTCGGCAGTACGGAGCCCGGGGCGGCCACGGCGTTCACCCGCCTCGACCCCGACTCGACCCGGACCGCCGACGTCTTCGCGGACGTCACCGCCGGCACCCCCGCGGAGACGGCCCCCGTCGGCGCCTCCTACGCGATCGTCAACTCCGGAACCCTGGCGGCCGCCGTCGAATCCAACTCCTCCTACGACAGGCCCAGCGGGCCGACCGGCGGGGACGACGCCCGTTTCTGGCACCAGGCCCGCAAGGCGCCCGACGGTACCGTGCGCGTCGGCGTCTGGTCCGGTCAGTGGACCTACCGCGGGGCGGGCGCGCCGGAGCCCGAGAGCGGCGACAGCCTGCCCTGGGCGAAGGTCGTCGTCACCGCGGACGCCAACGGCGACCGGAAGGTCGACTGGCAGGACGGCGCGGTGGCCTTCCGCACCATCGGCATCACAGCGCCCGGCAGCGACGCCACGCCCGAGCGGGTCGTCACGCACATCCCGTTCAACTTCGCCAGCCAGGCCACCCACCCCTTCCTGCGCACCCTCGACGACGTCAAGCGCATCTCGCTCGCCACCGACGGCCTCGGCCAGCTGGCGGTGCTCAAGGGATACGGCTCAGAGGGCCACGACTCCGCCCACCCGGACTACGGCGGCAACTACAACAAGCGCGCCGGCGGCCTCACCGACCTCAACAAGCTGCTCGAGCACGGCGAGAAGTGGGGTGCGGACTTCGGCGTGCACGTCAACGCGACCGAGTCCTACCCGGAGGCGAACGCCTTCGACGAGAAGCTCGTCGACAGGACGAAGCCCGGCTGGAACTGGCTCAACCAGAGCTACTACATCGACCAGCGTCGCGACATCAACAGCGGTGACCTCGCCCGCCGTTTCCAGCAGCTGCGCGACGAGACGCACCGCAACCTGGACTTCCTCTACATCGACGTCTACTACACGCACGGCTGGATCGCCGACAAGACGATCCAGGCCGTGCAGCGCCAGGGGTGGACCGTCGGCACGGAATGGGCGGACAAGTTCGAGCGGGCCTCGCTCTGGTCGCACTGGGCCAACGACCTCGACTACGGCGGAGCCACCAACAAGGGCCTGAACTCCCAGATCATCCGCTTCATCCGCAACGGCGAGAAGGACGTCTGGAACAACCACCCGGTCCTCGGCCAGACCGCCCTCGAGGACTTCGAGGGCTGGACCGGCGAGACCGACTGGAACGCCTTCTACGACAACATCTGGCAGCGGGACCTGCCCGCCAAATACCTCCAGCACGAGCGGATCACCCGCTGGAACGGCAATGACATCCGCTTCACCGGCGGTCTGCGCGGCACCGTGGAGGACGGCCGCCGCACCTTCTACGACGAAGGCCGCAAGGTCCTCGACGGCGACCGCTATCTGCTCCCCTGGGCCGGCGGCGAGAAGTTGTACCACTACAACAAGAGCGGCGGCACCAGCAGTTGGGCCGTGGACGGCAACGGCCCGTACACCGTCTACAAGCTCACCGACAACGGCCGGGTGAAGACCGGCACCGTACGTCCCGAAGGCGGCCGGATCAGCCTCACCGCCACCGCGGGACAGCCGTACGTGCTCCACCCCGACCGCGCCCCCGAACAGCGCGACGCCCGCTGGGGCGAGGGCGGCCCGGTCGCCGACCCCGGTTTCAACGACGCCTCGCTCGACGCGTGGACCAAGGACGGCGGCGTCACCCGTCACACCGACGGCCACGGCCGCAACAGCGCCGCACTCGAAGGACCCGGCGCCGCGTCCCTGTCCCAGCGGATCACCGGGCTGAAGGCGGGCGAGCGGTACACCGCGTCCGCGTGGGTCGAGGTCGAGCCCGGCAGCTCCCGCCGTACGACACTGTCCGCCGGCGGCAGCTCCGTCACGGTCGAACGCTCCACGGCCAAGGACCAGGTCGCCGCGTCCGACTGGCACGGCACCCACTTCCAGCGCGCCAAGGTCAACTTCACCGCACCCGACGAGGCGGTGACCCTGAAGATCGAGGCCGCGGCAGGCAGCGCGGCGCGGGTCCGGACCGACGACGTACGGATCGTCGCCAACGCGCCCACGACCAAGCAGGGCGCGCTCGTGTACGAGGACTTCGAGGCCGTCGACCAGGGCTGGGGGCCGTTCCTCAAGGGCGACGCGGGCGGCGCGACCGACCCGCGCACCCATGTGAGCCAGTTGCACGCGCCGTACACCCAGGCCGGCTGGAACGGAAAACTGATCGACGACGTGCTCGGCGGCAAGGAGTCCCTCAAGGCCCACGACGAGAACACGGGACTCGTGTACCGCACCGCCTCCTGGACCGTACCCATGAAGGACGGCCACAGCTACCGGGTCGAGTACGACTACCAGTCCAGTCACGCCGGTGCCTACGAGTGGGTGACCGGCTACGACCGGGCCGCCGGCGGCTCCGTCGAGCGACGCCGTACGCCCGTCGGGCAGCAGCGGACCACCGGCCACTTCTCCGAGACGGTGACCGCGGGCTGCGGCGACACCTGGACCGGGCTGCGCAAGCGCGCGGACGCGCCGGACGGCGCCGACTTCGTCATGGACGCCTTCACGGTCACCGACCTCGGCCCGGCTGCGCGGCCCACCGCG
This sequence comes from Streptomyces sp. OZ13, assembly GCF_052068155.1. Lineage (NCBI taxonomy): Bacteria > Bacillati > Actinomycetota > Actinomycetes > Kitasatosporales > Streptomycetaceae > Streptomyces > Streptomyces sp. OZ13. The sequence goes on along the minus strand of NZ_JBQHCZ010000014.1, from coordinate 1,177 downwards.
TGCGGCACCCTCGGCGTGACCGCCGGGGAGGCCCTCGAACCGGGCGACAAGAACGAGGTCAAGGCCGTCTTCACCAACGACGAGCAGACCGCGGCCGCGGATGTGCGGCTGGCGCTCCGGCTGCCCGAGGGCTGGACGGCGGAGCCCGCGGGGCCGGTGTCGTTCGAGACGGTGGCGCCCGGTGCGAAGGTCACCGGCAGCTGGCAGGTGACGCCGCCGGCCGACGCGGAGTACCGCGCGTACTCCCTCGGCTCGACCGCGACGTACACCGTGGGCGGCTCGGCCCGCGAGCTCACCGCGGCCGCCTCCGTGCGGACCCTTCCGCCACCGCCCACCGCCGACGCATGGGCGAGCGACCTGGACTGGACGTCCGCCGCCAACGGCTGGGGCCCGGTCGAGCGGGACCTGTCCAACGGCGAGACCGGTACCGGTGACGGCGGCCCGCTGCGAATCGGGGGAGTGGTGTTCGAGAAGGGGCTCGGGAGCCACGCGCCCTCGAGGATCCGCTACTACCTCGGCGGGAAGTGCACCACCTTCACCGCCCAGGTGGGCGTGGACGACGTCCAGACGTCACGGGGGACCGTACGGTTCAGCGTGGTCGCGGACGGCACGGAGAAGACCGCCTCCCCGGTGCTGAAGGCCGCCGACCCGGCCTGGTCCCTGACCGCGGACATCACCGGCGCCGACTACGTCGAGCTGGTCGCCGGCGACGGCGGGGACGGCAACGGCAACGACCATGCCGACTGGGGTGCGGCCCGCTTCCACTGCGGGAGCTGAGCACCCTCCGGCGGGCGGCCCGGTACGCTGGGCCGCCCCCCGGATAACCCGAGCGGCGTACTCCGCGCGTCCTGGCTGTGAGGCGACTCTCAGCCCACATGCTTGTCGGACCTCCACAAAGCCGCACCGTCCTGAGCTGGTGGTTGGCGCTCGGTGCGGAATGGTTCTGTTCAAGCCCGACAGGAGAACGGGCGCGAGACTGTGCAGAGTCGACGGCAGGGTTTCCTTGTTCGGATCCGTAGGGTCGATGCATGACCGTTTTGGACGAGACCACCAGCGAGCCGAGCGACGCACGTGGCCGGGTTGCCGAGCTGCACGAGATCCGTGAGCAGGCGCTTGGGGGGCCGAGTGAGAAGGCGACCGAGGCGCAGCATGCGAAGGGCAAGCTGACGGCCCGTGA
>NZ_JBQHCZ010000013.1:0-233321 GCF_052068155.1 Streptomyces sp. OZ13 | reverse complement strand
AGGGGGTTGTCATGAGATCGCTCCGCGCCGCGCTCCGTGCCGCCAAGGCGCGCCGCACCGCCCGCCACCTGGCCGGCGTCAGCTTCTGCGACAGTCGCGCCGAGGTCAGCGACAGCGCGGGCCGAGCAGCGCGGATCCGGGCGCGCGCCCAGCTGACCGCGCTCATCAACGCCCGCTGACAGCCCGCCGACCGCCCTTTCGCACCGAGGAGACCCACCACCATGAGCAGCCACCAGCTTCCCGTCGTCGTCGTCGGAGCCGGCCCCGTCGGGCTCGCGGCAGCAGCCCACCTGCTGGAACGCGGCCTCGAGCCCCTCGTCCTGGAAGCCGGCGACGCCGCCGGGGCCGCGGTGCGTGAGTGGTCGCACGTGCGCTTGTTCTCCACCTGGGGCGAAGTCGTCGACCCCGCCGCCGAGAAGCTGCTGGCCCCGACCGGCTGGGTCAGGCCCGACGCCGATACGTACCCGTCCGGCGGGGACTGGGCCGAGCAGTACCTCCGGCCGCTCGCCGACGTCCTCGGCGACCGGGTGCGCCTGGGCGCCACCGTCACCGGTGTCGCCCGCGCCGGCCGTGACCGGATCGTCGACGCCGACCGCGAGAGCCGGCCCTTCGTCGTCCATGTCGAGTACGCCGACGGCCGCGAGGAACGTCTGACCGCCCGGGCCGTGATCGATGCCTCCGGAACCTGGAGAATTCCGAGTCCGGCAGGCGGCAGCGGCCTCCCGGCGCTCGGTGAGAAGTCGGCGGCGGACCGTATCGCCTACCGCGTCCCCGACCTGAAGGAACCGGCCGTACGCGCCCGTTACGCGGGCAGGCGCACGGCGGTCATCGGCTCCGGCGCCTCCGCGTTCACGGCGCTCGTGGGCCTGGCCGACCTGGCGAGGGCGGACGACGGTGCGGGCACGCACGGCGTGTGGATCCTGCGCCGCGGCCTGTCCGGCTCCACCTTCGGCGGCGGCGAGGCTGACCAGCTCCCCGCCCGCGGCGCCCTGGGCCTCGCCGCGAAGGCCGCCGTCGACCGGGGCCACGCCGACGCCGTGACCGGCTTCCGCACCGAGGCGATCGAACGCGACGGCGACGGCCGCCTGGTCCTCGTCGGCGACGACGGCCGACGCCTCGACCCGGTCGACGAGATCATCGTGCTCACCGGCCTGCGCCCCGACCTCACCTTCCTGAACGAGCTCCGGCTGGACCTGGACGAGCGCCTCCAGGCTCCCGTCGTGCTGGCCCCGCTGATCGACCCCAACCAGCACTCCTGCGGCACGGTCTACCCCCACGGCGTGAACGAGCTCTCCCACCCGGAGAAGGACGTCTACCTGGTCGGCATGAAGTCCTACGGCCGCGCCCCCACCTTCCTCGCCATGACCGGCTACGAGCAGGTCCGCTCCGTCGCCGCGTCCCTGGCCGGCGACCAGGAGGCCGCCGAGCGCGTGGAGCTGACCCTCCCCGAGACGGGCGTGTGCGGCGGGGCCGGGCTGTTCGACGAGCCGGAGACCGCCAAGGCCGACGGCGGCGGCTGCTGCGCTGCCCCCGCCACCCTCCAGATCGGCGTCGGCGCCCCCGTCACCTCCGGCGGCTGCTGACGCTCCACCACCCACCCCAGCAGGAGGACCGTCATGTCCCGCATACAGCTCGCCCTGCGCGTCCCCGACCTGACCGCATCCGTCGCCTTCTACACCAAGCTCTTCGGCACCGAGCCGGCCAAGCTCCGTGACGGATACGCCAACTTCGCCATCGCCGAACCCCCGCTCAAGCTCGTCCTCATCGAAGGCTTGGAGGGGGAGGAGACCCGCATGGATCACCTCGGCGTGGAAGTCGAAAGCACCGAGGCCGTCCACGCCGCCACCACCCGCCTGAGCGAAGCAGGCCTCGCGACGGCGGAGGAGAACGACACCAGCTGCTGCTACGCCCTCCAGGACAAGGTCTGGGTCCACGGCCCCGGCCAGGAACCGTGGGAGGTGTACGTCGTCAAGGCCGACGCCGACAGCCTGACCAAACAGCGGGGCAGCACATGTTGCTCCGGCGAGGCCACCGCCGTGACCGATGCACGCGAACCGGTCACCGGCGGCTGCTGCTGACCCTGCACCGCCCTTCACGCCAGTGAGGCCGCGACCGGAACCGGGGGACCGGTCGCGGCCTCGCGCTGTCTTCGCGTCCGTCCTGGGCCGTGGCGTCGGCCGTCCACAGACGTGCGGAAGTGACGGTTCCGGCCACGCCGTTGATCCTGAAGTACAGCCACCGGATAGCCTGGGAAAATGCTTACAGAGGTCACCGCGACCCGTTACGTCACGCCCCTGCGCGAGGGCGGCTCGCTTCCCGGGATCGTCGAGGCCGACGATCTCGGCACGTACGTCATGAAGTTCACCGGCGCCGGGCAGGGGCGCAAGACCCTCGTCGCCGAGGTCATCTGCGGGGAGCTCGGGCGGCGGCTCGGGCTGCGGGTGCCCGACCTCGTCACCATCCAGCTCGATCCGGTCATCGGTCTCTCGGAGCCGGACCAGGAGGTGCAGGAGCTGCTCAAGGCCAGCGGCGGGCTCAACCTCGGCATGGACTTCCTGCCGGGGTCGCTCGGGTTCGACCCGCTCGCCTACGAGGTCGCGGCGGCCGAGGCCGGGAAGGTGGTCTGGTTCGACGCCCTGATCAACAACGTGGACCGGTCCTGGCGCAACCCCAACATGCTGGTGTGGCACGGGGACCTCTGGCTCATCGACCACGGCGCCACCATGATCTGGCACCACAACTGGCCCGGCGCGGCCGCCTCCGCCGCCAAGCCGTACGACGCGTCCGACCACGCCCTCGCCCCCTTCGGCCCGGACGTCGAGGCTGCCGCCGCCGAGCTCGCGCCGCTCGTCACGGAGGAACTGCTCACCGAGGTCGCGGCGGACGTGCCCGACGAGTGGCTGGTCGACGAGCCGGGCTTCGACTCCACCGACGCGCTGCGCCGTTCCTACGTCGAGGCCCTGCTGCCGCGTGCCGCGACGATCCACGAGCGGATCACGCTGAACGCCCCGACGAAGCCGCGGCCGTCCCAGGCACCCGGCTGGCTGACCGAACACGCCACGCCGTGGCCGCACGCCACGAAGAAGCACGCGCAGACGGACGAGAAGGACGCACGCCGGTGAACGACCGCGATGTTTTCGAGTACGCGCTGCTGCGCGTGGTGCCGCGGGTCGAGCGCGGGGAGTGCTTCAACGCCGGCGTGGTGGTCTACTGCCGCGCCAGGACCTTCGTGGCCGCCCGCACGCACCTGGACGAGGGCAAGCTGCGGGCGCTCGACCCGGAGGCCGACGTGAACGGCGTACGGGCGGCGCTGCACGCTGTGGAGGGCGTCTGCCGGGGCGGCGAGGACGCGGGACAGGCCGCCACTGACGACGCGGGACGGCGCTTCCGGTGGCTGATCGCGCCCCGGTCCACCGTCGTCCAGCCGGGCCCGGTGCACACCGGGCTCACCGCCGATCCGGCGGCCGAGGTGGAGCGGCTGCTCGACCTGCTGGTGCGCTGACGGACGCGGCTGATCGATGTGACATGCGCCGTGGACCCCTGGTGCCGTTGACACCGCGTGCCAGGGCTTCTAGCGTCCTGTCTGCCGAAGGTACTAAGCGGTTGCTCAGTCAAGGGCCGCGGCAGTCGCCGGCACAGGGATTGACGGGCTTCAAGGGCGAGGAGAACCAGAATGTCCACCACCGAGCAGCGTGTGGCTGTCGTTACCGGGGGCGCGCGCGGCATCGGCGCCGCCACCGCCGTCCGGCTCGCGGCCGACGGCCGGGCCGTAGCCGTACTCGACCTCGACGAGGCGGCCTGCAAGGACACGGTCGAGAAGATCACCGCAGCCGGCGGCAAGGCGCTCGCGGTGGGCTGCGACGTCTCGGACGCCGCGCAGGTGGAGGCCGCCGTGGCGCGCGTCGCGGCCGAGCTCGGCGCGCCGACGATCCTGGTGAACAACGCCGGTGTGCTCCGCGACAACCTGCTCTTCAAGATGAGCGAGTCCGACTGGGACACCGTCGTCAACGTGCACCTCAAGGGTGCGTTCCTGATGGCCAAGGCCTGCCAGAAGCACATGGTCGACGCCGGCTTCGGCCGGATCGTCTCCCTGTCCTCGTCCTCGGCGCTCGGCAACCGCGGCCAGGCCAACTACGCGGCGGTCAAGGCCGGCCTCCAGGGCTTCACCAAGACTCTGGCCAAGGAGCTGGGCAAGTTCGGCATCACGGCCAATGCCGTCGCCCCGGGCTTCATCGTCACCGAGATGACGGCGCAGACGGCGGCCCGCGTGGGTATGGGCTTCGAGGAGTTCCAGGCCGCCGCCGCCACCCAGATCCCCGTCCAGCGCGTCGGCCGGCCCGAGGACGTCGCGAATGCGATCGCCTTCTTCGCCGGTGAAGACGCCGGATTCGTCTCCGGCCAGGTCATGTACGTGGCCGGCGGCCCGCTCAACTGAATCGGGGTTCGAACGACATGGCAGCACAGACGGCAGGGGCGGGTCAGGCCGCGGACAGCGGCAAGGTCGCGCTGGTCACCGGCGCGAGCCGGGGCATCGGGTACGGCATCGCCGAGGCGCTCGTCGCCCGTGGCGACCGGGTGTGCATCACCGGGCGCGGCGAGGAGGCCCTGAAGGAGGCCGTGGAGCGGCTCGGCGCCGACCGGGTCATCGCGGTGGCGGGCAAGGCCCACGACGAGGCCCACCAGGCGGCGGCGGTCGAGCGCACCATGGAGGCCTTCGGCCGCGTCGACTTCCTGGTCAACAACGCCGGCACGAACCCGGTCTTCGGCCCGATCGCCGAGCTCGACCTGGGCGTGGCGCGCAAGGTCTACGAGACCAACGTGATCTCCGCCCTCGGCTTCGCGCAGCAGACGTGGAAGGCGTGGCAGAAGGAGAACGGCGGTGCGATCGTGAACATCGCCTCCGTCGCCGGTGTCTCAGCGTCGCCCTTCATCGGCGCGTACGGCATGAGCAAGGCGGCCATGGTCAACCTGACGCTCCAGCTGGCGCACGAGCTCGCGCCCTCGGTCCGCGTCAACGCCATCGCGCCCGCGGTGATCAAGACCAAGTTCGCGGAGGCGCTCTACGAGGGCCGGGAGGCCGAGGCGGCCGCCGCGTACCCCCTGGGGCGGCTCGGCGTGCCGGCGGACATCGGCGGCGCCGCCGCGTTCCTGACCTCCGAGCAGTCGGACTGGATCACGGGGCAGACGCTCGTCGTGGACGGCGGTATCTTCCTCAACGCGGGTGTCCACTGACGCCGAGCGGACCGCCCTGAGGCGGTTTGTTCCTGAATGATCCAAGTGCCCCGCCGGGCCTCCAGGTTGACCCGGCGGGGCGCTGCGGTATGGTTCGCCGACCCATGGCTGAACGAGGAGCGTGCACGTGTTCTACCGGACCTGTCTGCAGGCCGCTGCAGCCCTAGCGTCCATATCTCTGCTGGCGGGGTGCGGCCTGTTCTCGGACGAGGACGCCGACCGTGAACAGAAGATCTCCGTCGGTACGACCAGCGAGCCGAGCACTCTCGACCCGGCTGCCGCATGGGACGGTTCGTGGGAGTTGTACCGGAACGTCTTCCAGACCCTGGTGAGCTTCCCGACGGGGAGCACCGTGCCGCAGTCCGACGCGGGCGAGTGCCGCTTCGCCGACACCGGCAACAAGGTCTTCGAGTGCGAACTCAAGGAGGGCCTCACCTTCACCAACGGTGACAAGCTCGACGCCGCCGCCGTCAAGCACTCCATCGACCGCATCCGGACCATCGCCGTGCAGGGTGGTCCGAAGGGTCTGCTGGGGTCGCTCGACAAGGTGGAGACGACCGGTGACCGCACCGTGACCTTCCGTCTCAAGACCGCCGACGCCACGTTCCCGTTCATCCTCGCCACCCCGGCCATGTCGATCGTGCCGCCCTCCGAGTACCCGGCCGACAAGCTCCGTGAGGACGGCAAGCTCACCGGCTCCGGTCCGTACGCCCTGGCCTCGTACGAGAAGGGCGACCGGGCGGAGCTGACCCGCTTCGCCAAGTACAAGGGCTTCGCGAAGGTCAAGAACGACGCGGTGACGATCCGCTACTTCCAGGACTCCGCCCTCATGATGACGGCCCTGAAGAAGCAGGAGATCGACGCGATCAACCGTGGTCTGACCGCGGAGCAGGTCGTCGAACTCCAGGAGAAGAAGCCGGAGAACGACCACCTCCAGCTGGTCGAGACGGTCGGCGCCGACATCCGCTACCTCGTCTTCAACCCGGCCGACCCCAACGGCGGCAAGCTGGCCGTGCGCCGCGCGATCGCGCAGATCATCGACCGCGGAGCGCTCGTGGAGAAGGTCTACAAGGGAACCGCCGAGCCGCTGTACTCGATGGTCCCCAAGGGCATCGCCGGACACACCACCGAGTTCTTCGACCGTTACGGCGAGCCGGACGTCAAGAAGGCGGAGGAGATCCTCGAGGACGCGGGCATCAGCGAGCCCGTTCCGCTGAGCTTCTGGTACACCACCGACCGGTACGGCTCCGCGACGGCCCCCGAGTTCGCCGAGATCAAGCGGCAGCTCGAAACCACCGGCCTGTTCAAGATCACGATCCAGGGCAAGCCGTGGGACGAGTTCCAGAAGGGCTACCAGGCGGGCCAGTACCCCGTCTTCGGCCGTGGCTGGTTCCCGGACTTCCCGGACCCGGACAACTTCATCGCGCCGTTCGTCGGCCCGAACAACGTCCTCGGCACCCCGTACGACGCACCGGAGATCTCCGAGCAGCTCGTGCAGTCCCGGCGTGAGAGCGACCGCGGAGCGGTCACCAAGCAGTTCGAGAAGGCGCAGGAGATCCTCGTCGACGACGTTCGCCTGCTGCCGCTGTGGCAGGGCAAACTGTACGTGGCGGCCAGCGAGGAGATCGGCGGCGGCGAGCGTGCCCTCGACCCGCAGACCGTCATGCAGGTGTGGGAGCTGTACCGCAAGGCCAGCTGGTAGCGCTGTCGGTGCCCCCGGGTAGGTTCTGAGATCCCGGTTCCGGGATCTCGGAACCGGCCCATCGACGGAGGTTGTTGACGTGACCGACACCGACATGCTGCCCGAGTCCTGGCGCGGCGTCCTCGGCGAAGAGCTGCAGAAGCCGTACTTCAGGGAGCTCACCGAGTTCGTCGAGAAGGAGCGGGCCAACGGGCCGGTGTATCCGCCGAGTGCGGAGGTGTTCGCCGCGCTGGAGGCCACGCCGTACGAGCGGGTGAAGGTGCTCATCCTCGGTCAGGACCCGTACCACGGCGAGGGCCAGGGGCACGGTCTCTGCTTCTCCGTGCGGCCGGGCGTCAAGACCCCGCCGTCCCTGCGCAACATCTACAAGGAGATGCAGAGCGAGCTCGGCCATCCGGTCCCGGACAACGGCTATCTGATGCCGTGGGCACGCCAGGGCGTGCTGCTGCTCAACGCGGTGCTGACCGTCCGGGCCGGCGAGGCCAATTCCCACAAGGGCAAAGGCTGGGAGAAGGTGACCGACGCGGTGATCCGTGCGGTGGCCTCCCGGCCGGACCCGGCCGTCTTCGTCCTGTGGGGCAACTACGCGCAGAAGAAGCTGCCGCTCATCGACGAGGAGCGGCATGCCGTGGTGAAGGGGGCGCATCCCTCACCGCTGTCCGCGAAGAAGTTCTTCGGCTCCCGTCCGTTCACCCAGATCAACGAGGCGGTCGCGGCGCAGGGCCACGACCCCATCGACTGGCGCATTCCCGACATCGGCTGAATCGGCGCACCCGGCTGACAGGCTCGGGCCGCAGCCCGAGCCTGTGCGGCATCGGCCCCGGCGGCGGTTAGCGTCGGTGTCCTCAAGCAGCACTTCGCCGCGGACGAGGAGGCCCACAGTGATGGAGCAGCAGGAGGCGTCGCAGGACATCGTCATGACCCGGATCGGGCAGGCGATGATGCTGTTGCACGGGGGCGACCGCGAGGAGGCGCGTAATCGCTTCGCGCTGCTGTGGTCGGAGATCGGCGAGGAGGGGGACGCCCTGCACCGCTGCACCCTCGCCCACTGCATGGCGGACGTCCAGGACGACCCGGCGGACGAACTCGCCTGGGATCTGCGCGCCCTGTCGGCGGCCGACGGGCTGAGCGACGAACGGCTCGCCCGGCACCAGACACTGGCGGTCCGGGCCCTGTACCCCTCGCTCCATCTGAACCTGGCGGCGGATTACGTCAAGCTGCACCGCCCCGAGGACGCGCGCGCCCATCTGGAGCGGGCACGCGCGTCCACGGACGCCTTGGCGGACGACGGTTACGGCCGCGGGGTGCGGGCCGCCATCGACCGCCTGGAGCGCACCCTGGGGGCCGGCTGAGCCGGTTGCCGCCCTCGCCCGGTCACTCGCCCGTGGCGCCGTCGATGTGCTCGCGCAGCAGGTCGGCGTGGCCGTTGTGGCGCGCGTACTCCTCGATCATGTGGGTGAGGATCCAGCGCAGGCTGAACGCCTCGCCGCCGCGGCTGCGGGACACCGACAGGTCGTCGAGTTCATGCGCCGCGGTGACCTTGCGGGCGTCGGCGACCTGGGTGAGCCAGGTCGTGTTCGCCTCGGCCCAGGTGTCCTGTTCGGTGACATGGAAGTCCCCGTCCCGGTCCTCCTCCGTGGAGTACAGGTCGGGGAGGTCCTCGTCGTCCATGATCTCGCGGAACCAGTAGCGCTCGACCTCGGCGAGGTGGCGCACGAGCCCCAGCAGGGTGAGCTCCGAAGGCGCCAGCGAGGCCGTCCGCAGCTGTGCGTCGTCCAGACCGGCGCATTTCATGATCAGGGTCTCGCGGTGGTAGTCCAAGAAGCCTTCCAGCATGGCGCGTTCGCCGGCGGTGGTGGACGGCTCGGTACGTGTGTCTGTGGTCATGGCGATCATCCTGCGTCACCTCCCGCCGCGCGGCCAGGAGTTATTCGCTCGGTCCGGCTTGCGTGCCGAGCAGGCCGCGCAACAACTCCTGGAAACCCTTGCGCAGTTCTTCCAGGCTCGGGACCGCCGCGTGGTACGAGCCGACGGCGCAGGCGAACATCAGCCCCTCGCACCATGCGACGAGGGACAGGGCGTGGCGTTCCGGCTCGGGTGAACCCGCTTCGGCCATCAGCGCGTTGAGCGGGGCGCGGAAGCGGCTGCCCGTCCGGTCGTAGAACTCGCGCAGTTCCGGGCGCCGGGTGGCCTCCAGGGCCAGTTCGTAGCGGGCGACGAGCAGTTCGGGGTGGCCGGTGAGATAGCGGTGCAGGGCGAGCGCCATGGCGTCCAGCAGGTCGGCCCTGCCGCCGAGCGCGGACGGCATCTCCTCCACGGTGAGGACGGCCGCCTCGCGGTCCGCCAGCCGGCGTACCGCCGCCTCGAGCAGCGCCTGGCGGGTGCGGGCGTGGTTGGAGGTCGAGCCCTGCGGCAGCCCCGCCGCCTCGTCCACGGCGCGGTGGGTGAGCCCGCGCATCCCGCGCTCGGCGAGGAGTGCGAGAGCGGTGTCGGCGATGAGTTCTGCCCGTGGGGCGCCGGGCGGGGCGGTGCTTGCGGCCATGCGGTCAATCTACCGCCGGAACTACAGATGTAGTAGCGTGGGCCGTGGCACTACAGGTGTAGTAACCGAGTGGAGGAGCAGCCATGCCCGTACCGCGTAAAGCCGCTCACGCAGTCGTCGTCGGCAGTGGGCTCGGCGGCCTCACCGCGGCCGTCGCCCTGCGGCAGCACGGCTGGCAAGTCACCGTCCTGGAAAGGGCCGCGTCCCTCGAGCCCGTCGGCGCGGGCATCGGACTCGCCCCCAACTCCCAGCGCGCACTGGACGTCATCGGACTCGGCGACGAGATCCGCGGCCTGGCCGCCTGGCAGGGCCCCGGCGGCATGCGGACCCCCGCCGGCCGCTGGCTGTCCCGCACCGACAGCTCCGCCGCCGCGGAACGGTTCGGCGGACCCCTCGTGCTCGTCCATCGCGCCACCCTGATCGACCGGATCGCCCGCAGGCTGCCCGAGGGCACCGTCCGCACCGGCTGCCCCGGCGAACTGGCCGACGCGGGGACCGCCGGCGGCCGCCCGGCCCTGGTGACCACACCCGAAGGCGACATCGAGGCGGACCTCGTCATCGGCGCCGACGGCATCCACTCCGCCGTGCGCGGCGCCCTCTTCCCCGACCACCCGGGGCCCGCGTACTCAGGGATGACGACCTGGCGCGTGGTCGTACCCGCGCCGGAGCAGCCCTTCGCGCCGCACGAGACCTGGGGCCCCGGCTCCCTGTGGGGCACCCAGCCCCTCAAGGACGGCCGGATCTACGCCTACGCGGCCGCCGTCGCCCCGCAGGGAGGCAAGGCGCCCGACGGCGAGAAGGCCGAGTTGCTGCGCCGGTTCGGCGACTGGCACGACCCCGTCCCGGGCGTCATCGCCGCCGCCGCACCCGAGGGCGTGCTCCGCAACGACGTCCACCACATGATCCGGCCGCTGCCCGCCTTCCACCGCGGCCGCACCGTGCTCCTCGGCGACGCCGCGCACGCCATGGCCCCGACGCTCGGCCAGGGCGGCAACCAGGCCATCGAGGACGCGATCGTCCTCGCCCACCACACGGCCACCGGCCTCGACCTCGGCGCCGGACTCGCCGCCTACAGCGCCGAGCGGCAGCCCCGCACCACGGCGATCGTCCGGAAGTCGGCCCAGGTCGCCCGGCTGATGTCGCTGCGCGGCGCACCAGCCGTCGCCGTCCGCGACGCCCTCATGTCCACCGTCTCCCGTCTCGGCCCCGGCCTGGTGCTGCGGACCTTCGACGGCATCGCCGACTGGCAGCCCCCACGGCGCACGTATGCTGCCGGAGCACAGGACGCGCACGGAGAGCCAGGCGCGCACGAAGAACAACCGGCACGGCGGTGAGCCGGCCGGGCATGTGAGGGGGAACCCCGTGAAGGTCGGCTGCATCGGGCTCGGCGACATCGCGCGGAAGGCGTACCTGCCGGTGCTCACCACCCTGCCCGGGGTGGAACTGCACCTGCAGACCCGCACGCCGGCCACCCTTGCCCGGACGGCGGAGACCCACCACATCCCCGCCGAGCGGTGCCACACCGACCTGGACTCCCTCCTCGCACAGGGACTGGACGCGGCCTTCGTCCACGCGTCGACCTCCGCCCACGCCGAGATCGTCACCCGGCTCCTCGAAGCGGGTGTGGCGACCTACGTCGACAAGCCGCTCGCCTACGAACTGGCCGACTCCGAGCGGCTGGTGGCGCTGGCGGAGGAACGCGGCACCAGCCTCGCCGTCGGCTTCAACCGCAGGTTCGCCCCCGGCTACGCGCAGTGCCTCGAGCACCCGCGCGAACTGATCCTGATGCAGAAGAACCGCGTCGGCCTCCCGGAGGACCCGCGCACCCTCGTCCTCGACGACTTCATCCACGTCGTCGACACCCTGCGCTTCCTCCTCCCGGGAACCGTCGAGCACACCGACGTACGCGCACGGATCGTCGACGGCCTGATGCACCACGTCGTCCTCCAGCTGTCGGGGGACGGATTCACCGCCATCGGCATCATGAACCGGATGAGTGGCTCCACGGAGGAGATCCTCGAGGTCTCGGGCCAGGACTCCAAGCGCGAGGTCCGTAACCTCGCCGAGATCGTCGACCACAAGGGCCAGCCCAGCGTCCGGCGGCGGGGCGACTGGGTGCCGGTGGCCCGCCAGCGCGGCATCGAGCAGGTCGTGCACTCCTTCCTCGACTCCGTACGCACGGGGAAGGTCCTCAGCGCACAGGACGCGCTGAGGACTCACGAGCTGTGCGAGCGAGTGGTCCGCCTGGCCCTCGAGCAGGCCGCCTGAGGGCACGCACACCGCCGACGGCGGCCAGCACGGCCAGCAGCACCACCGACGCGTACACCGGCCAGTCGCCGAACCGGACGTAGAGCGTGCTCCCGGACACCAAGGGCACCTCGTAGACCGCCGCCGTGGCGCTCTCCGTCGAGAGCGGCGCGCCCACCCGGTCGCCGCCCGCCGCGTACACCGCGCTCACGCCGGTGAGCGTGGCGTGCACCATCGGCCGCCCACTCTCCGCCGCGCGCAGCGCCGCCAGCGACGCGTGCTGCTCGGGGGCCCAGCTCTCCTGGAACGACGAGGTCGCCGACTGGGCCACCAGCACCTGTGCGCCGTCCCGTGTGAGCCGCCTGCTCATGTCCGGGAACGCCGACTCGAAGCAGACCAGCGGCCCGAGCCGCGGACCGGGCGCCCGCGTGCCGTCGTCCGGCAGCGTCATCACCACCGGGGCACGCCCCCGCAGCCGGTCCTCGCCCGCCGCCCGGCCCACCGACGTGGCCCAGCCGAGCACCGACCGGGCCGGAATGTACTCACCGAACGGAACGAGCCGCATCTTGTCGTACCGGTCCCCGGTCGGGCCGTCGGGGCCGACGAGCACCGAACTCTTGTAGATCCCCGGCGCACCCGAGGCGTCCTCGCTCCGCGCGTCCACATTGACCAGCACCGGTACGCCGACCTCGCCCGACAGGGCGGCCAGGCGCTCGGCCAGATCGGGCCGCGCCCGCAGGTCCGCGCCGACGCTGCTCTCGCCCCAGACCACCAGATCGGGATCGCGGCCCTTCAACTCGCGAGTCAGCTCCTCGCCGCGGTCGAAACGCCGCTCCGCGCTGAGCATGCCGCCGACCACGCCCGGCTGGACCACCGCGATCCTCACCCGGCCGGATTCACGCGGCTGCGGCGCCCACGCCCACACCAGGGTCACGCCGGTCGCGCAGAGGACGACCGCCGCCACAGCGGCCCTACGGGCGCTCCTGACCGCCACGAGCAGCACGACCACCGTGTTGACGGCCACGACCAGCAGGCTCACCAGCCAGACACCGCCGACCGAGGCGAGCCGCAGGGCCGGCGACACCTCCCACTGACTCGCGCCCAGCAGGCCCCACGGGCCGCCGAGCCCCTCCCAGGAGCGAACCAGTTCGATCATGAGCCAGCCCGCGGGGACGGCGCCGACGGCCACCGCCGCACGGGCCGTCGAAGGCGTCCCGCCGAGCATGACCCGCACGAGCACCCCCCACGGCGCACACAACAGCCCCAGCAGCGCCGCCAGCACCAGCAGGAAGACATGGAGGCTCGGCAGCAGCCAGTGGTGCATGGCCATCATGAAACCGGCACCGCCGAGCCAGCCCTCGAACGCCGCACGGCGGGCGGTGGGCGCGGTGCGCAGCAGCAGCATCCACGGGACCAGCGCGAGAAAGGCGAACCACCAGAGCGACGGTTCCGGAAAGGCGAGCGCGGGCAGTGCACCGGTCACGAACGCGACGGCGCCCCGCGATCCCCGCGAACGGAGAAACTGCTCGTGCCACCCGTCGTGCCGCGTCCTGTCCCGCCTGCCGACCGGAATCCGCATGCAGCGCCTCCTCGTCCGGCCTCGAGGGGCCACGAGCCGTTCACCACCAGTGTGCGCGAAGATCGGCGTCGGCGAACAGTGCGCCTCAACCGCCCCATGCGCCACCGACGACGCGCCGTGGCTCGTCTCTCTGCCGACAGCGCGACTCCGTCGTGTCAGGCGTCGCCGGGTCCCGCCCTCCGGTGCCCGGTGTCGCCGGGCGCCGCTGCCGTGCCGCGTCAGGCCTCGCCGGGCTTCCCGCCGCCGCGTCGCCACCTCTCCTCGATCACCACGGACCGCAGCCGCCAGCCGGCCTCCTCGCGGATCAGAACGAATCCGTAGCGACCGCCCGACACGAACTCGTCACCCGATTCGGTCCGCATCGGATTGAGGTAGTCGGCGCGCACCTCGGCCCGGTCACCCGGATACCCGTCCAGGTCCTGGAAAGTCACCCGCCGGTTCACGATGAGGTGCTGGCGGACGGGAAAGAGCCGCATCGCACGCGCCAGCCACTCGGCGACCTCGGCCGCCGCCCCCTCGATACCGCCGGAGCCGCGGTAGTCGGCCCGGCCGTCGCCGGTGAACAGCGCACGGTAGGCGTCCCAGTCGCCCTCGTCGACGGCCACCGCGTAGTCGGTGACGACATCGTCGACGGCAAGCCTGTCCATCACGGTCGCGAGATCCACGCGCTGTGTCATCGGGTCAGTGTCGGCCAAGCGGCCTGCCAGGCCAAGAGCCGTGCGCACCCGTCACCCGCACGGCGTCGGCAACCGGCCACACTCCACTCCCGCAGCACGCTGCGACTCGACCGCCGTCTTCGGCAGGTCGTGCATGCAAGCGGTCGGCGAGGAGGCCACGGCGGAGGGACGCCCGGAGTCACCGGGCTCGCGCCGCCGATCCGGCTCGGTGGGGCGTGTGGGCACGCTCGGCGGTGTGCGCGAGATCTCCCGTGTCCCGTACAGCCGTTGGCAGGAGGCCGAGGCCGGAGCGGCCCGCCGAGGATCAGCTCCGTACGGCCTTGAGCACGACGAACTTGGGGTCGCCGGCGACCACTTCGCAGTTGCCGAACAGCCGCCGCAGCCGCACGTGGTAACCGAGATGCCGGTTGCCGACGACCCAGAGCTCACCGCCGGGACGCAGCGCGCGGCGCGCGTCGGCGAACATCCGCCGGGCCGCCGTGTCGGTCGTCGCGCGGTGCGAGTGGAACGGCGGGTTGTTCAGCACGAGGTCCACCGATGCGTCCGGGAGGGCGGACAGCCCGTCGCCGACGAGGAACTCCGCTGTGCCGGACGGCACATTGTCGTGGAAGGTGGCCTCCGCCGAGGCCACGGCGGAGTACGACTCGTCGACGAACGTCACCTCGGCGCCGGGCTCGGCCAGCGCGGCCGCCGTGCCGACCACGCCGTTGCCGCAGCCCAGGTCCACGATCCGCGCCGGGCCGCGGCCCCGCGGCAGGTGGCGCAGGAAGAAGCGGGTGCCGATGTCGAGGCGTTCCGCGCAGAAGATGCCCGCGTGGTTGGTGACGGTGCGGCCCGCGAGGACGCCCGTGTCGGACGGCAGGGCGTACCGCAGCGGCCACGGGCTCGGGAGCCGGGGGAGGGCCGGGTCGGGGGTGCAGAAGATCAGCCGGGCCTTCTTCGCGGCGAGTGACGTCCTTGTCGGCCCGAGGATGCGCTCGAACAGCTTCAGCGTGGACGTGTGGATCTCCGTGACCATGCCCGTGCCGACGACGACGGTGTCCGCGTCCACGGACGGCGCCAGCCGGTGCAGCTGGTCCTCGAGCAGCGCGAGGCTCTTCGGCACGCGGATCAGGAGCACGTCGATGTGCTCCGGCGGTTCGTCCCGCGCGGTGAGCAGCCTCACCGCGCCCGGCTCGACGCCGGCTCGGCGCAGATTGCCGCGGGTCGCCTCCTGGCCGAGGAACGAATCGGTGATCTGGACGGTCTCGCCCGTCCCGTGGGCGGCGAGGGAGGTGACCAGGGCGCCCCACCGGTCGCCGACGACGGCCACCGTGCCGGACAGGTCCGTCGGTGGCGCGTCGTCGATGCCGTGCAGATGGCGCAGCAGGTACTCGTCGGCGGCGTCCCAGGCGCGGAGCGTGTCGCGCGGGTCCTCGGGGAAGCGGGCGAGCTCGTACGCGCCCCATGGGGTGGTCAGACGGTTCATCGTGCACTCAGGCTAGCCGAGCGGGGGAGGGCGGCTGCCCGGTCACGCGCGGCGTGGGCGGGCCGCGGCCTCACGGGGCGCGGCTGCCGCCCGCTGTGCGCTACGCGGCGCGCTGTACGTCCTCGCGTGCCGCAGCGGCCCACTCCACCACCAGTGCCTCGTACTCCGGACGCCGGTCCTCGGGGAGTGCGCCGTCGGCCCACAGCTCTCGGATCCGTGCGTTCAGCTCGGATGCGGACAACAAGGTTTCGGATTCGGACTCGCGGGGAAAGGCGGACATGTTTGCCAGGTTACGGCCTTCGCCCGGCGTCCGTCTTCCCCGCGAACTGCTCGCTCAGCCCGCCGACTCACCCGCGTGCGGGCTCAGCACATCCGTCCCCACCAGGATGTACAGCAGGATTCCGAGCAGAATCCGGTAGATCACGAACGGCATGAAGCTCTTGGTAGTGATGAATTTCATGAACCAGGCGATCACCGCGTAGCCCACACCGAAGGCGATGATCGTCGCGAAGATCGTCGGCCCCCAGGACACATGGCCGCCCTCGCCCGCGTCCTTCAACTCGAACAGTCCCGAGGCGAGTACGGCGGGGATCGCCAGCAGGAACGAGTAACGGGCCGCCGCCTCACGGGTGTAGCCCATCAGCAGACCGCCGCTGATCGTGGCGCCGGAGCGGGAGACGCCCGGGATCAGCGCCATCGCCTGGCAGACGCCGTAGATCAGACCGTCGCGGACGCTCAGGTCCTTCAGCGTCTTGCGCTCCTTGACCACCCGGTGCCGGCCGCCGGCCTCGTCGCGGGCGGCGAGCCGGTCCGCGAAGCCGAGGACGATGCCCATCACGATCAGGGTCGTGGCGATGAGCCGCAGATCGCGGAACGGCCCCTCGATCTGGTCCTTCAGCGTGACGCCGAGCACACCGATCGGGATGGAGCCGACGATCACGAGCCAGCCCATCTGCGCGTCGTGGTCGCTGCGCATCGCCTTGTCGGTGAGCGAGCGGAACCACGCGGACACGATCCTCGCGATGTCCTTGCGGAAGTAGATGAGGACGGCCGTCTCCGTGCCGATCTGGGTGATCGCGGTGAACGCGGCCCCCGGGTCGTGCCAGCCCGCGAACGCGGCGGTGAGCCGGAGATGCGCGCTGGAGGAGATGGGAAGAAACTCCGTCAGCCCCTGGACGAGCCCGAGGATGAATGATTCGAACCAAGACATGAAAGCTACGCCACCCAAGAGCTGATCACGGTCTGTCAGGCGCGCGCGAAGGCACATGACCCGTGAGATACGACTCACGTACGTCATCGGGCCGGCGCCGGGTGGCAGCGTAGCGCCCCAAAATGAAGCGCTTGCCGCAGCCCCCGCCGCGGAGTCGGCAGACGTACCCGCCCGCGCCCGTCACGCGCGGGTCCGAACACGCCGACGGTCGGCCGGCCGGCGGCGTCCCGGCGCGCGTGCGTCAGCGGCCGGGGACTCCTACGCCGCTGATGCGTTCGGTGCCTTGGGCGACGCGGCTGTCGGTGCCGGGACCTTCGGCACCGTGGGCTTCGGCAGTGTCGACTACTCGGGATTCGGCCGTGCGGCCTTCGGTGCCGTCGGTGCCCCGGCTTTCGGTGCCGCGCAGGCGGTGGCGCTTGGTCCAGGCGACCGCTGCCGCGGCCAGGCCCGTCACCACGATGAAGCCCATCGCGATCAGGAAGGCCGGCGACGTGGGCGAACCCGCCCGGCTGCCGGCGACGACGTACGCCGCCGTGTTGGGGATCGAGCCCAGACCGGTCGCGAGGAGAAAGGGCACATAGCCCATGCGGGACACGGCCGCGCAGTAGTTGGCGGCGGCGAACGGCACACCCGGGAACAGCCGGATCGCCAGCATCGAACGGAAACCGTGCCGGCTGAGCTGACCGTCGGCGGCCTTCAGCCAGCGGCCACGCAGCAGCGGCCGGAGCGCTTCCTGACCGAGCAACCGGCCCAGCGTGAAGGCGATTCCGGCCCCCAGCACCGTGCCGGCGAGCGCCGCCGCGAGCCCGGCCTGCGAGCCGAACAGCGCCCCCGCCGCCAGATTGAGGATGGGCCGCGGCACGAACGCCGCCGTGCACACCCCGTACCCGACGCCGAACAGCACCACGGCCGCCGGCCCGCCCAACTGCGGCGGCCAGCCCGCCGAGAGCAGCCGCTGCGGCTCGTAGAGCAGGACCGTCACCGCCGCGGAGGCCAGCACCACCGCGAGAAGGGACAGCCGCGACCAGGGCGAGAACAGGGCCCTGGAGCAGCGGAAGGCGAGACCGGATGCCGGCCTGGGGACGGGGTCGAGCATCCGGGGAGACTAACCGACAGCCGCCCGTGATCGCCTTATTGTGTGCCGTATGACGCACGTCGTACCGCGAAGCGATCTCGCCGACACCGTCATGGCCCGGCTCGTCGTCGTGTACCCGGCCGCGGGGGACGCCGACCGCGCCGTCAAGGCCGCCGCGTACATGAAGGGCGTCGCCCCGTTCCTCGGGATCCCCACGCCCGAACGGAGAAAGCTGTCCCGCACGGTCCTCGCCGGCACGCCCCGGCCCGACGAGGCCGACTGCACGGCCGTGGCGCTGCGCTGCTGGGAACTGCCCGAGCGGGAGTACCACTACTTCGCCGCCGACTATCTCCGCCGTCACGCCGGCCGCTGCTCCTCCGGCTTCCTGCCCGTGGCACGCCGGCTCGTCACCACCGTGCCCTGGTGGGACACCGTCGACACGCTCGCCGCCCATGTCGTCGGGCCCCTGGTGGCAGCCGATCCGGTGCTCGGTGAAGTGATGGACGAATGGATCGAAGACGAGGACATGTGGGTGGTGCGCACGGCACTCCTGCACCAACTGCGCTTCCGGGCCGCGACGGACAGCGCCAGGCTGTTCGACCACAGCCTCCGCCGGGCCGGTCACCCGGACTTCTTCGTCCGCAAGGCGATCGGCTGGGCGCTGCGCGAGTACGCCAGGACCGACCCCGACGCCGTACGGCAGTTCGTCGACGGCGCCCGCGACCGCCTGTCGCCGCTGTCCGTCCGCGAGGCGCTCAAGCACCTCTGACGGGCGCCGCTGCCGGCTGATCGCACTGCTTGTGGCGGGCGCCCGTGCCGGGAAAACCGTTCGACGGCCGCACCCGCACCGGGCGATCATTCACCCATGTTCCGGTACGCCTTCCTCGCAGCGCGGTCCGCATTCGCGGACGCGCCGAAGGCTGCCGTTCTCCCCGCAGCCGATGCTGCCGCAGCGCCCCTCGGCGGCGCCCGAAGCTGACCCTTCCCGGATCGTCCGGCGGACCCCGCAGGGGGAGGGTCGGCCAGGCCCAGGGGTCCCACACTTCGAGTTCCGGGAAGGAACCATCGCGCCATGCCCAAGACGGCATACGTGCGGACCAAGCCGCACCTCAACATCGGCACCATGGGCCACGTCGACCACGGCAAGACCACCCTGACCGCCGCCATCACGAAAGTGCTCAGCGAGCGGGGGAGCGGCACGTTCGTGCCCTTCGACAGGATCGACCGGGCGCCCGAGGAGGCCGCGCGGGGCATCACCATCAACATCGCGCACGTCGAGTACGAGACCGACACCCGCCACTACGCCCACGTGGACATGCCGGGCCATGCCGACTACGTCAAGAACATGGTCACCGGCGCCGCCCAGCTGGACGGGGCGATCCTCGTCGTCTCGGCGCTCGACGGCGTCATGCCGCAGACCGCGGAGCACGTCCTGCTCGCCCGCCAGGTGGGCGTCGACCACATCGTCGTCGCCATCAACAAGGCCGACGCGGGCGACGACGAGCTGACCGACCTCGTCGAGCTGGAGGTCCGGGAACTGCTGACCGCACACGGGTACGGCGGCGACGCGGCGCCGGTCGTGCGCGTCTCCGGGCTGCGGGCGCTCGAGGGCGACCCGCGCTGGACGGCCGCCGTGGAGGCACTGCTCGACGCCGTCGACACCTACGTGCCGATGCCCGTCAGGTACACCGACGCGCCGTTCCTGCTGCCCGTGGAGAACGTGCTCACCATCACGGGGCGCGGGACCGTCGTCACCGGGGCCGTCGAGCGGGGCACCGTACGGGTCGGCGACCGCGTGCAGGTGCTCGGCGCGGACACCGAGAGCGTGGTGACAGGACTGGAGACCTTCGGCAAGCCGATGGAGTCGGCGGAGGCGGGGGACAACGTGGCACTGCTGCTGCGCGGCCTCCACCGCGACCGGGTCCGGCGCGGTCACGTCGTCGCCGCGCCCGGAAGCGTCGTACCGAGCCGGCGTTTCACCGCGCAGGTGTACGTGCTGTCGGCCCGTGAGGGCGGACGGACCACACCCGTCTCCACCGGCTACCGGCCGCAGTTCTACATCCGCACCGCGGACGTCGTCGGCGACATCGACCTCGGCGCGGCGGGCGTGGCCCGGCCCGGCGAGACGGTCGCGCTGACCGTCGAGCTCGGCCGGGACGTCCCGCTCGAGCCGGGGCTCGGCTTCGCCATCCGCGAGGGCGGCCGCACGGTCGGCGCGGGCACGGTGACGACCGTGCTTTGAAACCGGGGGCGGCAGGACGGGGACAATGGTCCGGTGAACGAGCCGATCCCCGTCCTGCGCGCCGTCGACGGCGGCACCGCCAAGCTGATGCCCGACGTGGACCATGAGCGGGCCTGGCTGCTGACCGTCGACGGCGCCCCGCAGTCGTACGTCGACCTGGACGATCCCACGCACCTCGAGTTCGAGTACCTGCGCCGGCTCGGCCACGTCGTCGACTGCGTGGCCGACGAGGGCACACCGCTCTCCGTACTGCACCTCGGCGGCGGCGCCCTCACCCTGCCGCGCTACATCGCCGCGACACGGCCCGGCTCCCGTCAGGACGTGGTCGAGTACGACGCCGGGCTCGTCGCCCTGGTCGCCGAGCATCTGCCGCTGCCCGAGGGGTCCGGCGTCACCGTCCACCGGGACGACGCGCGGAAGTGGGTCGAGGGGGCGGCGGCGGACTCCATGGACATGGTGGTGGCGGACGTCTTCGGCGGCTCCCGGGTCCCGGCGCACCTGACCACGGTCGAGTACGCGAGGGCCGCGGAACGGGTGCTCCGGCCGGGCGGTGTCTACGCCGCCAACCTCGCCGACGGCGCGCCGTTCACCTTCCTCCGCTCCCAACTGGCCACCTTCGCGGAGGTGTTCACCGAGCTCGCCCTGATCGCGGAACCGTCCGTACTGCGGGGGCGCCGCTTCGGCAACGCGGTGCTCCTCGCCTCACAGTCGCCGATCGACACGGCGCCGCTGTCACGGCGGACGGCATCCGACGCGTTCCCGGCGCGGGTCGAGCAGGGGGCGGCGCTCGCGCGGCTGCGGGGCGACGCGGGGCCGGTGGACGACACGACGGCGGTACGGTCGCCGGAGCCGCCGGACGGAGCGTTCACGGTGGGGTGACGTGCCGCTGCGCGGGGCCTGTGCCCCTACCCGCCCCTTCCCGAAACCGGGCTCCGCCCGGACCCGCCACCGCACTCCGCGCGGTGCCCCCGCACCCCCGCGCCTCAATCGCCGGCGGGGCTGACAAAGTCAGCCCGTCCGGCGTTCGAGGACACCGCGCGGAGTGCGGGCGGGTCCGGGGCTTGCCCCGGTTACGGGAAAGGGGCGGGGTGGGGAACGGCCCGCCGCAGGCGTCACGCGCCCGCCCCCTACGCCTGCGGCGCCGCTTCCTTCGACAGCGTCGGCGCCGACGGCCCACCCGCCGCGACCGTCGCCCCCCGCCGCCTCAGGTTCCGCACGTCCGGCACGAACAGCACCGCCGCCGTCACGACCACCACCAGCGCCGCGCAGCCCAGCAGGGACGCCCGCCGCCCGAAGAGGGATTCCGCCGGGCCGGCGAGCGCCGTGGCGAGCGGCAGCATCGCGACCGAGCCGAACCAGTCGTAGGCGGAGACCCGGGAGAGCATGTCCTCGGGGATCTCCTGGTGCAGCGCGGTCATCCAGGCGACACCGAACACCTCGATCGCCACGCCGCTGACGAACATCACCACCGCGAGGCCCTCCACCTGGAGCGGCACAGCGAGGGCCGCGGACGGCGCCGCGAGCGGGAAGACGCACAGTGTCCCGGCGAGCAGCAGCCGTCGCGGTTTCCACCGCATCATCAGCAGTGCCCCGCCGAGCGTGCCCACTCCGAACGCCGCGAGTGCCACGCCCCAGGGCGCCGCGCCGCCGAGTTCGTCCCTGGCGACCAGCGGCCCGTAGACGGACTCGGCCGCGCCCACGACGGCGACGACCACCGAGAACTGGGCCACGATCGCCCACAGCCACGGTCTGGCGACGAACTCCTTCCAACCGTCGCGCAGGTCGGCGAGCAGCCCGCCGCCCGCTTCCCGGGGCCTGATGTGGCTCACGTCCAGGAACGCCCGCAGCGCGCCCGCGACCGCGAAGGCCGCGGCGTCCACGGCGAGGACCCAGCCCGGTCCGATCGCGGCGATCATCGCCCCGCCGAGCGCGGCCCCGCCGATGGCCGCGCCGTGCATGGCCATCCGGAACAGTGCGAAGGCCCGGCTCGCCTGCTCGCCGCTGACGCTGGACATCAGCATGCCTTCTGCGGCGGGGTTGAAGAACGCCTGGCCGGTGCCGCACAGCGCGGTCAGCAGCATCATCTGCCACAGCTGCGGTTCGCCGGACAGTACGACGAAGGCGAACAGCGCCTGCGAGACGCAGTTGAGGGCGTTGGCCGCGACCATCACCCGGTGTCGCGGAAGCCGGTCGGCGATCGCGCCGCCGATGAGCAGGAACAGCACCAGCGGGAGGGTGCGGGCAGCGGCCACCAGACCGACGTCCCCGCCGTCGCCGCCCGCCTGAAGCACCGCGAACGCCGCCGCGATCAGCGCACCATGGCTTCCCAGGTTGGTGATGATCGCGGCGGCGGTCAGCAGTGTGTAGTTGCGGCCCGCCCACTCGGGGCGGCGCGATGTGCGGCGTGGCGCGGCAGCGGGAGATGTCACCGGAGGACTATCCCTGGTGCCGCCCGGACTTGCCAAACGACTTGTTGGGCCGCTGCCCGTGGAAGCCGGTCAGCGGTTCAGCCCGAGCTGCCGGCCAGCCGTACGGTGCTGAGGATCTGCTGGATCGTGGCGTCGGGCACCTCGTCCGGCACTCCGGTGTTGGAGTACAGCACCCAGCTCGTGAAGTCGCCCTTGGTGTTCTTGAAGCTGAACGCGATCGACTTACCGTCGGTCTCGCACTTGTTGTCCTTCTTCACGCCGTTGGCCGTGGCGGTGGAGAGGCTGCCCTTGAGGCCCGACTTCGTCGTGTAGTCCACGGCCTTGGTCACCTTGACGGTTCCCTTGGGATCGGTCTGGGCGTAGGCGGCCCAGGCCCAGTTGCCGGCCTCGTTGTAGGCGGCCTCCGCGGTGCTCTTGGCGCCCTTGCCGCCCTTGGTGCCGGTGCTGGCGAGCCCGTAGTCCTCTTCGCTGCCGTCCTTGTCGGAGTCGAAGAGGCACCACTTGCTCTTGAAGTGGGCGGGCGCGGACATCATGACGACGGGCGAGCCGTCGCCCTTCTTCTCGTCCTCGAATCCGGTGGCCATGCCGGAGCTCGCCACCTCCCACTCCGCCGGCACGTCGAACTGGGTGCCGTGCTTGGGGTTGGTGACGACCTTCCAGCCCGCGATGGTGGGCTTGGCCTCGCCGCCGCGCGGGTTGCCCGTCGGCGCCGGGGCCGGCTCCTCGGAGCCCTTCGGCTTGTCAGAGGCGTTCGGGTCGGCCGGCTTCGAGGCGGCGACGTCGCCGCTCTTGCCCGACGACTTCTCGTCGTCCGGCAGTACGACGATGCCGGTCACGACCGCGGTCGCGACGACCGCGGTGGCCGCCACGATCGCGATGATCGTCGTCTTCTTCTTGTCGTCACCCGCCGGCTGCGGTGCTCCCGGCGTCTGGCCGGGCACGGCGTACTGCGGCACGGTCGGCTGCTGGTACGGATTGGGCTGCTGGTACCCCGGTTGCTGGTATCCCGGCTGCTGATACGGATTCGGCTGCTGGTACCCCGGCTGCTGGTACGGGTTCTGGTCCTGCGGGTTCTGCTCGCCCCCGGGCGGCTGCTGTCCTGGCCACATGGCCAGTAACCATAGAGGTGCGGCCGTGGCTCTTCCACGTCCGGGGCCCGCCGGGGATGGCCAAGAATGCCTACTCGTGGGTAACATCCCGGCATGAGCGCAGACCAGATGTCCATCGGCGAACTGCTCGCCGCCACCGTCCCCATGGTCAAGACCCTCAATCTCGAGTACCTGGAGACGACCGCGGAGCGAGCCGTGCTCCGGCTGCCGGACCAGCCCGAGTACCACAACCATGTCGGCGGGCCGCACGCCGGCGCGATGTTCACCCTCGCCGAGTCGGCGAGCGGCGCCGTCGTCCTGGCCGCGTTCGGTGACCAGCTGAGCCGCTCGGTGCCGCTTCCGGTGAAGGCGGAGACCAGCTACAAGAAGCTCGCCAAGGGTGTCCTCACGGCGACCGCGACGCTCGGCCGCCCCGTCGCCGACGTCGTCAAGGAACTGGACGCGGGGGAGCGCCCCGAGTTCCCCGTCACGGTCGCCATCCAGCGCGCCGACGGTGCCGTGACCGGCGAGATGCACATCGTCTGGACCCTGCGCCCCAACAGCTGAGCGCGGTCCCGCACCGCACCGGGCCGCCCCGGCACCCCTGAGGTGACCGGGCGGCCTTTCGCGCGCCGTGACGCACCCGGCCCGACGTGTGCCCCGCGCCGCCTCGGCCTGTGCGGGCCCCGCTCCCGCGCGGCGGGCTCTCGGACCTCAGTCCTTGTGCGCGTCCCGGTGCTGGGCGGCCAGGTCCAGATAGACCGCCGCGTTGAGCTTGATGCCCTCCTGCTCCTCCTCCGTCAGTTCCCGCCGCACCTTCGCGGGCACCCCCGCCACCAGGGAGCCGGGCGGCACCCGCATGCCCTGCGGTACGAGGGCCTGTGCCGCGATCAGCGAACCTGCGCCGATGTGCGCCCCGTTGAGGACCGTGGCTCCCATGCCGACGAGGACGTCGTCCTCCACCGTGCAGCCGTGCAGGATCGCGTTGTGG
This sequence comes from Streptomyces sp. OZ13, assembly GCF_052068155.1. NCBI lineage: Bacteria > Bacillati > Actinomycetota > Actinomycetes > Kitasatosporales > Streptomycetaceae > Streptomyces > Streptomyces sp. OZ13. The sequence goes on along the minus strand of NZ_JBQHCZ010000013.1, from coordinate 208,839 downwards.
CCGACCGAGACACGTTCGCCCACGGTGACGGGGAAGCCGGGGTCGCTGTGGACGGTGCAGTTGTCCTGGATGTTGCTCCCCGCGCCGATCACGATCGGCCCGCAGTCGCCGCGCAGCACCGTCTGGTACCAGACGCTCGCCCCCGCGGCGACGGTCACGTCACCCATCACGACCGACGTCGGCGCTGTGAACGCCTCCGGGGCGACGTCGGGCTCCTTGCCGCCCACACCCGCAACCAATGCCCGCTCCGTCATGCCTGCTCCCTCGTGCCTCACCGGTCGTCCCGCGCCTACCTGCACCGTAAGCCCCTCGATCCCGCGACGTGCGGCAGGGGGCGCGGGTTCGCGCGCGGAGGCGCACCCGTGCGCGCCGCCTTGCCGTCTGTCGTCCTCGGCGGCGGCTCAATAGCCTTTCGCGCATTGCCCGTTGCTGACGAGGGAGCCCCATGGCCACCGCACAGCACATCCCGGACATCCTGTCGCCCGAGTTCGCCGCCGACCCCTACCCCGCCTATCGGGCGATGCGCGAGTACGCCCCGCTGATCTGGCACGAACCCACCGGCAGTTATCTGGTCTCCCGCTACGAGGACGTGGAGCGCGCCTTCAAGGACAAGGAGTCGGTGTTCACCACCGAGAACTACGACTGGCAGCTCGAGCCCGTCCACGGAAAGACGATCGTGCAGCTCAGCGGACGGGAGCACGCCGTGCGCAGGGCGCTCGTCGCTCCCGCCTTCCGGGGCAGCGACCTCAGGGACAGGTTCCTGCCGGTCATCGAGAGCAACGCCCGCGAGCTGATCGACGCCTTCCGGCACAAGGGCGAGGTCGATCTCGTCGACTCCTTCGCCACCCGGTTCCCCGTCAATGTCATCGCCGACATGCTGGGTCTGGACAAGGCGGACCACGACCGCTTCCACGGCTGGTACACGTCCGTCGTCGCCTACTTCGGCAATCTCGCCAGGGACCCCGACATCGCCGCGGCCGGTGAGCGGACCCGCGTCGAGTTCGCCGAGTACATGATCCCGATCATCCAGGAGCGCCGCGAGAACCTGGGCGAGGACCTGCTCTCCACGCTCTGCGCGGCGGAGGTGGACGGCGTGCGCATGAGCGATGAGGACATCAAGGCGTTCTGCAGCCTGCTGCTCGCGGCAGGCGGTGAGACCACCGACAAGGCCATCGCCGGCATGTTCGCCAATCTGCTGGTCCACCCGGACCAGTTGGCCGCGGTACGCGAGGACCGGAGCCTGATCGACCGCGCCCTCGCCGAGACGCTGCGCTTCACACCCCCCGTCCATATGATCATGCGGCAGACCGCCGCGGAGGTCACCGTCAGCGGCGGCACCATCCCCGCGGGTGCCACGGTGACCTGTCTGATCGGCGCGGCCAACCGCGACGGCGAGCGGTACCGCGACCCCGACCGCTTCGACATCTTCCGCGACGACCTCACCGCGACGACCGCGTTCTCCGCGGCCGCCGACCATCTGGCCTTCGCGCTCGGCCGGCACTTCTGTGTGGGCGCGCTGCTCGCCAGGGCCGAGGTCAGGGCCGGAGTCGGCCAACTGCTGGACGCCATGTCGGACCTGCGCCTCGCCGACGGCTTCGTCCCCCGTGAGCAGGGCGTGTTCACCCGCGGGCCGAGGTCCCTGCCCGTGCGCTTCACCCCGGTGGCCGGCTGAACCGCCGGCCCACCGAAGGGCACCGTACGGCCGGCTCCTTGCGGACGAGGTGTGATCCACAACTCTCCGTTCGGATTCACCTTGCGGTGTCCATATTTCATCATGCAATCTCCCTTCTAGACTGAATGAGATTCAGCATCTGAAGGGGAGTGTGCGCATGGCCAGTGAGCGCCCCGCGCTGTACGAGATGTTCGACGACCGGTTCCGGACCGGGCGTTGCATGAACGGCGATGACGGCCCGGAGGTCCTGTACAGCGGCTGCCGCTGGGCCGAGGGGCCGATCTACCTGCCCGCCTGGCGGCAGGTGGTCTGGAGCGACATCCCCAACGACCGGATGCTGCGCTGGGACGAGGAGACGGGCGCCGTCAGCGTCTTCCGCCGCACCGCAGGGCACACCAACGGCAACACCCTCGACCGGCAGGGCCGGCTGGTCACCTGTGAGCAGGGCAACCGCCGGGTGACGCGGACCGAGCACGACGGCACCGTCACGGTGCTGGCCGACCGCTGGCAGGGGAAGCGCCTGAACAGCCCGAACGACGCGGCGGTGAAGTCCGACGGGTCGATCTGGTTCTCCGACCCGGACTTCGGTATCACCAGCGACTACGAGGGCCATCGCGCCGAGAGCGAGATCGGCTCCAACAACGTCTACCGCGTCGATCCCGATTCCGGTGAAGTGCGGCTGGCCGCCGACTGCTTCGGCGCCCCGAACGGTCTCGTCTTCTCGGCCGACGAGCGGCAGCTCTTCGTCTCCGACACCCGGGCAGGATGCATCCGGGTCTTCGACGTACGCGAGGACGGCACCCTGTCGGACGGCGAGATCTTCGCCGAGGCGGGGGCCCGGCGGAACGCCCGCTTCGACAACCTCCGCTTCGACGACGCCGGCCGGCTCTGGGCCGCGGCGATGGACGACGGAGTGCACTGCTACGACCCCGACGGCACGCTGATCGGGCGGCTCGACGTCCCCGAGGCGGTCGCCAACATCGCCTGGGGCGGAGCCAAGCGCAACCGTCTCTTCATCGCCGCGGAGACCAGCCTCTACTCGGTGGTCATGGGCGTCACGGGTACGCACCCGACCGGACCGGGTCGCCGGCCGTGGCTGGATCTCCAGCCCCGCGCCGCCGCCGCTCCTCCAGGGGCGCGGTGAGCCGAACGGGAAGCGGGCCGCCGCAGGTCGGCGGGGGACCGCTCCTCTACCGCTGATTCCCGCTCCCGTACTCCCCGAGGGCCACGACCGGTGTGAAGCTCACCGGCAACGAGGCCAGTCCCCGCATCCAGACCGACGGCCGCCAGGCCAGTTCGTCCGGCCCCACGGCGAGGACCACGTCCGGCAGCCGCTCCAGCAGCGTCTCCACCGCGGTACGGGCGATCACATCGGCGAGCATCGGTGCCGGATAAGGGCACCGGTGCTCGCCGTGGCCGAAGGACAGGTGCGCCGAGTTCTCGGCGCCGATGTGCTCCTCCGGCCAGATCCGCGGATCGGTGTTGGCGGCCGCGAGCCCCAGCACCAGGCAGTCGCCGGCCCGGATCCGGCGGCCGCCGAGCGTGGTGTCGCGCACCGCCCAGCGGCCGATGACGTTCTGCGTCGGGGTGTCCAGCCACAGCACCTCGTTGAGCGCCTGGCCCACACTGAGCCGGCCACCCGACACGTTCAGCGCGAAGCGGTCGTCGGTCAGCAGCAGCCGCAGCGTGTTGCAGATCCAGCCGGCCGTCGGCTGCTGGGCCGCGGCGAGGACCACGACCAGGTCCTGTACGGCCTCCTCGTCCGTCAGGGCGGCCGGGTGCGCCAGCATCCGGGAGGCGACGTCGGGCCCGGGCGCGCGGCGCTTGTCCTCCACCAGCCGCTGGATGCGTTCCTGGACGCGGGCGTACGCGGCGACCGGATCGTCGTTCTCCGCCGCGTCCAACGAGATCCGCAGGTCCTGTACCAGGCCTTCGGTGTCCGCCCCGTGGGCCGGCATCCCGCACATCCGCACGGCGGCGCGCATCGGAAGGGCATGCGCGTAGGCCGTCGTCAGGTCCGCCTGCCCGCTGCCGGCGAACGCGTTGATGAGCAGTTCGGCGATCTCGCGGCACCACTGGGCGAGTTCGAACTGGTCGACGGCCTCCAGCGCTTCCGTGACGACCCCGGCGCGCCGCTGGTGCTCCGTTCCCTCGGTGAAGAGCACGGACGGCTGATGCCCGACGAACGGCAGCAGCGGCCAGTCGGCCGGAACGGCCCCCCACTGGTTCCAGCGCCGTGAGTCGCGGGCGAAGAGCTCGTCGTGGGAGGTGACGTACGTGACCTCGCTGTAGCCGAGGACCAGCCACACCGGAACGTCCCCCTCCAGCAGGACCGGCGCGACGGAGCCGTAACGGCCGCGCAGGGACCGGTACAGCTCCGCCGGGTCCTGCTGGAACGCGTGGCCGCGGAGCCGGACCGCCTCCTCGTGGGCGGGGCAGCCGGGCGGGTGCGGCGCGCGTGCCGTGGTGCCGATGGGGTCGTTCATGGTGTCGTCTCCCGGGCCGTGGCCAGTTCATGGAGGTGGTCGGCGAGGCTGAGCAGGACGTGCTTGCCGGAGGAGCGGATCCGCGCGTCGCACTCGACCAGCGGGACGTGCGGGTCGAGCGCCAGGGCCTGGCGGATCTCGGTCAGGGAGTAGACGGACGGGTCGTCGTCGAACCGGTTGACCGCCACGACGAACGGAGTGCCGCGGTGCTCGAGCCGGTCGATGGCGTACCAGGAGTCGCTCATGCGCCGGGTGTCGACGAGGACGACCGCGCCGAGCGTGCCGGCGAACAGCCGGTCCCACAGGAACCAGAAGCGTTCCTGCCCAGGTGCGCCGAACAGGTAGAGGACCATGCGGTCGTTGAGGCTGATCCGGCCGAAGTCGAAGGCCACGGTGGTGGTCGTCTTCTTCGTCGCCACTCCCGCGGTCTCGTCGATGCCGACGCCGGCCTGTGTCATCACCTCCTCCGTGTTCAGCGGGCGGATCTCGCTCACGGACCGGACGAGCGTCGTCTTGCCGACACCGAAGCCGCCCAGGATCACGATCTTGAGGCCGCTCTCCGAATCCCTGCCCAACGGCGTCAGGCCGGGGAGCTCAGAGGTTGCGGAGTCCATCGAGCACCTCCTTCAAGAGGTCGGAGTCGGGCAGCGAGCCGCGGAAGCGGTCGACCGGCGGATGGCGGGCGGTGACGCGGCCCGTGACCAGCAGGTCGCCCAGGAGGATCCGGACGACCGTCACGGGCAGCCGCAGCGCGGCCGAGACCTCCACGACCGCCGTGGGGGCGCGGCACAGTTCGAGGATCCGTACGTGCTCCGACTGCATGCCGGGGCACGGTTCGCATTCGCCGACGATCAACGTGACCAGGTCGAACGAGTCGTCGTCGGCACGGCTGCGTCCGCCGGTGACGGTGTAGAGCCGGTCCGGTTCACCGATGTCGACGGGACGCCGAATCATGAGCGGGGACTGTCCTGGGCCGGCAGCCGCGGCGCCGCCCGCAGACGGTCGCCGATCTGTTCGACCAGCTCGGTCATCCGGTGGCCGACCATGCCCGGGTCGGCGCCGTCCGCCGCGACGACTGCGAGGTGCGCGCCGGCGCCCGCCTCGACGATGAACAGCAGGCCGCCGTGGAACTCGGTCATCGAGTGCCGGACACCGCCGGTGCCGCTGCCGAACTCGATCGACGCGCCCTGGGCGAGGGCCTGGATGCCGGAGCAGATCGCGGCCAGCTGATCGGCCTGGTCACGGGTGAGATGCCTGGTCCAGCAGAGCTTCAGCCCGTCGCGCGAAAGTACGAGGGCGTGCCGGGTGCCGGGTGTGCGCTCCAGCAGGCCTTCCAGGAGCCAGGTGAGACTGGTGTCGGTGGTCTGCATGATCGGGGTGGGCCGGGCGTCCGGTGAGGACCGGGTGTCGGCCTGTGCCTCCTGTCGGTTCCGGTGTTCCGGTGTACGGGACGGGTACGGACGGCGCCGCTGCGGCGGCGCTACGGGCCGGACGTCTCTTCGGGGGGACCGCCGTGCGGGTCCGTGTGCGTGGGCGGCCCGGGCGGGAACGACAGGCCCGTTTCCGCGGCGGGGGACCCGGAGTTCCCGGGACGGCGGGAGCGGTGGAACGCGTCGAACTGGGTGCCCGCGTCACGGCCGGTCCCGGCGTAGCCCTCCGAAAGGCCCGTGCCGGGGTCGCGGCCGCGGTCCGCCGCCGCCATCGTGCGGCCCGCCGGCCGCACCGGCAGCCCGCCGGGCGTCGCCACCCGCCGCACACCCTGCGGCGGGACGGGCACGCTGCCGCCGCCCGCGCCCGCAGCCGACGTGATCCCGGCCGTGCCTTCCCACGGGGTCGCTCCGGCCGTGCCGGTCCCGGCTGTTGTGGTTACTGCGGTGCCGTCCCAGGAGCTTGTTGCGGTGGTGTCGGGCTCGGTTGCTGTGGTCGCTGCCGTGCTGTCCCACGAAGTCGTTCCGACCGTGTCCGGCCCGGGTGTTGTGGTTGTTGCCGTGCTGTCCCAGGTGGTCGCTCCGGTGGTCTCGGGCTCGGTCGCGGGGGTCGATGCCGTGGCCTGCCACGTATCGACCGTGCCCGGCCCGGACGTGGTGGCTGCTGCGGTGCTGTCCCAGGAGGTCGTTCCGACGGTGCCCTCCCCGCCTGCGGGGGTCGCCGCCGCGCTGTCCCACGAAGTCGTTCCCGTCGTGCCTGCCCCGGATGTCGTGGGGGCGTCGGGCAGGGGGACCGTGATGCCGTGGGCCGGGGTCACGTGCCCGGTCGCCGCCTGCTCCGGCAGGCCGCTGCGCGGCTGCGCGAGCAGCTGCGGCGGCAGCAGCACCACCACACCCGTACCGCCGCGCGACGACGGCCGGAAGCTGACGCTCATGCGGTACTTCACGGCCAGCCTGCCGACCACTGCCAGCCCGAGCCGGGTGCCCTGAAGTGTGGCGAGGTCGGTGATCCTGCCGGACACCGCTTCCTCGGCCCGCCGCATCGCCGCGTCCGACATCCTCAGGCCGCTGTCCTCGATGGTGACGACCAGGCCCGCCGTCCGCTCCTCGACATAGACGTGGACCTCGTCGACCGGCGGGGAGAAGTTCGCCGCGTTGTCCATCAGTTCGGCGAGCAGGTGCATCACGCCCTCGGCGGCGAAACCGGCGACGGCGGCCGTGCTGGAGGAGTGCAGCCGCACCCGCTGGTACGCGGCGATGCGCCCGACCGCGCCGCGCAGGACGGATTCCATGGGGATCGGCTTGTTCCAGGCGCGGCTGGCCCGGCCGCCCATGAGGAGCGCCAGCCGGTCGGTCATCAGGCCGAGCTGGGAGGCGTTGTGGTCGAGCTTCAGCAGGTCGCCGAAGACCTCCTCGCCGTGCCGGTCCTGCATCTCACGGAGATCCGCGAGCATGGTCACGGCCTTCGCCTGCACCCGGCTGAGGGCCTTCGCGCTCGCGCCCTGGGCGGCCGCGGCGCGTCGCTCGCTGAGCGCCAGCTCCCGCACGGTCGTCTCGAGCAGCACCCGCAGCCGGGAGTCCACGGGCCGGTCCAGGCCCGCCATCACCGTGTCTGCCGACGCGCCGGTGCGCAGATGCGCCACCGCGGCCGGCAGGGCGACCGTCGTCATCCGGTCGACGCCGTCCGCGGCAAGTGCCAACTGCCGCACTGCCGCAGCGCAGTTCGCCGCGGAGGCCCGTGCGCGGTGTTCCGCCGCGCCTACCTCGCCGGCGAAGGCCTCGAGCAGGCGCCGTAGTTGCGCGTCCTTCGGACGCGGTGTGCCGTTCAGGGTGTCCTCGACGGTGGCGCCGTCGCGCAGCCGCTTCACGACGGAGGGGACGGTGACGTTGAGCAGGTGCGCCGATTCGGCGGCGAGCTGCGCCGACCGGGCCTGGAGCGTGCGCAGTTCGCCGCTCGCGGCGTCGTTCGCGCCCCGGTGCCGGCGCAGCGTCGCCGACGCGGTGCCGGCGGCGACGCCCAGCCAGGCGACGCAGACCGTCGCGGCCACCCATGCGCGGGCGGAGGCGGGAGCGGCCACGACGACCGCTCCACCGGCCAGGGCGGCCGCCAGCAGCGCGGTCAGCGGAAGAGGCACGGGGGAACGCCGTGACGTACGTGTCCGGTGTGGTGTGGGAGCCACTGACATTCCGCGATCCCTCGCTGCTCGAGTGCGGGAAGAGCTGTGGGAAACAGGCGGCCGGCCGGCGCATCGGCCCGAATCGCCTGCCACGGGCGACGTGTTGACGCCGATCACTGACGGTGATCCTCCGGGAGCGTGCGGTGCTCATGCTAGCCACGGGGGAGGTCGCGGACTCGGGAGTGCGCGCACTGTCCACAGAACGGTGGAGTTGCGCGCGAAGTGGCCTGCGAGAGCCGCTTCCCGTGGTAAACGGTGGGCGGCGGGTGGCTCTTGGGGTGAACATCACAGCACGTCACGCCCGTCGGGAGGCCAGGGCCGACTACCGTGGGCGGGTGCCGAAGAACAGAAACACGTTCTCATCGCCTGCCGCCTGGTGGCGCCGCGGGCTCGCACGTGCCGTCCACCGCGGCTGGCAGTTGGTGCAGGAGGCGGGCGCCGTCACGGCCGACCGCCCCGGGCGGCTCGACTTCCGGCGGATCGGGGGCGGCACCCGGCTCGCCTTCCCGCAGGGGACCGTCTTCGGCGAACCGTGGATCGAGCTGGGCGAGCACTGCATCATCGCCGAGCAGGTGACGTTGACCGCAGGGATGATGCCGGGCCTGGATCTCGGCCCCGATCCGATCCTGACCCTCGGGGACGGGGTGGTCCTGGGGCGCGGCAGTCATGTCATCGCCGACACCCGGGTGACCATCGGCTCGGACACGTACTGCGGTCCGTACGTCTACATCACCTCGACGAACCACAGCTACGACGACCCGCACGAGCCGGTCGGCAAGCAGTGGCCCCGCACCGATCCGGTCTCGATCGGCCCCGGCTGCTGGCTCGGGACGGGCGCGGTGATCCTTCCCGGCGCCCGGCTGGGCCGCAACGTGGTGGTGGCGGCGGGCGCGGTCGTGCGGGGCGAGGTGCCCGACCACTCGGTGGTGGCGGGCGCCCCCGCCCGCGTCGTACGGCGGTGGGACGAGGCGGGCGGCTGGCAGCCGCCGTTGCGTACGCCCGCGCCGGTGCCCATCCCGGAGGGCGTCACCCCGGAGCAGCTGCGGGCGCTCGCGGCGCTCGAGAAGGAACTGCCGCGGACGGGCGTCGACGGCGTGGCTGTGCGGCGGACGAGTGCCGAGGCGGGGACGGTGCCGGGGGCGGCGGCTCCCGGCCGGGCCGTGTCCGAGCTCGAAGGGCGCTGATCAGCCGCTCGCCAGCAGGACCGTGCCCACCAGTGCAAGCCCGGCGCCGGCGGCCTGCACCGCGCGCAGCCGTTCCTTGAGGATCAGCAGCGCCGCGAAGACCGTCACCACCGGATACAGATTGGCCAGCACCGCGGCCACCGTGACCGGCCCGGTCTGCGCGGCGATCGAGTACGTGCCGTTGGCCGCCACGTCCGCGAGGCCGACGAAGGCGAGCGCGGGCAGCGAGCGCAGGACGGTCCGCAGGCCTCCGTCCTCCGGCAGCGCCCGGCCGCCGCGCCTGACCGACACCCACAGGGCGGCCCCGCCGACGGCGACGTTGGTCACGCGCTGGACGAACAGCGCCAGGAACAGTCCGGTGAGCGTGGTCGACGCCTCCGCGATCAGAGCCAGTACGGCGCCGAACCCGAAGGCCGCGACGAGCGTCATCAGGACCGCCTGGCGCTGCACCGGCGCGCCGCGCAACTCGGGTCCGCCCGCGAGGACGATGCCGGCCACTGCCACCGCGATCCCCGCGAACTGGAGCACTCCGGGCCGCTCGCCCAGCAGGAGCCCGATGCCGACGGGGACGGCGACGCCGAGGGAGCCGAGGGGTGAGACCACGCCCATCGGGCCGAGCGCGAGGGCCTTGTAGAAGCACAGCATCGCCACCGGTCCCACCGCGCCGGCCGCCACGGCGTACCAGAGGCGCGGCCCGGCCTCCGCGAAGCCGCCGGTCGCGACGACGATCGCGCCGAGGACCACGACCGCGACGGACTGGGAGGCGACGACCACGGTGAGCGCGGGCGTCCGTCGGGTGAGCAGGCCGCCGCCGAAGTCGGCCAGTCCCCACAGGAGGCTGGTGGCCAGGGCGAAGAGTGCGGTCATGCGATGCCTCGCAGTACAGTGCGGTGAACGAATTGGTGCACCACACGGTAGTGCAATTCATTGAACTCTGTCATCCAAGATATTGGACGGAACGTGTCGGACCTCGACCAGCTCACGCAGTCGCTCGCCCGCAACCTCAAGCACTGGCGTGGCGAGCGGGGCTTCACCCTGGACGCTCTCGCCGCCCGTTCCGGGGTCAGCCGGGGAATGATCATCCAGATCGAGCAGGCGCGCACCAACCCCAGCGTCGGTACGACGGTGAAACTCGCCGACGCCCTCGGCGTCAGCATCACCACGCTCCTCGACTACGAGCAGGGCGCCCAGGTCCGCATCGTCCCCCCGGAGCAGGCCGTCCGTATGTGGTCCACCTCCACCGGCAGCTCCACCACGCTCCTCGTCGGCAACGAGCGCGGCGGGCCGCTGGAGCTGTGGTCCTGGCGGCTGATGCCCGGTGACGAGAGCGCCTCCGACCCGCACCCCGAAGGGACGACGGAACTGCTGCACGTCACCGCCGGGGAGCTGACCCTCGTCGTCGACGGACAGGCTCACGCCGTCCCCGCCGGCACCTCGGCCACCTTCGAGGCGAACGTCCCGCACGCCTACCGGAACGAGGGCGCAGAGGCCGTCGAGGTGATCATGGCCGTCTCCGTCCCGCCCGTCCGCTGAATCACCCGATCGCCGCCGTACGGCGTGGTGTTAACGTGCGGCACATGCGCGCACCCATCGGGAACTTCGACGACGCCACCCCCGCACCCGACTGCCTCGATCTCCTCGTCGCACCCGTCGCGGCGGCCGTGCGAGCCTGGCACGGCGACGTGCCGGCCGAGCAGATCCTTTACGTCGACACCGACCCGGAGATCGCCGACACCGCCGTCTTCGTCGAGCACCACGGTCGCGAGCTGCTCGAGCAGTCGGCGAACTGCGTCGTCGTCGCCGGGAAGCGGGGAGGAGCCACCACGCTCGCGGGATGCCTGGTCCTGTCCCACACCCGCGTCGACGTCAACGGTGCCGTGCGCAGACAACTGGGCGCCCGCAAGGTGTCGTTCGCGCCCATGGAGACCGCGACCGGCGAGAGCGGCATGGAGTACGGCGGGATCACCCCGCTCGGGCTGCCCGCCGACTGGCCGCTGCTGGTGGACCCGGCCGTCGTCGACACCGAGTGGGTCCTCGTCGGCAGCGGCCGCCGGCGCGGCAAGCTGATCCTGCCGGGCAAGGCGTTCGCCGCCCTGCCCGGCGCCGTGGTCGTCGAGGGCCTCGGCATCTGACACCGGCCCGGGCGGGGCGCGCGCCCCGCCCGGGAGCTGCGGCGGCTCAGCCCAGCCGCGGGATCTCGATCGCGGGGCACCGGTCCATCACCATGTCCACATCGGCCGCCCTGGTGCGCGCGTACGCCTCCTCGTCGATCACGCCGAGCTGGAACCAGACGGCCTTCGCGCCGATGCCGACGGCCTCGTCGGCCACCGCGCCGGCCAGGCCCGAGTTCACGAACACGTCGACGACGTCCACCGGGAACGGGATGTCGGCAAGGCTCGCGTACCCCTTCTCGCCGTGGACCGTCTCGGCCTTCGGGTGCACCGGCACGATGCGCTTGCCGTAGCGCTGGAGCACCTCGGCCACGCCGTATGCCGCCCGCCCCTCGTTGTTGGACAGGCCGACCACCGCCCAGGTGTCACCCGTGGCCGTCAGGATTCTGCGGATCGTCTCTGCGTCTGCGTACATGCCACGAGAACGGGCGGGAGGCCCGCACGATTCCCCGGTGGCGGGACCCGCCCCGGACGGCGCATAGGGTGGCCGGATGCAGGAGCAGTACCGGACGGTCGCCCGCGAGGGTGTCCACGAGACCGAGATCAACCGATCGCGCTTCATCTGCGCGCTGGCCCCGGCCGCCACGGAGGAGGAGGCCCAGGCCTTCGTCGCGCGCATCCGCAGGGAGCACCCGACCGCCACGCACAACTGCTTCGCCTATGTCGTCGGCGCCGACGCGGCCGTGCAGAAGGCGAGCGACGACGGCGAACCCGGCGGCACGGCCGGGGTGCCCATGCTGCAGATGCTGATGCGCCGGGAGATCCGGTACGTCGCCGCCGTCGTCACCCGGTACTACGGCGGCGTCAAGCTCGGCGCGGGCGGGCTGATCAGGGCGTACGGCGGGGTCGTCGGCGAGGCACTGGACGCGCTCGGCACCGTCACCCGCAAGCGGTTCCGGCTCGCCACCGTCACCGTCGACCACCAGCGCGCCGGGAAGCTGGAGAACGACCTCCGGGCGACCGGCCGTCAGGTGCGCGACGTCACATACACGGACGCCGTCCGCATCGGGATCGGGCTGCCCGACGCCGACGTCGACGCCTTCCGCGCATGGCTGGCGGACGTCACGGCGGGCACGGCCGGGCTGGAACTCGGGGGCGAGGCGTACGGAGATGCGTGAAGCCGCCCGCATTGTCCGACCCCACCGATACGCTCACCGATCATGAGACTCCTGCACACGTCGGACTGGCACCTGGGCCGGTCGTTCCACCGGGTGAGCATGCTCGACGCCCAAGCCGCGTTCCTCGACCACCTGGTGGCGACGGTGCGCGAGCGCGAGGTCGACGCGGTGCTGGTGGCGGGAGACGTGTACGACCGGGCCGTCCCGCCGCTCGCCGCCGTAGCGCTGTTCGACCAGGCGCTGCACCGGCTCGCGGACGCCGGGGTGCCGACGGTGATGATCTCCGGGAACCACGACTCGGCCCGCCGCCTCGGCGTCGGGGCAGGGCTCATCGACAGGGCCGGCATACATCTGCGCACGGACCCGGCGGGCTGCGGCACCCCCGTTCTGCTCGCCGACGAACACGGCCCGGTGGCCTGCTACGGCCTGCCCTATCTCGAACCGTCCCTCGTCAGGAACGAGTTCGGGACGGAGAAGGCCGCCCACGAGACGGTGCTGGCCGCGGCGATGGAGCGGATACGGGACGACCTCGCCGCCCGCGAGGAACGCACCCGGTCCGTCGTGCTCGCGCACGCCTTCGTCATGGGCGGCGAGGAGAGCGACAGCGAGCGGGACATCACCGTCGGTGGTGCCTGCGCCGTCCCCTCCGGCGTCTTCCGCGGCGTGGACTACGTGGCCCTCGGGCACCTGCACGGCTGCCAGACCATCACCGAACGGATCCGCTACTCGGGCTCCCCGCTCGCGTACTCCTTCTCCGAGACCGACCACCGCAAGACGATGTGGCTCGTCGACCTCGACGCCTCCGGAGCCGTCACCGCCGAGCGGATCGACTGCCCCGTGCCACGCCCCCTCGCCCGGCTGCGCGGCACCATCGAGGAGCTCCTGGACGGCCCGGAGCTCGAGCGGCACGAGGAGTCGTTCGTGGAGGCCACCCTCACCGACGTCGTGCGCCCGGCGGATCCGATGGCGCGGCTGACCCGGCGCTTCCCGCACATCCTCAGCCTGGTGTTCGAGCCGGACCGCGCTCCGCAGGACGCGTTCGCCTCCTACGCCCAGCGCCTGCGCGGGCGCAGCGACCAGCAGATCGCGGAGGACTTCGTGGCCCACGTACGCGGCGGCAACGGCCCCGACGACGGCGAGCGCACCGTCCTGCGCGCCGCCTTCGAGGACGTACGGGTCGACGCCGCTGTGCGCGAGGTGGCCCGGTGAGACTGCACAGACTCGCCGTCACCGCGTTCGGGCCGTTCGGCGCCACCCAGGAAGTCGACTTCGACGCCCTCGCCAGCTCCGGCATTTTCCTGCTGCACGGGCCGACGGGGGCGGGCAAGACGTCCGTGCTGGACGCCGTCTGCTTCGCGCTGTACGGCGCGGTGCCCGGCGCGCGCCAGAGCCCGGGGACATCGCTGCGCAGCGACCACGCCCCGGCCGGCACGCCGACCGAGGTCAGCCTCGAACTGACCGTCGCCGGGCGGCGGCTGGAGATCACCCGGCGCCCGGCGCAGCCCCGCCCCAAGGCCCGCGGCAAGGGGTTCGTCACCGAGCGGGCGCACAGCACGCTGCGCGAGTACGACACGGCGAGCGGCGAATGGCGGCCACTCAGCAAGTCGCACCAGGAGATCGGTGAGGAGATCACCCAGCTCCTCGGGATGAGCCGCGAGCAGTTCTGCCAGGTCGTCCTGTTGCCGCAGGGCGATTTCGCACGATTCCTCAGGGCCGACGCGGAGGCCCGCGGCAAGCTCCTCGGACGACTCTTCGACACACGCCGGTTCGCCGCCGTCGAGGACCACCTCGCCGAACTGCGGCGCGCCGCCGAACACCAGGTGAAGGCGGGCGACGAACGGCTGCTCGCCGTCGCCCACCGGATCGAGCAGGCCGCCGGCCCGGCGGCCGCGGAGTGGACCTGCCCCGAGCAGCAGCCCGGCGACCCCGGCCTCGCGGACGCCGTCCTGCAATGGGCGGCGGTGGCCCGCTCCGGCGCCCGTGAGCGGCTCGACATCGCCGAGTACGCCCTCGCCGCCGCCGAGAGCCGGCAGGCGGCCGCCCGCCGGGCCCTCGAGGCCGAACAGGAACTGGACCGGCTCCAGCGGCGGTACGCGGAGGCGCTGGAGCGCTCCAAGGCCCTCGAGACGCGGCGCGCGGAGCACGAGAACCGGTGCGCCCGGCTGGAACGGGCCCGCAAGGCCGCGCTCGTCGAGCCGGCGCTGCGGATGCGCGACGCCGCTGAGCGCGAACACCGCACGGCGGCCGCCGAACGCGAACGGACCCGGACCGCACTGCCCGCCGAACTCGCCGACGCCGGCGCCGACCGGCTCACCGGAGCCGAACGCGCGCTGCGCCAGGAGCTCGGCGGCCTGGACGTCGCCCGCAGGGCCGAGGCCCGCGCCTCGGACATCACCCGCGAACTGGCCGACCTCGACCGGCAGGCCCGCGCCGACGACGACATCCTCGCCGAGGCGGCGGACTGGCTCGCCGGGTGGGACGGCGTCCGCCGCGGCCACCAGGAACGGATCACGGCCGCGCAGGAGGCCGCCACCCGGGCCGAACACCTCGCGGGCCGGCTCGAACCGGCCCGCGAACGACTGCGCGCAGCGCAGGAACGCGACGACCTCGCCGCTCGCGCGGACAAGGCCGCCGAACGGCTGCGCACCCTGCACGAGCGCGCCAACGAGGCCAAGGCGACCTGGCTCGACCTGAAGGAGCGCCGGCTCCAGGGCATCGCCACGGAACTGGCCTCCGCGCTCGTCCAGGGCGAGGCCTGCGCCGTCTGCGGCTCCGTGGAGCACCCGGCGCCGGCCCGCGCGGGCGCCGGACACGTGGACCGTGCCGCGGAGGACACGGCCTACGACCGGTACGTACAGGCGCGGAAGGCCAAGGAGGACGCGGAACGGGAGCTGGCCGTGCTCGGCGAGTCCCGGGCCTCGGCGGCTGCCAGGGCCCGCGGCCCGGAGTCCTCGTCCGCCGGGCACTCCCGGCCGGGCACGACCGTCCCCCTGCCCCGGTCCGGCGAGGACCCGGCGGTGGCGGACCTGCGCGGCGCGGTGGAGGAACTGGAGCGGGAGTACGCCGGCGCGCGCGACCTGGCGGCCGGAACACACGGCGCCCGCGAGGCACTTGAACGCGCGGAGCGGGAGTACGAGAAGCGGGTCACCGCCCGGCAGGATGCGGAGCGGCGCAGCGCCGCCCGCACCTCCCGGCGGGAGGCCCTCGACCAGGAACTGGCACTGCTCGAGGACGACCTGACCCGAGCGCGGGACGGCGCCCGCAGCGTCGCCGAGCGCGCCGCGCAGCTGGAGAGCCGGGCCGGTCTGCTGACCGCGGCGGCGGACGCCGTCCGCGCCGTCGACAGCACCGCACTGCGCCTGAAGGAGGCCGACGACCGGCTCTCCGACGCCGCCTTCCGCGCCGGCTTCGACACACCCGCGGACGCGGCGGCGCGACTTCTGACCGACGCCGAGCAGCGCGACATCCAGCACCGTATCGACGCCTGGCAGGCGGAGGCCGCCGCCGTCGCCGACCGGCTGGCGGAGGACGACGCCCGCGCCGCCGCGGCCGGGCCCGCCGCGGCGCCCGGGACGGCCCGCGCCGTCCACGAGGCCGCGGAACGCGCAATGCGTGACGCCGCATCGGCGCTCGACGCCGCACGCGACAGGTGCGCCCAACTCGACCGGCTGTCCCGGCAGGCCACCGCGGAGACCCTCGCGCTGCGCCCGCTGCGCGGGGAGTACGACCTGGTGGCCCGCCTCGCCTCCCTCACCGCCGGAACCTCCGCCGACAACGAACGCAAGATGCGCCTCGAGTCGTATGTGCTCGCCGCCCGCCTGGAACAGGTCGCGGCAGCCGCCACCGTACGGCTGCAGCGGATGTCCTCCGGCCGGTACACCCTCATCCACTCCGACGCCCGCACCGGCGGGAAACGCGCCGGCCTCGGACTGCGCGTCGTCGACGCCTGGACCGGCAGGGAACGCGACACCGCGACCCTGTCCGGCGGCGAGACGTTCTTCGCCTCGCTCGCCCTCGCGCTCGGCCTCGCCGACGTGGTCACCGACGAGGCCGGCGGCATGCGGCTCGACACCCTGTTCATCGACGAGGGCTTCGGCAGCCTCGACGACCAGACCCTCGACGAGGTGCTCGACGTCCTCGACTCGCTCCGCGAACGTGACCGCAGCGTCGGCATCGTCAGCCATGTCGGCGATCTGCGCCGGCGCATCCCCGCGCAACTGGAGGTCGTCAAGGACCGTGGCGGGTCGGCCGTGCGGCTGCGGACGGAGGCCGCCCTCAGCGACTGATCGGGCGGCCGCGCAGCGGCGAGGAGTAGACGACGCTCGTCGTCACCGACCCCAGCGCGCCGATCTTCCCCGACACCTGCTCGAGGTGGCTCATCGAGCGGGCGGCGACCTTCAGCACGAAGCAGTCGTCGCCGGTGACATGGTGGGCCTCGAGGATCTCGGGCGTCGCGTCCAGCAGGTCGTGGAACGGCTTGTAATTGCCGTTCGGGTAGCGCAACCGTACGAAGGCGAGGATCGGCAGCCCGATCCGCTCCTGGTCCACGACCGCCGCGTACCCCTGGATGACGCCCGCCTCCTCCAGCCTCCGCACCCGCTCGGTGACGGCGCTCGGCGACATGGAGACGGCCCGCGCCAACTCCGCGAAGCTGGCCCTGCCCCGGGTCTGGAGGGCCTCGAGTATGCGCCAGTCGGTGGCGTCCGGTGAATATCCCGTCATGGCCACACACAACAGGGGATCGCCCGGCCGATCAAGGCGAGTGCCGGGGAATCCCACTTCCTGGAGACGATCACCGACCGTAGATTTCTGGACATGACCACGACGCAGAGCAACACCCCCGTGACACAGCCGGCCAACCCCGTCCTGCGGGTGCCGCCCGCCGACCCGGCCGCCGCGGCGGCCTACTTCGGTGCGAGCCTGGCCTTCCACGCCGACGTCTCCGACGTGGCGGCCGCGCTCTCGGCCGGCGGCGACCCCGGATTCGTCGTCCTGGACTCCCGCTCCACCGAGTCCTGGGACCAGGGCCACATTCCGGGCGCGGTGCACCTGCCGACCGCGCTGATTCCCGAGCAGGCCGGGGAACTCCTCGACAGGTCCGTGCCGGTCGTCACCTACTGCTGGGGCCCCGGCTGCAATGGAGCCACCCGCGCGGCACTCGCCCTCGCCCGACTGGGCTTCCAGGTCAAGGAGATGCTCGGCGGCTTCGAGTACTGGGCCAGGGAGGGCTTCGCGTTCGAGACGTGGGAGGGCCGTACCGTCCGCGACGCCGACCCGCTGACCGCACCTGTCGGCGCGGACGACTGCGGCTGCTGAACCGCTCTGGGGCCGCGCGCCGGCGGCCCTCGTGCAGGCCGCTTCGGCCCCGGACGGACTCGTGGGCGGGCTCGGACGCCGCCGCCGGCCGAGCATCCCGTCGTCACCCGCTCAACGGCGCACGACGGAGGGGGAGTGCCGCAGGAAGCCGGCGTCCCTCGCCGGAGCCTCCCCGCGCGGCCGGGCCGCCCGCAGGACGACATCGAGGACGGCGTCCACGTCGCAGGCGTAATGGCCGCTCGCCCAGGCGGCGTTGGCCTCGACGACGGCCCAGCCGCATGCTCCGAAGGGTGCTGTACAGGACTGCGCCGCGGTACCGGATTCGCCCGGAGCGCCGGTCCCGGAAACCGCATGACAACGCCCGGTGTATCGATCATGATGCATGGCCATGCCCAGAATGCCGTCTCCCTCCACCGAGTCGCTGCGCCGGGACCCCCTCCCGCTGCGCGGCCGCACCGCCCTCGTCACCGGGGCCAGCCGCACGGGCGGCATCGGCTACGCGGTGGCTCGGCGCCTCGCCGCGTACGGCGCGAGCGTCTACCTCCACCACCACGTCCCGCACGACGCCGCCCAGCCGTGGGGCGCGGAGCCCGGCGGGCCCGAAGCGGTCGCCGCGGGCGTGCGGGAGGCCCTCGGGGACCCCGAGGCGCTCGTGTGCCACGGTCCCGCGGACCTGTCCGACGCCGACGCCCCGGCCGAACTGCTGGCCACGGCCGCGGACGCGCTCGGCGGCCGTCTCGACATCCTGGTCGCCAACCACGCGCTGAGCGGCTTCGACGGTCCGCTGGACGGGATCGACGCCGCCATGCTCGACGCGCACTGGGCGGTCGACGCCCGCTCCGTGATCCTGCTGGTCCAGGCGTACGCGCGGTCGCGCGCCACACTGCCGGCGCGGACGCCGGGCGGCCGCGTCGTGATGATGACCTCGGGCCAGGACATCGCGGGCGGTATGCCCGGCGAGATCGCCTACGCCCTCGCGAAGGGCGCACTGGCCTCCGTGACCCGCTCCTTGGCGACCTCGCTCGCCGGCCTCGCCGTGACCGTCAACTGCGTCAACCCGGGGCCGGTGGACACGGATTACCTGGACGGCGAGGTGTACGAGGCCATCGCGTCGATGTTCCCGGCCGGCCGGTGGGGCATGCCGGACGATCCGGCCCGCCTGATCGCGTGGCTGGCGACGGACGAGGCGGAGTGGATCACGGGGCAGGTCATCGACTCGGAGGGCGGGTTCCGCCGCTGACGCTGCGCGGGCGGGGGGACCGCTGGGCGGGGCCTGTTCCCCTACCCGCCCCTTCCCGCTGTACCGATGTGCGGCTCCGCCGCGTGGCGGGGCAGCCCCGGACCCCGTGCCGCTCTGCGGGCGGCGTGCCGCGCTCCGCGCGGTGCCCTCAATCTCCCCCTACGGCCTGGCGGCCGTGGGAGGTGCCCTCAGGCGGGCTGGAAATGCCGCTGCGCGGCATCCAGCCACGTCGGCGGCGGAGGCAACTTCAGCCTCGCCGGCGTTTGAGGCGCGGGGGTGCGGGGGCAGAGCCCCCGAAACACCGCGCGGAGCGCGGTGCCGGGTCCGGGCGGAGCCCGGTTTCGGGAAGGGGCGGGGGGAACGGCCCCGCGCAGCGGCCACCCGCCCCGCCCCCCACCGTCACAGGCGGGACAGCTCCTCCACCAAGTCGTCCAGCCCCAGCGACCCCTGCGAGAGCGCCGCCATGTGCCACGCCTTCGCGTCGAACGCCTCCCCGTGCGCCCGGCGCGCGTTCTCGCGGCCCAGCAGCCAGGCCCGTTCGCCGAGCTTGTAGCCAATGGCCTGGGCCGGCATCGACAGGTACCGGGTGAGTTCGCTCTCCACGAAGTCCGCCGGCCGGCCGCTGTGCATGCCGAAGAACTCCTGAGCCAGGTCCGGCGTCCAGCGCTCGCCCGGGTGGAACGGCGAGTCCGCCGGGATCTCCAGCTCGAGGTGCATGCCGATGTCGACGATGACCCGGCACGCACGCATCATCTGGGCGTCCAGGTAGCCGAGGCGGCGTTCCGCGTCCTTGAGGAAGCCCAGCTCGTCCATCAGGCGTTCCGCGTACAGCGCCCAGCCCTCGGCGTTCGCGCTCACCTGTCCGACGGAGGACTGGTAGCGGGAGAGCCGGTCGGCGACATGGGCCCACTGGGCGAGCTGGAGGTGGTGGCCGGGGACGCCCTCGTGGTACCAGGTCGACACCAGGTCGTAGACGGGGAACCGGGTCGCTCCCATCGTGGGCAGCCAGGTCTGGCCCGGCCGGGAGAAGTCCTCCGACGGTGCCGTGTAGTACGGCGCGGCGGCTCCTCCTGGCGGTGCGATACGGGACTCCACCCTCCGTACCCGCTCGGCGAGTTCGAAGTGGGTGCCGTCGAGCGCCTCGATCGCCTCGTCCATCAGCTGCTGGAGCCAGACCCGCACCTCCTCCTCGCCCTCGATGTGCTCGCCGTGCACGTCGAGGTGGGCGAGCGCCTCCCAGGGGCCCGCGCCCGGAAGGATCTTCTCCGCTTCCTTCTTCATCTCGCTGAGCAGCCGGTGGTACTCGGACCAGCCGTACGCGTAGGCCTCGTCGAGGTCGAGGTCGGTGCCGTTGAAGTAGCGGGACCAGCGGGCGTATCGCGTGCGGCCGACGGTGTCGGGGGCGTCCGCCACGGCGGGGGCGTACACGTCGCGCATCCAGTCGCGCAGTTCCGCCACGGACCGGGTCGCGGCACCGGCGGCGACGTCCAGTTCGAGGCGGAGCGCGGCGGGGCCGGCGGACGCGAACTCCTCGAACCAGCCGCGACCGGTGCCGCCGCCGCTCCATTCCGTCAGCTGCTCGATGAAGGTGGCCGTGGCCCGCGGGCCGCCGTACAGCTTCTTCTCGAGGCCGAGCGCGAGGGACTCCCGGTAGCCCTCCAGCGCCCGGGGGACGGCGCGCAGCCGCTCGGCGATCGCCGCCCAGTCCTCTTCGGTCTCCGCCGGAGTGACGGTGAAGGTCTCGCGGACCGTGTGGGCGGGGGAGTGGATGTTGCTGACGGCGCGCAGGCTCTCCTCCGCGTCGTGGACGGCGAGTTCGGCGGTGAGGCGCTCGCGCAGCAGCCGTCCGCAGCGGCGCTCGACGTCACTGCCGGCGCCCGGCAGCTTCTCCGCGTCGTCGAGCCGGGCCAGGGTCTCGCGGGCGAGGTCGGCGAGCGCTTGGGTCCCCGCGGGCGAGAAGTCGGGGAGGAGCCCTGAACTTTCCTTGATTCCCAGGTAGGTACCGAGGGCCGGATCGAGTTCGATGAGTGCGTCGACGTAGGCGTCGGCGACCTGACGGGGCAGCGGGCTGCTGGAAGTGTCTGGCATGGGGCCATCCTCGTACGAAGACGTGCCCCTCGTCACCACCAATGGGGCCCGGTCGCCTGACATCCGGCTCGAAGTGGATCATCCGCCCGTGGGTGCCGCCGGGGGCAGCAGCGGCCCGCACTCCCACTGCTGGAAGATCAAGCGGGTCTCGACCCTGGCCACCTCGCGCTGCGAGGTGAACTCGTCGATCACCAGACGCTGAAGATCCGCCATGTCGGTCACCGCGACGTGGACGAGGTAGTCGTCGGGGCCGGTGAGATGGAACAGCGCCAGGGACTCCGGAAGCGCGCGGATGCGTTCGACGAACGGGCCGATCAGTTCCCGCCGGTGCGGCCGTACCTGGACCGACAGCAGCGCCTGGAGCCCCCTGCCCAGCCGTGCCGGGTCGAGCGCGAGGCGGTGCCCGAGGATGACGCCGGAGCGGCGCAGCCTGGTGACCCGGTCCAGACAGGTCGAGGCGGCCACGCCGATCTCCGCCGCGAGGTCCCGGTACGTGGTCCGGGCGTCGTTCTGCAGCAGGCGGAGAATCTGGAGATCGATCGGGTCCAGTGCGACAGGATCAGCCATTTGCCGAACGTAGCACGGAGAAGATCCGCTACCTCCCGGTAACTGTTCACAGTGCGGCCATGGAGAACGCAGCCTCGGCCGCGCCCGTGACCCGGGCCCTGGCCACCGATGCCGTGCACGCAGGACGCGAGGATCTCGCGGAGCTCGGCCTGCACGCCCCGCCGATCGACCTGTCGACCACCTACCCGTCGTACGACGCCGCCGGCGAGGCCGCGCGGATCGACGCGTTCGCCACGACCGGAGCCCGGCCGGAGGGTCCGCCCGTCTACGCACGGCTGGACAACCCCACCACCGCCCGGTTCGAGACGGCGCTCGCCAAGCTCGAGGGCACGGAGAGCGCCGTCGCCTTCGCCAGTGGCATGGCGGCCCTGACCGCCGTGCTGCTGGTGCGGGCGAGCATGGGCCTGCGTCACGTCGTCGCCGTCCGGCCGTTGTACGGCTGCAGCGACCATCTGCTGAACGCCGGACTCCTCGGCACCGAGGTCACCTGGACCGACCCGGCCGGCATCGCCGACGCCCTGCGGCCCGACACCGGACTGGTCATGGTCGAGACCCCGGCCAACCCGACGCTCGCCGAAGTGGACCTGCGGGCCGTACGGCACGCCTGCGGCTCGGTGCCGCTGCTCGTCGACAACACCTTCGCCACCCCCGTGCTCCAGCGCCCCGCGGAAGAGGGCGCCCGGCTGGTCCTGCACAGCGCCACCAAGTACCTCGGCGGCCACGGCGACGTGATGGGCGGTGTGGTCGCCTGCGACGAGGAGTTCGCCCGCAAGCTGCGCCAGGTCCGCTTCGCGACCGGCGGCGTGCTGCACCCGATGGCCGGATACCTGCTGCTGCGCGGGCTGTCGACGCTGCCGGTGCGGGTGCGGGCCGCGTCCACCACGGCCGCCGACCTCGCCCGTAGGCTCACCACCGACCCGCGGGTCGCCCGGGTCCACTACCCGAGCATCGGCGGGGCGATGGTCTCCTTCGAGGTGTACGGGGACCCGCACGACGTGATCGCCGGGGTACGGCTGATCACGCCGGCGGTGAGCCTCGGCAGCGTCGACACCCTGATCCAGCACCCGGCTTCCATCAGCCACCGCATCGTCGATGTGAACGACCGGCGATCGGCCGGCGTCAGCGACCGGCTGCTGAGGATGTCGGTCGGGCTCGAGGACGTCGAGGACCTGTGGCGGGACCTGACGGAGGCGCTCAGCGCTCGCCCTGCCCGGTCCGCTCCGTCCGCTCGGAGCGGGAGCGCGGACGGCCGGGAGCCGCATCCAGTCGGGCGGTGACCACCAGGGTCCCTTCCTCGATCTGGTAGTCGAGGGGCAGGCCGAGCCCGCGCATGGCGGCGACCATCGCGGTGTTCGACGACCGGGTGACGGCGTACACGCTGTCGCAGCCCGCCTCGGCCGCCATGTCCGCCAGCCGCTCCAGCAGTTGCGAGCCGATGCCGCGGCGCTGCCAGTCGTCCTCGACGAGCAGCGCCACCTCGGTCTCGTCGCCGTCCCACAGCAGGTGGCCGAGGGCGACGAGCCGGCCGGAGGCCGTCTCCACCGCCAGGGTCCGGCCGAAACGCGGGCTCAGCAGGTGGTTGAGGTAGCGGTCCGCGTCCCGGACGGGGCCGTGGTAGCGCATCTCGAGCGTCCGGGCGGAGCACCGTTCGTGCATGGCGAGAGCGGCGTCCACATCGTCCTGGTCGGCGCGGCGCACGGAGATCTCGTTGCCCTCGGGGAGGGTGAGGATGTCCTGGCTGCGGGGGACGCGGGGACCGAGGCGCGCGTCGAGCTCGACGAGGGCGCGGGCGCGGGCGAACTCGGTGGGGGTGAAGGGCAGATAGGCGCGTTCGACGATGATCGCGCCGCCGTTCGGGTCACGCAGGTGCATCACCGTCTCCTCGAGGACGCCCTCGACCGGGGGCATCTCGCCGGTGGCGCGGCCCGTGGGGGAGACGGCCGGGCGGGACCGGATGGTGCAGCGGCCGAGCAGTTGCCGGAGCGCCAGAGGCAGTTCGGCGGCGTCCAGGGCGGTACGGGTGGCGAGGCCGAGCACCCGGGTGGGCGTGTCGACGAGGTCGTGCGCGTCGGCGCGCTCCGTCCAGGTGCCGCTGCCGCCGGCCGCGGCGACCTCGCGGGTGAGCTGCGGGGCCTGAAGGGACGCGGGGGCCCGCAGCAGGAACTCGTCGACCGTCCCGTCGGCCAGGGGATGGGTCTGCAGGGTCAGGATGTCCACGTCGAGGCGGGCCAGGGCGTTGCACAGGGCGGCGAGGCTGCCGGGGGTGTCCTGGACGGTGGTGCGCATCCGCCACAGGGTGGTCCCGCGGGTCTGCTCCCCGGCTGTCTCCCGGGACGCGGCGGGGGCCTGGGCGTCCGCCGCGTCCGGAGGCGGCGCATGACTGTGGCGCCGTGCCCACCATGTGTGGAACGTGGCCGTCGCGGCCAGCGCCACCGCCGAGGCGATGAGCAGGAACGGCCCGTCGGGAGTGTGCCCGATGAGTTTGGCGATGGTGTCGGCGACCGCGACGGCGGTGAACATGGCGGCCAGTTCGACGAGGTCCCGCCGCCAGTGGTGCGGACGGCGGGCGCTCTTCGCGGAAGTCACATCTGTCATGGCTTCACTGTGACCGACCGGTGTTGCGTGATCACGAACGCTTTGTGACTGATGGGTTAAGCGCCGATCTGGAGCGCTATCGGCCGGTTTTGGCCGATTCTGGCGTGCACTGTTCGCTTCCATGGTGCAACACGTACCGGTTTCCGCTCCGGCGCGCGTCCGCCGGACCCGCGCCGGACCCCGTCACTGGCCGACACGCCCAGGCTGAAGTGTCTTGGTGAAGAGCACAGTTCCGCCCTCCGCGCGCAGCCGCACCGTCAGTTCGCCGCTGTCGCCGTCGATGTCGACCTCCCCGAAGTACTGCGGGGACTCCATCGGTGACACGTTCGCCCGCTGCGGCGCCCGCACGAAGACCCGGTCGGGGCCGAACGTCCCGTCCAGCGTGTTCGCCGGAAATCCGCCGGCGGCCAGCGGCCCCGAGACGAACTCCCAGAACGGCGCAAAATCCTTGAAGGCCGCGCGCTCGGGGGCGTAGTGCTGGGCCGAGGTGTAGTGCACATCGGCGGTCAGCCACACGGTGCCGGTGATCCGGCGGTGCTTGATGTGCCGCAGCAGTTCGGCGATCTGCAGCTCACGCCCCAGCGGCGCGCCCGGATCGCCCTGTGCCACGGCCTCGAAGTTCGCGGAGCCGTCCGGCACCACGAGCCCGAGCGGCATGTCGGCGGCGATCACCTTCCACACCGCGTTCGACCGGTCCAGCTCCCGCTTCAGCCACGCGAGCTGCACGGCGCCGAGGATGCCCTCGCCCCCGTCCGCCTGCCGGTTCGGCGAGTTGGCGTCGCGGTAGGTGCGCATGTCGAGCACGAACACGTCCAGCAGCGGACCGTGGCGGACCACCCGGTGCATGCGGCCCTCGCTGCCGTCCCCGGCGGCGGAGAGCGTGCTGACGGGGAAGTACTCGGCGAACGCCCGCATCGAACGCCGGGCGAGGACGTCCACGTCCTTCTCGCTGTACCGGGCGTCGTCGAGGATCTGCCCCGGGTACCAGTTGTTGCGCACCTCGTGGTCGTCCCACTGCACGATCGTCGGCACCTGCGCGTTGAACCGGCGGACGTTCTCGTCCAGCAGGTTGTACCGGAAGTTGCCCCGGTACTCGTCGAGCGTCTCGGCGACCTTCGACTTCTCCTCCGTGACCACGTTGCGCCACACCCGCCCGTCCGGGAGCGTCACGCTCGGCACGAGCGGGCCGTCCGCGTACACGGTGTCCCCGCTGCACAGGAAGAAGTCCGGGTCCAGCCGGCGCATCTCCTCGTACGCCCGGTAGCCGCCGATGTCGGGGTTGATGCCCCAGCCCTGCCCGGCGATGTCCCCCGACCACAGGAACCGCACGCCGCGCCGTCGGTTCGCCGGCGCGGTACGGAACGTCCCGTACACCGCCTCGCCGGTACGCCGGTGGTCGTCCGGGTCGGCGAGCGTCACCCGGTAGTGCACCTGCTCGCCGGCGGGCAGGCCCCGCAGCGCCGTCGTCCCCGTGAAGTCCGTCCCGGGGCCGAGCAGTGGCCCGTGCCACCTGCGAGCACGCCGGAACGACCCGGTGGCGGACGTCTCCACGATCATCCGCGCGGGCCGGTCGGAACGCACCCACACCAGCCCGGAGGTGGCCGTGACGTCACCGGTCTGCACGCCCCAGGCCGCACGCGGCCGTCCGGAAAGCGCAAGCGCCGGAGCCGCGCCCACGGCGGGCAGTGCCAGCGCCGCGGACGCGGCCACCGTGCCGCGCAGGACGGAACGGCGGGCGGGGGGAGAACTCTGCGGGGTCTGTGACATTGCTGCGCCTCCATGCGGTACGGCCGGTGTGCCGAGCCATGCCTAGCGGCAGGCCGAGTCCGTTGCGCGAACTCCGGGTGAACGGCGTGCCGCGTCCCCCTGGGGGTCGTGGCCGTCACAACGGGGCAGGAACAACGGCATGGAGCCTCGAAAGCAGATGTCGGTGGGTGCGGGCGCGTCCCGGGTCGCCCTCGGAACGCTCGTCATCCTCTTGGTGCTCACGCCCGGAGGTGACATCCGTCTGTGGTGGGTCTACTTCCTGATCGCCGCGGGCGCGGGGGTGCTCGCGTACGTCGGACTGTTCATGGCGCTCCGCCGCCGGCAGCAGCCCTGACGCGAAGCGCCGCCGCCCCGTCCGCCGGGTCGGTCCGCCGCGCCGCGGCTCCGGTTCTAGCCCTCGGCTGCCGCGGCCGGCTCGGGCTCGAAGTCCCACGAACCGCGCTTGAACAGGGGCCGGAAGTCGGGGTGGTCCTCCCAGTGCCGGGCGAGGCCCACCAGCTGGTCCCAGTGGTGAGCCAGCGTCTGGTCGATGACGCGGCGCAACTCCGGGTCGGCCCCGGCGCGTTGCTCGCAGATCCCCTTCACGGCCGCCGCGCTCTTGACGGCACCGCTCAGCGCGCGCAGGGCACGCGAGGTGTCGTCCATGCCGAAGCCGTGGTCATTGCCGTTCTCCGGATCGAAGAGCGGCCGGAGCCGGTCCTCGAGGAACGAGGTGATCTCCGAGAAGTGCTGCTGGTCCATCACGGCTCCGTTTCCGCCCCGCCGCCGTCGGGCGAGCGGGGTCATTCACTCGTCTCCCGCGCGGGTGTGCCGCCGCGGAGCATGGTCATTCTCCATGCCGCGGGGAGCGCCCGGTTCACCGCCGGCTGCCGTCCGCCGGACCGGTCGCCGCGATGGCCCGCCGTGCGGCGCGGGACCGGATACGGCGTGCCGGTGACCGACGCCACCGGCCGGCTCAGGCGCTGCCGTCGAGCAGCACCCGCGCCACCAGCGCCGGGTCGTCGCTCATCGGGACGTGCCCGCAGCCGGGCAGCCTGACGAGGCGGGCGCGGGGGATCACGTACTTGGCCCGGAGGCCCTGGCGGCGCAGCAGCAGCCGGTCCTTGGTGCCCCAGCCGATGGTGACGGGAACGTCGCGGATGTCGTCGCGGAACAGCACACCGCCGCCGGCCGCGAGCGTCTCGTGGAAGCCGGTCGCCCCGCGCAGGGCGCGCGTCTCCGCGACGGCGGCCTCGGGCGAACGGCGGCCCGGCCGCGCGTAGATGGTGCTCACCAGCGCCGTACGCCCCACCGCCGACCGGGACAGCCGCTCGATCACCGGCAGTGGCAGGGACCGTGCGCCCACCCGCATGGCCCTCAGGGTGGTGAAGGCGTAGCGCCGCTCCGCCTCGGACCAGAATCCGGCGGGGGAGAGCGCGGTCACCGAGCGGACCAGCTTCTCGCGGCCCAGTTCGAGGGCGAGCAGCCCTCCGAGGGAATTACCGGCGACGTGGGGCCGCTCGACCCCGAGTGCCCGGCAGAACGCGCCGAGCATCGTGGAGACCGTCGCCAGGTCGTACGGGACGCCGTCCGGCAGCGCGGGTGAGGCGCCGAAGCCCGGCAGGTCGACCGCGATCACGTCGCGGTCGGCGGCGAGTATCCCCATCACCGGCTCCCAGGCCTGCCAGTGGTGACCGATGCCGTGGAGCAGCAGCAGCGGCTCGCCGGCGCCCCTGCGCTCGTAGGTGACGGACAGCGTGCGGCTGCCCCGGGCGGTCTCGACGGAGAACGAGATCTCTGCGGCCATGACTGCACGCTCCCTGCGCTGGGATAGACAGACTGTCAGTAACAATTACCGTTCAGTAGCTTGGAGTTCAAGGGGCCGGCTCAGGTCGAGGGGTATCGGTGGTGCCGCCCCGTCCCATGACCGGGTCCTGCCACGAGCCGCCGTTCGGGACGGGACCGGCCCCCACGCGCCGATGTAGCGCGCGCCGCACAGGAACCTGCTGGACAGCGGGCCCGCCGTCGGCTGGGATTGACGGGTGGCAACAGACACCGTGACCGACCTCTTCGAAGAACACCGGCCCGTGCTGACCGGCGTGGCCTACCGCATGCTCGGCCGGATCGCCGACGCGGAGGACGTGGTGCAGGAGGCCTGGCTGCGCTGGTCGTCCGACCGGCGCGACGACGTGAAGGAACCGCGCGGCTACCTCGTGCGGATCACCACCCGCCTCGCGATCGACCGGCTGCGGCACGTCAAGTCGCGCCGGGAGTCGTATGTCGGGCCGTGGCTGCCGGAGCCGATCGTCACCGACTTCGGCCCCTCGGTCCCCGACACGGCGGAACGGGCGGTGCTCGCCGAATCCGTGTCGCTCGCCGTGCTCGTGGTCCTCGAGTCCCTGTCCCCGCTGGAGCGGGCGGTGTTCGTGCTCCGCGAGGCGTTCGGCTTCCCGTACGCCGAGATCGCCACCACGCTCGAGAAGTCGGAGGCGGCCGTACGCCAACTCGCCGGGCGCGCGCGCAAGCACGTGGACGAGCGCAAGCACCGGTTCGATGTGGATCCCGCCGAATGCCGTGACCTCACGGAGCGGTTCCTGTCCGCCGCCTCGGGCGGTGATCTGGAGGGGCTGCTCTCCATCCTCGCCCCGGACGTGCGGCTGGTCGGCGACAGCGGCGGCAAGACCAAGGCGCCTCTTCGCGTCATGCAGAGCGCGGACAAGGTCGGACGCTTCGTCGTCGCGATCTCGCAGCAGCCGGTTCCGGACGCGGAGTTCCGTTTCGTCGAGGCCAACGGCGCACCGGCGATCCTCATCCTGTCCGGGGGCAAGCCGGACACCGTCATGCAGATGGAGGTGCTGGACGGGCGCATCCAATGCGTCTACATCGTCCGGAACCCTGACAAACTCGCCGCCTTCGCCGGACCTGACACGGACTGAGACCTCTTCTTCGCACGTCGGACCCCGTGGCCGTTATCCGGTCGCGGGGTCTTGTGCTGCCCCGCGGCTCTCAGTACGAAGGCCGCGTGAACGCTGTGCGAATCCGTTCCGCTGCGCAGCGTGACAGCCGCAGGATTGGTCTTGACCAAGTCGGAGGCCCGTCCTATGGTCGCAGGGATAGTGCAGGAACCTTTAATAAACAAGGGCGCGGAAAAGCCGCCGCTGACACGGCGATTGCGGAGGATCAGGGTGGGGACCACGCAGCTGGAACCGGTGCAGGAGCCCAAGTACTGGCACCTGAAGACCGTGCTTGCCGAGGCGCTCGACACCGACTTCACCGTCGGCGAGATCCTGCCGAACGAACGCGACCTCGCCGCCCGCTTCGGTGTCGCCCGCGCCACCCTCAGGCAGGCGCTCGAGCAGCTCGAGCTCGAAGGCCGCCTCCAGCGCCGCCGCGGCGTCGGCACGACCGTCGCCCCGCCGCGCGTGGGCGTCGACGTGACCACCTCGCGCCAGGACTGGCCGGGCACCGGACACGACGCCTGGCAGGCGGCCGAGTGCACCGTGGCCGTGCCGTCGGCGGCCGTGGCACGGCTGCTCGACACCGAGGCGGACGAAGCGGTGCACACCGTGCGCCGGCTGAGGGTGAACCACGGCCAGCCCGTCGCCGCCGAACTGCTCTACGTGCCGTCCTCGTCGGTGCCCGACCTCCCCGCCATCGAGGCGCCGTCCGGTCCGGCCCTCGCCCGCAGCGTCCTGCGCGAACTCCAGCGCCTCGACCTCGAGGGCCAGGACCGCGCCGTCGAGCTCGGCTCCGCCGGTGCCGTCGACGCCAGAGAGCTGGACCGGCTGCCCGGCGCGCCCGTCCTCGTCGTCACCACCCGGTACTTCTCCGCAGGGCGCACCGCCGCGGTGTCCGTCGCGACGTACCGCGCCGACACCTGCCGCCTCACCTTCGGCGACACCGGGGACGTCGAGATCAGCCACGACGGTCAGCAGCGCCGCGCGTCCTGACCACCGGACCGGCCCGCCGTGACACCCGCGGCGGCGCGGGTCGGGCGAACGTTGAAGTGCCCCGGCCCCGCCGCCGTCACTCAGCGGCGGGCCGTCACCGTGCCCTCGACGGCGAAGAGCTGCTCCTCCACGTGGTCCAGCGCCAGCCGCAGCGCGCCGGTCGCCACCGCGGCCTCGCCCAGCAGGGACAGCGCCACCCGCGGCGGCCGGAGGCAGTACCGCGCCAGCTCGTCGCGCAGCGGAGGCAGCACCCCGTCCAGGCCGGCGGCCCAGCCGCCGATCACGACCAGTTCCGGATCGAGCGCCAGCACCAGCGCCGCCACATCGTGCACCAGGCGCTTGTTGAACCGCTCGACGGCCGCCAGCGCGCCCTTGTCGCCACTCTTGGCCAGGGCGAAGACGTCCGCCACCGCCTGCTCGTCCAACGGGTGCAGCGGCTCCCCGGTCGTCGACAGCAGCTTCTCGGGCGTCTCGTCGCGGCCCAGCAGGTGCAGCGCGCCGATCTCTCCCGCCGCCCCGCCATAACCGCGGTGCAGCCGCCCGCCGATGAGCGATCCCGCGCCGGGACTGAGACCGGCGAGCACGAACACGATGTCGTCGGAGTCCGTCGCCGCGCCCTTCCAGTGCTCGGCCACAGCCGCCGCGTTCGCGTCGTTCTCCACCAGCACCGGGCAGCGGAACGACCTGCGCAGCCGCTCGCCCAGCGGAAGCCCCGTCCAGCCCGGCAGCGCCGTGGAGAGCCGTACGGTCCCGTCCGCCTCCACGATCCCCGGTGAGCCGACGCCCACCGCACGCAGACCGCTCCGTGCCACACCGGTCCGCCGCAGCAGGTCGGCGACGACCGCCCGGACCCGCTCCAGCCGGTCGTCGGCGCCGGCCCGCTCGGAGACGTCCCGTGAACCGGCCCCGATGATGCGCCCGTCGAGCCCCGACAGCAGCGCCGCCACCCGGTGCGCCCCGATCTCGATGCCCAGCAGATGCCCGGCCTCCGCCCGGAACCTGAACCGCCGCGCGGGCCGCCCCTGCTTGCGGGCCTCCCCCTCCTCGGGGACGAACTCGACGACCAGCCCCGTCTCGATCAGCCCTTCCACCACACCCTCGACCGTCGGCCGCGACAGTCCGGTGATCCTGGTCAGGTCGGTGAGCGTGGGGGCGTCGGCGCCCCGCAGTGAATGCAGTACCACCGCGGAGTTGATGCGCCGCAGCAGCGACGGGTCCCCGCCGGTCAGCCGCCCCACGTGTGTCCTCCCAGTTCGTGCCCGTGTTGGCCGGATCGTACTCGCTGCGGGCGCGCGTCGCGCCACGGGACCGGGACGGGCAGCCGGGGAGCGGGTGACGGTGTGCCAACTGTCAGTGGCGGCAGGTTCAATGGAGTCATGACCACGGCACAGCACCTCGCTGCGATCGACCTGCTGCGCGGCCGGGCGTTCCCGGCACAGCGCGGCAGGTCGGAGTTCGGCGACAGCGGTCCCGGCTACCACCTGGCGGAGCTGCGTACGCCGGCGGACGGCCTGGACGCGGCGGAGCGTGCGGCTGGCCGGTCGCGCGAGCCGTACGAGGCGGAGTGCGAGGCGCTGGTGGGCGCGTTGAGCAGCCGCTGGGGGGAGGGCCAGTGGTTCGCTCTGTGGTCGGTGTTCATCGGGACGATCTGCGGAGAGGCGATCCCCCAGCCGTGGGGGGAGTTGAGCCACCGCGTCGAGGATCTGCACCTCTGGCGCGTCGAGGGCCATTGGATAGCGGTGGGCGTCTCACGCGCCGAAGGCGAGGACGAGCACCGGTTGATCGCCGTCGTCACCGACGTCGACCCGCCCTAGATACTGACTTCCCATGGCACGCCACCCCCGCCTCTGAGCGAGACGGGGGGTGACGGCGGCTCAGCGGCCGACGGCGCAGGCGTCGCCGTTCAGTGTGAACCGAGGTGGCGGAGAGGCGTCACCGGTGTGGTCGGCCAGGTACCCCAGGGTGATGCTCGCGCCCGGAGCGATGTCGGCGTTGTACGGGACATTGGCCGCCGCGATCGTGTTGCTTCCCTGGGTCAGGTCGGTGTTCCAGTCGGAGACGACTCTCTGCCCGAGGGCCAGCGGGAACGCGAGCGTCCAGCCGCTCACCGCCGTGCTGCCGGTGTTCGTGACGGTGAGGTCGACCGTCGTTCCGGTGCCCCACGTCTTCACGGTGCGGTCCACACGGCAGGTGGGTTCCTCCCGCTGGAACGACACGCGGTGCAGGCCGCCCGGCAGGTCGTTGACCACGTAGAACTCCCCGTCGACTGTCGTGCCGATCGACGTCACCTGGGTCGGCATCTCCCCGATCTCGGCCTGTTCGTAGCCGCCGCTGCCGTCGGGGCGCAGTGCCCAGACCGTGGACGAGCAGTAGTCGGTGGCGATGTAGGTGCCGCCGACCAGGTCGGCGTACTGCCGGCCCCGGTAGACGTGCCCGCCGATGACCGAGCAGCCGCCGGTGTAGGGCGAGTACGTGAAGACCGGTTCCGTGTATGTCCCGCCGGGCGCGCAGTGGCCTCCTTCGAATCTCTCCAGGCCCTCGTAGCAGGACCAGCCGAGGTTCAGCCCTCCCTGCCCTGGCGGGAGGTGGTCGACCTCCTCCCATCGGCCCTGGCCGACGTCGCCGATCCACACGGAGCCGTCGGCGCCGTCGAAGGAGAACCGCCACGGGTTGCGCAGCCCGTACAGCCAGATCTCCTCACGGGCGCCGGGCGTGTCCACGAAGGGGTTGTCGGCGGGGACGCAGTAGGGAAGCGCGCCGCAGGCACGGCTCACGTCGATGCGCAGAACCTTGCCCAGCAGAGTGTCCAGCCGCTGGCCGGACGTGAAGGGGTCGCCGGAGCCGCCGCCGTCTCCGATGCTCCAGTACAGGTTGCCTTCGGGGCCGAACGCAAGCTGTCCGCCGTTGTGGTTGCTGTACTCGGCGTGTTCCTGGGAGAGCAGGACCTCCAGGCGGGACTCGTTGAGCCGGTAGCGGGCGAGCGTGACCGCGCCGTCGGGGAGGGCCGTGAACGCCAGGTACAGGTCCTGGCTGTCGGCGAAGTCTGGCGGGAGGGCGATGCCGAGCAGGCCGCGTTCGTTGCCCGATTGGTCCACGGCCGACGTGATGTCGATCAGCGGTGTACGGTCCAGGCCGGTGTCCGGGTGGTAGACGCGGACGGTACCGGGCTTCTCGGTGATGAACAGCCTGCCCGTGCCGTCGTCGGGTGCGGTCAGGGCGGTGGGCCGTCTCAGCCCGGATGCCACCTGGGTGGTGGTCGCGCTCAGCGACGGCAGAGGCACGGGCGCGGCGTCCGCCGCCGCTCCCGTCTTGGGTCGCGCGGCGTCCGCTGTGGTGGGGAGGGCCGCCGCGGCGGACGGGGGCGTGGCGGCGGGCAGCAGGGTGAGAGCGGTCAGCAGGAGGGCGAGCAGAAGGGGCCCTGCCCAGCGGCGTCTTGGCATGTCGGCTCCAGTGACGAGGATGCGTGGTCCGGTCGGTGGGCAGGTCGCCGTGCGGCGCTCCCGGCTGCGTGGCGCGCCGCGCCGGTACATGACGGCGCGGCGGGTCCCGCCGGACGGCGCTCGACGTCCGGCGGGACGGCCGGGTGACCGGTGGATCAGCGGAAGTTCACGTCACTGCACAGGAAGTAGGTCTGGTCCATGTGCGAGGCCTGCCAGACCGTGTAGACGACATGGCGACCGCTGTAGCCGGACGTACTGACGGGG
The DNA here is from genome assembly GCF_052068155.1 of Streptomyces sp. OZ13. Taxonomy (NCBI): domain Bacteria; kingdom Bacillati; phylum Actinomycetota; class Actinomycetes; order Kitasatosporales; family Streptomycetaceae; genus Streptomyces; species Streptomyces sp. OZ13. The sequence continues at coordinate 175,398 of NZ_JBQHCZ010000013.1, read as the reverse complement.
ATCGAGTAGTTCTGGCTGGGTGCGTACTTGCCCGTGCGGGCGACCAGCTGGAGGTCGCTCCAGCGCAGCGGCTGGGTGGTGGGGTCGAAACCCTGCCGCGTGACGTAGACGAGGAAGTAGTCAGCACCATGGCTGGCCTGGTCGTACAGCTTCACGGTGAAGTTCGGACCGACGTCCGTGGTCTTCCAGGCGCCCACGGTGTCCAGCGAGTTGTAGCGACCGCCTTCGGTCCGGCCGCCGCTGCACAGTTGCCCGTCCGGGACGACCGCCTGGAAGTTGCCGCCGGAGCCGTTGCGGTAGAGGCCGTTCCAGTTCCACATGGCGTTCGGGTCGGCCTGCCAGGCCTGCCAGCACATGGGGTCCTCCTGTGCCATGGCAGGGTTCTGGAAGTCGCTGCCCCAGCGCAGCCAGCAGCCGTAGTTGCGCGATGCCGGGTCGACGACCGATCCATGGGCCACGGCGGTGCCGCTCCAGGGGATCAGGCTGAGCAGCGCCGCGACGAGGGTCGTCAGGACGAGCGTCAGACGGCGTCGCTTGTGGTGTGCATGACAATCCATGATCGCCTTCTTCCGTGGGGGAATGCCGGATTCTTGGGGGTTCGGCGGCGTGGACGCTCCCATGATGGCGTGGGAGCGCTCCCACAGCTCCCAGGCTGCGCCTCATGAAACGGAGCGGCAACATCTGATTGCGCCACTTTCGCGCCGCGTGGCGCGAAAGTGGCGAAGCGAGGCGGTGTCGTGCCCCGGGGCACGGACAGCGGCAGCCCGTCCGGGCGGGCCCTGCCGCAGCGCCGGGCGGTGCCTGCCGCGCGTACACGACCCTCAGGGCCGGCCGGCGGCCTTCCGCAGCCGGCCGTACTCCTCGGCCATCGCCTGAAGCGTCCAATGGGCATTGAGCCCACTGGGGTTGGGCAGCACCCACACCCGCGCGCCGCCGATCGTCCGTTCCTGCGGCCCGATCCGGGCGGCCCGCTCCCCGAACGCCGTGCGGTAAGCGGTCACGCCCACCACGGCCAGCCACCGCGGCTCCAGCCGCTCCACCTTCGCGGCCAGCAGCCGGCCGCCCTCGCGGAACTCCTCGTCGCTCACCTCGTCGGCCCGGGCGGTCGTCCGTGCCACCACGTTGGTGATGCCGAGCCCGTGGTCGAGGAGCTCACGCTGCTCCGACGGCAGCAGTCGCCGCGGCGTGAACCCCGACAGGTGCAGCACCGGCCAGAAACGGTTGCCGGGGCGGGCGAAGTGATGTCCGGTGGCACCGGACATCAGGCCCGGGTTGATGCCGCAGAACAGCACGGAAAGGCCGTCCGCGACCACGTCGTCGATGACGCGGTCGCGGGCGGCCTCCAGCTCTGCCGGGGTGGGGCGGGTCAGAGGATCGCGCCCGGGGTGTAGGCGGCGGCCTCCGGGTGCTGCTTGGCGATCTCCTCGATCCTGGAGACCACGGCGGTCACCTGGTCGCCGGCGGCACCGGTGAACGACAGCTTGTCCGCCATCAGTTCGTCCAGCTGCGCGCGGTCCAGCGGAATCCGCTCGTCGGCGGCGAGCTTGTCCAGCAGCTCGTTGCGCTCCGCACCCTGCTCCCGCATGGCGAGGGCGGACGCGACCGCGTTCTCCTTGATCGCCTCGTGCGCGACCTCGCGGCCGACACCGGCACGGACCGCGCCCATGAGGACCTTCGTGGTGGCGAGGAACGGGAGGTAGCGGTCCAGCTCACGGGCGACGACCGCCGGGAACGCGCCGAACTCGTCGAGCACCGTCAGGAACGTCTCCAGCAGCCCGTCGAGCGCGAAGAACGCGTCGGGCAGGGCCACCCGGCGGACCACGGAGCAGGACACGTCGCCCTCGTTCCACTGGTCGCCGGCGAGCTCGCCGGTCATCGAGGCGTAGCCCCGCAGGATGACCATCAGGCCGTTGACGCGCTCGCAGGAGCGGGTGTTCATCTTGTGCGGCATCGCGGACGAGCCGACCTGGCCCGGCTTGAAACCTTCGGTGACCAGCTCGTGCCCGGCCATCAGGCGGATCGTCTTGGCCACCGAAGAAGGCGCCGCCGCCAGCTGCACCAGGGCGGACACGACGTCGTAGTCCAGCGAACGGGGGTAGACCTGGCCCACCGAGGTGAACGCGTGGCCGAAGCCCAGGTGGGCGGCGATGCGCTGCTCCAGCTCGGCCAGCTTCGCGGCGTCGCCGCCCAGCAGGTCGAGCATGTCCTGCGCGGTGCCGACGGGGCCCTTGATGCCCCGCAGCGGGTAGCGGCCCAGCAGGTCCTCGAGACGCCCGTGGGCGACGAGCAGCTCGTCGGCGGCCGTCGCGAACCGCTTGCCGAGCGTGGTGGCCTGGGCGGCGACATTGTGGGACCGGCCGGCCATGACCAGCTCCGCGTACTCGCCGGAGAGCTTGCCCAGCCGCGCGAGCACGGCGACCGTACGGTCGCGCATCAGCTCCAGCGACAGCCGGACCTGGAGCTGCTCGACGTTCTCCGTGAGGTCACGGGAGGTCATGCCCTTGTGGACGTGCTCGTGGCCGGCGAGGGCGTTGAACTCCTCGATCCGGGCCTTCACGTCGTGGCGGGTGACCTTCTCGCGCTCGGCGATCGACGCCAGGTCGACCTGGTCGAGCACCCGCTCGTAGTCGGCCAGCGCGGCGTCCGGTACCTCGATCCCGAGGTCCTTCTGCGCGCGCAGCACGGCCAGCCAGAGCTGACGCTCCAGCTTCACCTTCTGCTCGGGGGACCAGAGCACGGCGAGCTGCGCGGAGGCGTAGCGGCCGGCAAGAACATTGGGGATGCGAGGCTTCGCAGACACAGCAGTCACGTGTGCAGATTCTACTGTGGGTTTGCGCAGCTCAGCGCCCCGCCCGTGGTTGTAGCTTGCTACGAGGGCGTCAGGCGTCGGCCGACGGCGGGCGGAAGGGCTCGTAAGGCAGCAGGTCGGGCCGCTTCGCGGGCCTGCCGTCGCCGGAGGACCGCCCGGTCAGCCGCCGTCCGATCCACGGCCCCAGGTGCCGGCGGGCGAACTGCGCGTCGGCGACCCGCCGCGCCGCCCAGCTCGCCCGGAGCGCCGGCGGCAATGGTGCCTGCCAGTCGTCCGCGGCCTCCAGGCCGAGCGTCTGCCAGACCGCCTCCGCGACCCGGCGGTGCCCCTCGGCCGTCAGGTGCAGCCGGTCCACGTCCCACATCCGCTGATCGCCGAGAGCGGCGGAGCCGTAGAGGTCGACGACGAGCGCGCCGTGCCGTGCCGCGAGCGAGTCGACATGGGCGAACAGTTCCTCCATGCGCGGACGGAACCGCTCCATCACCGGGCCCTGGCGGCCGGGGCTGCGCATCAGCACCAGCTGTCGGCACGACGGCGCGAGCTTCTCCACCGCCTCCTCCAGGAGATCGCGCACCCGCACCATGTCGCACTTGGGCCGCAGGGTGTCGTTGAGTCCGCCGACGAGGGTGATCACGTCGGCGTTCATCGAGGCGGCGACATCGACCTGCTCGGCGACGATCTGTCCGATCAGCTTGCCGCGCACCGCGAGGTTCGCGTAGCGGAAGCCGGGGGTACGGGCCGCCAGCCGGCCCGCGAGGACGTCCGCCCAGCCGCGGTAGGAGCCGTCGGGGAGCAGATCGGACATGCCCTCCGTGAACGAGTCACCGACCGCGACGTAGCTGGTGTAGTTGGCACTGATCTCCATGGCGCAGCGATCCTACCGTGCGGTAGGGTCCGTCGGTTCCGTACCCGGAGGGGAGCTTTCGTGAGTGACGCGCTGCTCAACACCCTGGCCGAAGCGCTGGCCGAAGTGGTGACCCTGATCGACACCTGCGACGACGACGTGCTCGACCCGGACACCGCCGTGAAGTGGCTCGAATCCACCGCGTTCCTGCTGGACAGGCTCCCTCCCGCGGACCGCCGCGAGCTCGCGGAACGTGTCCGCGCGGCGGCCGGACGCCACCCGGAAGGCGGCTGGCGCGACGGCCTGCTCCGGGTGCCGGACGGCTTCGGCCTCGACGACGACCAGCACGAGCGGTACTGCGAGTCCATCGCGCGCGTCGTGGCCGACTTCACGGCGGCGGTACGGGACGCGGACCCGGCGACGCCCGTCCCCACCTGCCCCGGCTGGACCCTGGCCGATCTGGTCGCGCACCACGGCACGACGCACCGCTGGGCGGAGCATGTCGTACGCACCCGGGCCGCCGAGCGTGTCCGGGCGCGTGAAGTGCCTCTCGACCTGCCGGACGAGCCGTCGGCGTACCCGCAGTGGATGGCCGACGCCGCCGAGTCCTCCCTGCGCACCCTGCGCACGGTGGACCCGGACCTTCCGATGTGGTCCCACGGCGCGGACCAGCGCGTCGCCTTCTACCCGCGGCGGCTGCTCTTCGAGGCGGTGATCCACTGCGCCGACGCGCAGTTGGCCCTCGGGCAGGAACCCCGCGTCGAGCCGGGGACGGCGGCGGACGGCATCGCGGAGTTCTTCGAGAACGTGCCCTGTTACACCTGGATCACCGAGCGGCTGACGTCGTCGGCCGGCGGCTCGGTCCGGCTGCTCGCCCGGGACACCGGCGCGGCCTGGACGATCACGTTCAGCGCCGCCGGCTTCTCGTGGACGGCGACGGTGGAGGCGGCCGACGTCACCGTGTCGGCGGACGTGGCGGACCTCCTGCTCCTCGTCTACGGCCGCCGCCGGCCGGACGAGGACCGTTTCACGGTCCGGGGCGGGGGTGCGGTGCTGGACGCATGGCTGGGCGCCATGGCGATGTAGCCGCTGCGCGGGGCGGTTTCCCCTACCCGCCCCTTCCCGAAACCGGGCTCCGCCCGGACCCGTACCGCGCTCCGCGCGATGCCCTCAAGCGCCGGGCGGCCTGGAAATGCCCGCCCGTCACCCCGGCTTGTCGGGCTCCGCCCGGACCTGTACCCCGCTGCGCGCGGCCTGCAGTCGCCGGGCGGCCTGGAAATGCCCCCGCCCGTCACCCCGGCTTGTTGGGCTCCGCCCGGACCTGTACCCCGCTGCGCGCGGCCTGCAGTCGCCGGGCGGCCTGGAAATGCCCCCGCCCGTCACCCCGGCTTGTTGGGCTCCGCCCGGACCTGTACCCCGCTGCGCGCGGCCTGCAGTCGCCGGGCGGCCTGGAAATGCCCCCGCCCGTCACCCCGGCTTGCCCACCAGCTCCCGCAGGATGTCCTCCATCGTGACCAGGCCCTCCGGCCGGCCGTTCTCGTCGAGGACGGCCGCCAGGTGCGTACGGCTCCGGCGCATCGCCGTGAGGACGTCGTCGAGCGGGGTCGTCGCCCGGACCCGGGCGATCGGCCGCATCGCCGACACGGGGAACGCCCTGTTCCTCGGCGCCGCGTCCAGGGCGTCCTTCACATGGAGGTAGCCGAGGATGCGCCGTCCCGCGTCCACCACGGGGAAGCGTGAGAAGCCCGACTCCGCGGACAGCCGCTCCAGTTGTTCCGGCGTCGTACCGGCCTGGGCGTACACCACGCGCTCGATGGGCATCACCACGTCGCGCACGGGCCGGCGGCCGAGTTCGAGCGCGTCCCGCAGCCGTTCCGCGGAGCGGTCGTCGAGCAGGCCGGCCTCGCCGGCGTCCTGCACCAGGTTCGCCAGCTCGTCGTCGGAGAACGTGGCGGTCACCTCGTTCTTCGTCTCGACACGCAGCAGCTTGAGCAGGCTGTTCGCGAAGGCGTTGACCATGACGATGACCGGGTGCAGGCCGCGCGCGAGCGTGACCAGCGGCGGGCCCAGCCACAGCGCGCTGCGCACCGGCTCCGCGAGCGCGATGTTCTTCGGCACCATCTCGCCGAGCAGCATGTGGAGGTACGTCGCGAGCGACAGGGCGATGACGAACGAGATCGGGTGGACCGCACCGTGCGGCACGCCCACCGCGTCGAAGACCGGCTCGAGCAGGTGCGCCATGGCCGGCTCGGCGACGATGCCGAGGACCAGCGTGCACAACGTGATGCCCAGCTGGGCGGCGGCCATCAGGTCCGAGACGTGCTGGAGACCCCACAGGACGCTGCGGGCCCGGCGGTTGCCGGCCTGTGCCTCCGGCTCGATCTGACTGCGGCGGACGGAGATCAGCGCGAACTCCGCGCCGACGAAGAAGGCGTTGGCGACCAGGGTCAGGAAGCCGATGAAGAGCTGGATCGCGATCATCGTCCGGCCTCCTGGATCTCGTCGGCCCCTTCCGCGGCGATCGGTGGCGCGTGCATCAGCACCCGCGCCGCTCGCCGTCCGGACGCGTCGACGACATCGAGCTGCCATCCGTCCATGTCGATGCGGTCGCCTTCGGCCGGGATGCGTCCCAGCTCGGTGGCGACGACTCCGGCGAGCGTCTCGTACGGACCGTCGGGCACCTGGAGGCCGATGGCCGCCAGCTGGTCGGTGCGCGCGGCGCCGTCGGCGGACCACAGGATCCGTCCGTCGGCGTCCTCGCCCGCGGGGGCGAGGTCGGGCGTCTCGTGCGGGTCGTGCTCGTCGCGGACCTCGCCGACGACCTCCTCCACGATGTCCTCCATCGTCACGACACCGGCCGTGCCGCCGTACTCGTCGATGACGACGGCCATGGTGGACCTGCCCTGGAGCCGGTCGAGCAGCCGGTCGACGGTCAGTGACTCGGGCACGAGGACCGGTTCCCGCAGCAGTTCCGAGACGCGCAGCCGCCGGCGGTGTTCCGCGGGCACGGCCAGGACGTCCTTGATATGGGCGATGCCGACCACGGTGTCGAGGCTGCCCCGGTAGACGGGGAAGCGGGACAGGCCGGTGGCCCGGGTCGCGTTGGCGACGTCCTCGGCCGTGGCCTGCGCCTCCAGAGCCGTGACCTGCACCCGGGGGGTCATCACGTTCTCCGCGGTGAGTTCGCCGAGGCCGAGGGTACGGACGAACAGCTCCGCGGTGTCCGCCTCGAGCGCGCCTTCCTTGGCCGAGTGGCGGGCCAGGGCGACGAGCTCCTTGGGGCTGCGGGCGGAGGCCAGCTCCTCCGTCGGCTCCATGCCCAGCCGCGTCACCATGCGGTTGGCGGTGTTGTTGAGATGGGAGATCAGGGGCCGGAACGCGGCGGTGAAGATCCGCTGCGGCGTAGCGACCACCTTGGCGACGGCCAGGGGTGAGGAGATGGCCCAGTTCTTCGGGACGAGCTCGCCGACGACCATCAGGACGACGGTCGACAGGGCCGTGCCGATGACCAGCGCGACGGACGACGCCACGGCAGGGGAGAGGCCGAGGTCCTCGACCGGTCCGCGGATGAGCGTGGCGATCGACGGCTCGGCGAGCATGCCGACGACCAGGTTGGTGACCGTGATGCCGAGCTGTGCGCCGGAGAGCTGGAACGTGAGGCTGCGGGCGGCCTTGAGCGCGCCGGCCGCGCCTCGTTCCCCGCGCTCCGCCGCTCGTTCGAGATCGCTGCGCTCGACCGTCGTGAGCGAGAACTCTGCCGCGACGAAGGCTCCACATGCGACGGAGAGCAGCACGGCCACGGCGAGCAGAAGCACTTCGGTCATCGGTTCACCTCCATCCCATGATCCGGCAGGGGGAGAAGGTTTGCGCGATGTCGGCTACTAGGAGGCTCGCCCATGGGCGGACGCTCACACCTTTCGTACGGGAGTGGACAGTGCGCCCATGGTAAAGGACGGGCAAAAGCGTGGAGGCGGGCGGTGGGGGTCAGCTGAACGGTTTGACCCAGCGGCGCCAGTGGTCCTCGCGTGCGTACCCGGCGGACGTCCACGCCCGGTGAGCCTGCTCGTTGGCCTCGAGGACCATCGCGTCCCCGCGGCGGCCGCCCACCGCGGCGAACCGCTTCTCCGCCGCGTCGAGCAGGGCGGTCGAGATGCCGCGCCGGCGGTGGGAGGGCAGCACGGCCAGCCGGTACAGGGAGCAGCGCCAGCCGTCGTAGCCTGCGATGACGGAGCCCACGAGCACGCCGTCCGACTCGGCGAGGATGAGCGCCTCGGGGTCACGGTCGATGAGCCGCGTGACGCCGTCCACGTCGTCCGTGATGCTCGTGCCCTCCGCGGCCTCCTTCCAGAAGGCCAGCACGGCCTCGGCCTCGTCGGGAGCGGCGTTGCGTATGAGCAGGTCGGTCATGGCGGTGAGCCAAGCACGCCCGCGACCGGCACCGCCACCGTCTTTCCGCGCTGTGAGACGGGATACGGCCGGGCCGCCCTTGCACTGCTAGCACCTTCGCGCTAGCTTCGAGGTGTGGCGAAGACACAGTTGAACGTACGCGTGGACGAGTCCACCGCGGAGACCGCCCGCCAGCGCGCGATGCAGCGCGGCGTGAGCGTGAACCGCTACATCGAGGAGCTCGTCAAACAGGACGCCGGCGAAGCGGGACGCACGTTCGTCGACGCGGCGGCCGACTTCATGAAGCAGTACGAGTCGGTCTTCGCCGAGGAGTTCGGCGACAAGCGTTGAGCCTGCGGATCGACCTTGCCTGGCTGCTCATGGTCGCGGAGCACAAGATGCCCGGCGACCCCCAGGTCACCGACTGGGGCGCGCTCGTCGCCGCCGTCAGCCGTCACGAGGCGGAGATATTCGGTGTCCCCGTATACAGCGACCCGGCCTCCCGGGCCGCCGCGTTGCTGCAACTGCTGCTGCACGTACCGGCGCTGGAGCGTTCCAACGCCATGTTCGCCTCGGCCGTCGCCTACGGCTACCTCGTCGCCTGCGGACTGAAGGTCGTCACCTCGCCCGAGCAGGTACGCGATCTGGCCCGCCTGGTGAAGGACGGCAGCGCGGACATCGGGCGCATCGCGGAGGAACTGCGGAGCTGGAGCGAGTGAGCGGTGCGGCTCTCCGACTCCCGGAGGGGCCGGCCACCCGGCCCCGGCGCGACCGGGCGCCCGGAGCGAGAACCGGACCCCGTCGTGGCGGCTACCCGTCCATGACCGGGCGGCGGGCGACGCCCAGCACGCACGGCGACGTCGGCAACTGCGGTCCGTGGTCCGGCACCCGGAACCGCCGGTAGGGCCCGAGCTCGAAGCCCGCCTCCTCGATCGCGGCGATCGTGTCCCGCGCCGTGTGGCACCCGCCGAACAGCAGCGGCCACACCGTGCGGTCCAGGACCCGCTGAGTGGTCGCCAGGCCCCGGCCCTCCGCCCGCCCGTGCTCGAAGAACCGCAGCTCCGCGCCGGGCCGCAGGACCCGCTTGATCTCCGCCAGCGCCCTCGGCAGGTCCCGTACGGTGCACAGCACCAGCGACGCGACCGCCGCGTCGAAGCCCTCACTCTTGACCGGCAGGGCCTCGGCCGCGCCGGGCGCCACGTCCACCGGGACCTCGGCGCGCAGGGCCGCCTCCGTGGCCAGCTTCCGCAGCGAGCGCTCCGGTTCGATGGCCACCACTTCGGAGACGGTGGCCGGATAGTGGGAGAAGTTCAGACCGTTGCCCGCGCCGATCTCGATCACCCGGCCGGACAGCCCGCGCAGCAGCTCCGCACGGTAGGCGGCGATGCCGCCCTTGAGGTCGGCCGTCACGCTCATCTTCGCGTAGAAGCGGGCGAAGAGAGGATGGTGGACGGCGTCCCGCGGGACGTTCGTACCGCGCTGGAGCGGGACCATAGGGGCCTCCTTCGGAGACGGGCCGGTCCCCGTCATTCTCCCCCGCTGCGCGCGGCTCAGCCGTCCGTGCCCGCCACGAAGCAGAATTCGTTGCCCTCCGGGTCGCGCATGACGAGGAAGCGACCGTGGTCGTCGGTCACGATCGCCCCGACCCGCTCCGCCCCCAGGCGGACCGCCTCGTCCGCCGCCGCGTCGATGTCACCGGCGTCCAGGTCCAGATGAAGGCGGTTCTTGACCGTCTTGCCCTCCGGCACCCGCTGGAAGGCGACGCGCACGAACTCCGGCGGATCGACGTACGACCAGTCGTCGGAGCGGTCCACCGGATCGCCGCCGAGGAGCGCGGCCCAGAAGCGCACCAGCCGGGCGGGGTCGTGGCAGTCGAAGACGATCTCGTCGATCTTTGCGCGCATGCGCGTCAGCCTACGGCGGCGGTGAACGCCCCCGCATCCCACCGGCCGCCGAGGCGTGGCGTCAGCCAGGTCGCCGCCAGTGCCCTGAAATCGGCGGGAGCGAGCGCGCCGGCGCCCTCCGGTACCGCCCCGAGCAGCGGCGCCCCGGCGGCCTCCGGAAGGTCCGCCAGATTGCAGCGCGCCGCCAGATCGGGTGTGCGCGGCCAGCTCCCGACCACCACGCCCAACTGCTCCAGGCCGCGTGCGCGCAGAGCCTCCGCCGTGAGCGCCGTCATGTTCAGCGTGCCGAGGCCGGCCGGGGCGACCACGAGCACGGGCGCGCCCATCTCGGCGGCCGCGTCCGCCAGCGTGGCGCCGTCGTCGTCGAGCCGAACGAGCAGGCCGCCCGCGCCCTCCACCAGCACCAGGTCGTGCTCGGCCGCCAGCTTCTCGGCGGCCTCCGCCACGTCCTTGGGCCGCACCGGTGCGAGCCCCGCCCGCCGGGCGGCGGTGGCCGGCGCCAACGGCTCCGGGAACCGGGCCAGTTCGGCACAGGTCACGTCGCCGGCGAGCCGCCGTACCACAGCGACGTCGCCGTCCTCGTCCGCCGCCAGCCCCGTCTGCGCGGGCTTCAGGACGGCGACGGACAGCCCTCCGGCCAGAGCCGCCGCGGCGACCGCCGCCGTGACGACGGTCTTGCCGATCTCGGTGCCGGTGCCGGTCACCACGATCACTGCCATGTGCTTGTGCGTCCTTCGTTCGTTCCGGTGTCCGCTGCGACGTTCCGCGGCGGGCGGCCTCAGCCCGCCGCTGCCGCCGCACGCACCGCGCGGCACACGCGGGCGAGGTCCTCGTCGTCCGTCACGTAGGGCGGCATCGTGTAGACGAGGTCGCGGAAGGGCCGCAGCCAGACCCCTTCCCGGACGGCCGCCGCCGTCGCCGCGGCCATGTCGACATCGTGGTCCAGCTGTACGACGCCGATGCCGCCGAGCACCCGGACGTCCTTCACCCCGGGCAGGTCCGCGGCCTCCGCGAGCCCGTCGCGCAGCCCCGTCTCCAGGCGGCGGACCTCCCCCTGCCAGTCCTGCCCGAGCAGCAGGTCGATCGAGGCGCAGGCGACGGCGGAGGCCAGCGGGTTGCCCATGAACGTGGGGCCATGGGCGAGCACCGGGACCTCGCCCCGCGAGATGCCCTCGGCCACCTGCGAGGTGCACAGGGTCGCGGCCATCGTCAGATAGCCGCCGGTCAGCGCCTTGCCCAGGCACATCACGTCCGGTGCGACGCCCGCGTGCCCGGCCGCGAACAGCGTGCCCGTACGCCCGAACCCGGTCGCGATCTCGTCGAACACGAGCAGCACGCCGTACTCGTCGCAGGCCTCTCGCAGGACCCGCAGATACTCGGGGGAGTGGAACCGCATGCCGCCCGCGCCCTGCACGACCGGCTCGACGATCACCGCCGCCAGCTCGTCCGCGTGCCGGGCGATCAGCTCCCGCAGACCCCGCGCGTACGACTCCTCGTAGTCGGCGGGAGGCGCGTCGGCGAAGAGCTGCCGGGGCAGCACCCCCTGCCACAGCTCGTGCATCCCGCCTTCGGGATCGCACACCGACATCGGCTGCCAGGTGTCCCCGTGGTAGCCGCCGCGCCAGGTCAGCAGCCGCTGCTTGGCGGGGCGGCCCAGCGAACGCCAGTACTGGAGGCACATCTTCACGGCGACCTCCACGGACACGGAGCCCGAGTCGCAGAGGAAGACGTGCCGCAGCGGCTCCGGGGTGATCTCCACCAGCCGGGCCGCGAGCCGCACGGCGGGCTCATGGGTGAGCCCGCCGAACATCACATGGCTCATCCGGCCCAGCTGCGCGGTCGCCGCCTCGTTCAGGACCGGGTGGTTGTACCCGTGGACGGCCGACCACCACGAGGACATGCCGTCGACCAACTCGCGCTGTCCATGAACCTCTTCGGCGAGCCGCAGCCGAACGCCGGACGCGGACTCGACGACCAGCGGGTCGCTGCGGCCCGGCATCGGGCCGTACGGGTGCCAGACGTGCGCCCGGTCCAGCGCGCGGAGCTCGTCGGGGCCGAACTCAGGCATTGGGCGCGAGGTCCGTCCCGGCTCCCCGGCGGCGCACCGCCACCAGATCCGTACGCGCCGCCGACGCCTCACCCGACACGGCCGCGGTCGTCTCCGTCTCCGCCGGCTCCGAGGCGCACCCGCCCTGGTCGCCGTCGCCGCACACCGAGCCGCAGCCGCCGCCGGCCGCACGGTGGTCGGGCAGCGTCGTCGTGTCCGTGCCCTCCACCTCGAAACCGGCGTCCGCGATCATCTCGAGGTCGGTCTTGCCCGCCTGGCCCTCACTGGTGAGGTAGTCGCCGAGGAAGATCGAGTTGACCAGGTGCAGCGCGAGCGGCTGCATCGAACGCAGATGCACCTCGCGCCCGCCGGCCAGTCGCACCTCGACGTCCGGGCAGACGAACCGGGTCATCGCGAGAATGCGCAGACACCGCTGCGGGGTGAGGTGCCACTCCTTGGCGAGCGGCGTCCCCTCGAACGGGATCAGGAAGTTCACCGGCACCGAGTCCGGGTCGAGTTCCCGCAGCGCGAAGACGACGTCCACCAGGTCCTCGTCGCTCTCACCCATGCCGGCGATCAGCCCCGAGCAGGCCGACAGGCCGGCGGCGTGCGCCTTGTTGACGGTGTCGACGCGGTCCGCGTAGGTGTGCGTGGTCGTGATGTCCCCGTACGTCCCCTCGGACGTGTTCAGGTTGTGGTTGTACGCGTCGGCGCCCGCGTCACGCAGCCGTTCGGCCTGGCCGTCGGAGAGCAGGCCCAGGCACGCGCACACCTCGACGCCCTCGTTCTGCTCCTTGATCGCCTCGATGGTCCTGGACACCCGGTCCACGTCCCGGTCTGTCGGGCCGCGCCCGCTCGCGACCAGGCACACCCGCTTGGCGCCGCCGGCCACACCGGCCGCCGCGGCCTCCGAGGCCTCCTCGGGCTTCAGCCAGGTGTACTTGAGGATCTCCGCCTTCGACCCGAGGCGCTGGGAGCAGTACGAGCAGTCCTCCGGGCACAGGCCGGACTTCAGGTTGACCAGGTAGTTGAGCTTCACCCGCCGCCCGAACCACTGACGGCGCACCTTGCCGGCAGCGGCCACCACATCGAGCACATCGTCGTCGGAGGTCGCCAGCACGGCGAGCGCTTCTTCGCGGGTCGGCAGCTCGCGCCGCAGCCCCTTCTCCACCAGTGTGTTCAGCAGGTCCATGGCGCCGATCCTGGCCTACAGCACAGGCCCCGGCCAAGGAGGAAGCCCACAACACCTGCGATTCGAGGTGTGTGCATGGCCACACCCGGTACCCGGGCCCGCCCGGCTAGGGTCTGTCCGCTGCCTACAAAAAGGACCGGACCGCCATGCCGAGGAATCCTTTCGACTGGATCGACGAGGAGTCGCGCCGACGCGAGCGGGCGGGTCTGGTCCGCACTCTTCGGCCGCGCCCCGCCGACAGTGCCCTCCTCGACCTGGCGAGCAACGACTATCTCGGTCTCACCCGCCGCGCCGAGGTCACCGAAGGCGCCGTGCGGGCCGCCCGCCGGTGGGGCGCCGGGGCCACCGGTTCCCGGCTCGTCACCGGCAGCACCGAACTGCACGCCGAACTGGAGCGTGAGCTCGCCGACTTCTGCGGCTTCGAGGCCGCCCTCGTCCTGTCCTCCGGCTACGCGGCGAACCTCGCCGCGGTCACCGCGCTCAGCGGCCGTGACGCCCTCGTCGTCTCCGACGCGGGCAACCACGCCTCCATCGTCGACGGCTGCCGGCTCTCCCGTGCGGAGACGGCGGTCGTCCCGCACACCGACGTCGAGGCCGTACGCAAGACGCTCGAGGCCCACCCCGGCCGGCGCGCCCTCGCGGTCACCGACTCGGTCTTCTCCGTGGACGGCGACGCCGCACCGCTGCGGGCCCTCGCCGACGTCTGCCGTGAACACGGCGCCGGGCTCCTCGTCGACGACGCGCACGGGCTGGGCGTCCTCGGCGACGGCGGCCGCGGCGCCCTGGACGCCGCCGGCCTCGCGGGCGCGGCCGGGACCGTCGCCACGCTGACGCTCTCCAAGTCGCTGGGCAGCCAGGGAGGTGCGGTCCTCGGGCCCGCCCCCGTCATCGACCACCTGATCAACACCGCCCGCACCTTCATCTTCGACACCGGCCTGGCCCCGGCGGCGGCCGGCGCGGCACTCGCGAGCGTGCGGGTGCTGCGCGGCGAACCAGGACTCGCCGGACGGGCGCGCGAGGTGGCGGCGGCGCTGCACCGCGGGCTGACCGACGCCGGACTGACCTCGGCCCGCCCGGACGCGGCGGTCGTCTCCGTGCAGGCCCCGTCCCCGGAGGCGGCGCTGCGCTGGGCGGCGGACTGCCGGGACGCCGGACTCGTCGTCGGCTGTTTCCGGCCCCCGTCCGTGCCCGACGGGATCTCCCGGATCCGGTTGACCGCCAGGGCGGATCTCACGGACCGGCAGATCGGCACGGCGCTCTCCACGATCATCCGGACCGCACCCGGCAGTTGAGCCGGGAGTGCCCCGCAGCCTCCGGTCGGTGGCCGTAAATACGGTCTGCCGTAGCAGAGTTCACCGCATCGAGCGACAGAAATGTGCGTATCTCGGTGGATCGGCGCCCCTGACGGACGATAAGTGGCAGTCTGACGCAGAAGCGTAATCCGTGGCCGTTCCCGCGTTTCATCCGCTACGAGTCGGAGCCCGGCCGCGGTGGGAAAGGGACAGCGCCGCCATGGCAGACCACCAAGAAGCATCCGCCACTCTGCCGAGCGATCCGGCGTCGGTATCCGCCGCCAGGAGATATGTCACGGATGTTCTGTGCGAATGGGGGCTGGAGCCGGACGCCGAGACCGTCGACACCGTCAAACTGATCGTCTCCGAGCTCGCCACGAACTCCGTACAGCACACCTTCGGCCAGTCCCCGACCTTCACGGTGGATCTGCGCCTCGAGCGCGACGAGCAGTTGTGCATCGGCGTCACCGACAGCCATCCGCGCTGGCCCCAGCGGCTGCCCGCCGCCGTCCGGCAGGACAACGGGCGGGGCATGGTCATCATCCGTACGCTCACCGCGGAGTACGGCGGCCGGCTGTCCGTCACGCCCACGGAGGAGGGCGGAAAGACCGTCTGGATCGCACTGCCCTGGTCCGTGCCCGTGCAGAGCTGACCGCTGACCCCGCCAGAAACGATTTGCCGGCTCGAACGGCCCGCGGCTCGAACAGTCCCGGCTCAAAGAGTCCCTTCTTCGCGGACGGACCGTGCCCTGCTGCCCGCCCTCGCGAACGCGCCACGCATCAGCGCCCGCAGCGACCGCACGGCCGGACCCGACTCCTCGCCCCGGTGCACCACCGAGATCGTCCTGCGGAACGACGCAGGTTCCAACTGCCGTACCCGCAGGGGCGTCGCGGCCATCGCGGCGACCATCTCCGGCACGACGGCCACCCCCAGTCCCGCGCTGACGAGGGCGCACACCAGTGCGTACCCCGGCGACTCGCAGACCACGGCAGGTGTGGCGCCGGCGCTCGCGAGCGCGCGCTCCACCCCCTTGCGCGGCGGATGCGACGGCGCGCTGCTGATCAGAGGCTGGCCCGCCAGGTCGCCCACGGGCAGCCGGCCGGAACCGTCGGCGAGCACATGCCCCGGAGCGGTCACGAGCACCAACTCCTCCACCAGGAGGGCCTCGACCACCACCCCCTGCGGCGCGGCGGCCGGCTCGGCCGGCTCATAGGCATGGGTCAGCGCCACATCGACCTCACCCGTGGCCACGGCCGTGACCCCGCCGGGCGGCTCGTACTCGGCGACGGTGAGCTCCACGTCCGGGTGCGCGCGGCGGAAGGCGCTCAGCACGGGCGGCAGCAGATGGATCCCGACCGTCGTGAACGTGCCGACCCGGAGCCGGCCGCCGGCCAGGCCGGTGAGCCCTGCCAGCTCATGGCGGGCCCGGTCCATCTCGTCCAGCACCCGGCGGGCGCGTTCCGCGAGCAGCTCGCCGGCCGCCGTCAGCCGTGCGCCCCGGTGCGAGCGCACGAGGAGGACTGCCCCGGCCTCCCGTTCCAGCTTGGCGATCTGCTGCGAGAGCGCCGGAGCCGTGTATCCGAGCCGGGCGGCGGCCCGGGTGATGGAACCGGCGTCCGCCACGGCGACGAGAGCCGCCAGCCGGGTCGGGTCGTACATGCCACCCCTTAAGCGTTGCTTCAGACCTCCCTGCAGAAATCGCAAGTACACGTTAAGGGCTAAGGGCGTCCACGCTGGGACGCATGGACGGACAGCTCATCGCCTTCATCGGGCTCGCCGCAGGCATGGTCGCCGTGCCCGGCGCCGATTTCACCGTCGTCGTACGCAACGCGGTAGCCTCACGCCGCGCCGGTGTCGCCTGCGCGGCAGGAGTGGCCGGCGGGCTGCTCGTCCACACGGCCCTGGCCGTGGCGGGACTCGCCGCCGTACTCGCCACCGCGCCCGTTCTCTACCGGACGCTGCAGGCAGCGGGCGGTGCCTATGTGCTCTATCTCGGGGTCCGCTCGCTGCACGCCGCACTGCGCCCGCGCCCGGAGCCGGCAGGTCCGCGGACCGCGGACCCGCACGGCGTCGGACGCGGCCTGCGGCAGGGCTTCCTCACCAACGTCCTCAACCCGAAGGCGCCGGTGCTGTTCCTGAGCCTGCTCCCGCAGTTCGTTCCCGACGGCGCGGCCGTGCTGCCGCGCACGCTGCTGCTCGCAGGCACGGTCGTGCTGATCGCGCTGCTCTGGTTCCCGGCGGTGGCGCTGATGGTCGACCGGCTCGGCCGGTGGCTGCGCCGGCCGCGGACCGCCCGCGCCGTCGAAGGCGTCTCGGGAGGCGCGCTGACCACGCTCGGCGCGGCCCTGCTGATCCGGTCGACCGCGCACTGACACCACCCAGGCCGGCAGGACCTGGCGGCGCGTCAGCGCACGCGGCCGTACTTGACGCTCTTCGTCCAGATCTTGACCAGCCGGACCACGTCACCCGTCTTGGGCGAGTGCCAGATCTTCCCGTTCCCGGCGTAGATCCCCACGTGGTAGACGGCACCGCCGGCGTGGAAGAACACCAGGTCACCGCGTTGCCGATGCGAGGCGGAGATATGACGGGTCCGGTTGTACTGCTGCTGGGCGGTGCGCGGCAGCTTCTTGCCCGCCTTCTTGTACGAATAGAGCGTCAGCCCGGAACAGTCGAAGCGGGACGGGCCCGTGCCGCCGTACCGGTACGGCGAGCCCTTCTTCGACGCGGCCACTTTGAGCGCCTTGCTCGCGTGGCTGCTGATCGCATGCGCTTCAACAGCGCCGCCCGGGGCCAGAAGTGTGCCGCCTACGGCGGCGATGGTGAGTGCCGATACGGCGCCCGCCCGTGAGAACAGGTGGGGGAGATGCATCTGCGCAGTCATGCGCAACCCTTCGTCAGCCGCCTGTGAAGGGTGACCTGTCGGGTTCGGACGGCGAAGACGCCCGGCCGCCGCAGCGGCTTCACCCCAAGGCGTGGCCGGGACAACCGGTCACGCCGTACTGCTGGGTCCTCCACTCCTGCCGATGCAATTCCGTCGACCAGACATCCGGTGCGGCGGCAGGATTCAGCGTCCGCCCGGACCGCCCCGTCGAGGTGGCGGGGGCTTGTCGTCTCACGGATCGTTACCCACCGATGTCCGATTTCCGAGTTGAAACGGCTTTTGTGAAGCTGATCACGACTGGACCTTTCGGGTGGGCAGGCCTCTCGGACCCCTTCTCCCGCGCTCCGGACCCGTCCCGTACCAGCAGTTGAAGCGCCCCATTGCGCCAGATCGGTGGTCCCGCCGACGCAAGTCCGGGGCCTTGCGACAACTTGGGCAAAGCTCCACCGAACGGGGTACGTGTGTCGCGCGCCGTGTCGGCGGGCGGCACCGGAACGTCCGTCAACTCGTGGAAACGGGAGGCATGGTCAGCCGGTTGGTCCTGCGCTCGCCGTCCAGGACGCGCAGCGCCTTGGTCAGCGTGTCCGTGTACAGCTCGTTCTCCCCCCGGATGTGCATGAGTGTCAGGGCGTCCTTGAGCGCGGCGGCCCGTCCGACCAGCGCCTGCGCGGCGCGCAGGGCCCCATAGGTATGGGTGGCACGGGCGGGGTTGATCCTGCCGAGCAGGTCGACGACTTCGAGGTAGGCGTCGACGAACTCGGCCTCGGCGCGGGTGAGTGCCGGCAGTGGCGGCAGTTCGGGCGGCAGCATCCCGCGCTCACCTCGCCGTGGGTGGCACGGCCGAGAGCTTGCGGCTCGCGACGACGTGGTCGATCAGGCCGTATTCCTTCGCCGCGGTGGCGTCGAAGATCTTGTCGCGCTCCAGGTCGGCCCTGATGCGGTCCGGGTCGTTGCCGGTGTGGCGCACCAGCATCGAGCCGAGTTGCTCACGCAGTCGCAGCAACTCGGCGGCGTGGATCTCCAGATCGGACGGCTGTCCGCGCAACGGCTCCTCGTATGCGGGCTGCTGCATCACGATCCGCGCGCCGGGCAGTGCCATGCGCTTGCCGGGAGTGCCCGCGGCAAGCAGGGCGACCGCCGTGGAGGCGGCCTGGCCCAGGCAGGTAGTCGCCACGTCGCACATGACGACCTGCATCGTGTCGTAGATGGCGGACATGGCGCTCAGTGATCCGCCGGGGGAGTTGATGTACAGGCAGATGTCCTGGTCGGGAGCCTCGTACTCGAGGTGCAGGAACTGCGCGATGACGTCGTTCGCCGCCGTGTCGTCGACGGCGGTCCCCAGGAAGACGATCCGCTCGGCCATCAGCTTCGAGTACGGATCGAGCGTGCGCGTCCCGAAGGATGTGCGCTCCGTGAGCTCCGGCAGGACATAGCGGGCGGACGGACGGTTCATGGCACACCTCTCGTCGTCACGGCTGTGGAGATCTCTCCTGGCCATGTAAAGAATGTACAGGATGTACAGACGGTTAGAATGGGAGCATGGCCTACGAAATTCCGGTGACGCAAGCTCGCGCCGAGCTCGCCGATCTGATCAACCGTGTCGTCTACGGCGGCGAGCGAGTCGTGGTGACCCGGCACGGGAAGCCGCTCGTCGCGCTGGTCTCCGCCGCGGACCTGGAGCGGCTGGAGCAGGAGGCGGAGGCTCCGGAGGCGGCGGAGGAGCAGATCATCAGCTCCGTGTCCTCCTTCGGATCGGTGTCCTCCGGTTCTCCCGACCGCGGCCGCTTCGGGCTGGCGGCCGAGCACCGCCCTCCGAGGGACCGCCCCTAGCGGCCGGGCCGAGGCGCCAGGGCCGGCCCGGTCGCGTGCGCCCGTCGCACGGTCCGGCACCCTGACGCGTCCGGACATACGAAGGCCGCGCGCCCCCGTCCGCTACAGCGGGGACGCGCGGCCGGTCGGATGACCGGGGCGTCAGCCGGTCAGGCGACCGGTACGGGGGCGGGCCGCTCCGCTTGTGTAAGCCCCGCGGCGCGGCGCCTGCCGCCCATGAACACGGCCACCAGGCCCAGCGCCGCCCATACCGACAGCGTCAGGAGCGGTGCCGCGGCGCCGCGCCCGTCGAAGTAGGCGACCGAGCGCAGCAGTGTCGCTCCGGCGCCCGGCGGCAGCCACTGGCCGATCGCGCCGACCGGCTCCGGAAGCAGCTCCGGCGCGGAAGCGGCGCCTGAGAACGGATTGCCGAGCAGCACCATCAGCAGCGCGCCGAGGCCGATGCCCGGCGTTCCGAGCAGCGCGGCGAACCCGGCCACGGCCGCTCCCGGTGCGGCGACCGTCAGGCTCAGTGCGGCCGCCTCCGCCCACCAGTCGCCCTGCAGTACACCGAGCCAGTTGTGGGCCATCGCCGCGGCGGTGACGCCCACCAGCGCCGAGGCGCCGACGAGCGCGGCGGCGGCACGGGCTCCGCGCAGGCCGGACATCGTGACCAGCGCCCCCGCGGCGACTCCCGCGAGGGCCAGTGGCAGGGCGCTCGCCGCGAGCGCGGTGCCCCGAGGGTCCCCGGACGGGAGCGGGGCCACGTCCGTCACCTCCACCTGAGTGCCGGCGGGGGCCTGAGCGGTGACGGCCTCCTTGAGGAGCTGGGCGACGACGGGGCCGGCTCCGGAAGCGGTCAGCAGCCTCGTGCCGTCCGGTCCCGCGACGACGGCGCCGTATACGACCCGGTCCTCGACCGCGGTTCTGGCCGAGGCCTCGTCGTCGTAGCGGTGGACGTCGAAAGCGCCTTCGCGCTGCTCGAAGGCCCGCTCCAGCTGGGTGACGGCCGCCGCGGGTCCCGCGACGCCGATGGGCAGGTCGCGCGGGGCGGTCCTGGCGGCCGGCCAGGCGAAGGCCCACAGGGCCAGCGCCACCACGACCGGGACCAGGACGATCACCGCGATCATGCGGCGGGCCGGTGCAGCGGACATGAGGACTCCTTATAGAGAAGGATCGTTCGTTTTATCTTTTGGCCACTGTCCTGCTGCCTCCGGTCCTTGTCAAGAAGGAATGTTCGTTTTACTTTTGGGGCCATGGCACGCGTATCCCAGCAGCACCTCGACGCCCGCCGCCGTCAGATCCTTGACGGCGCGGCCCGCTGCGTCTCCCGCAACGGCTTCCACGCCACATCGATGCAGGACATCCTGAGCGAGTGCGGCCTGTCGGCCGGTGCCGTGTACCGCTACTTCCGCGGCAAGGACGAGCTGATCGCCGCCATCGCCGACGAGGCGTTCAGCAGCATCCGCGCCGCGTTCGAGGAGGCCGCGGCCACCACGCCACCGCCCACACCCGATGTGCTCCTCGGGCGGGTGCTGCGCCGCATGCTCGTCGAGGAGGTGCCCGGCGGCGACCGTCAGGCCTTCGCCCGACTGGTCGTCCAGACGTGGACCGAGACCCTGCGCGACGAGCGTCTCGCCGCGATCCTCGCCACCGGTTACAACGGCATGCGCCAGGCGTGGGCCGAACTGGTGCACGCCTATCGGGCGAACGGGCAGATGGAGGCGGACGTCGACGCCGACCATGTGGCGCGGACCCTGATCGCCACCGCCCAGGGGTTCATCGCGCAGCAGGCGCTGTTCGGCGATGTGCGTGTCGAGGTCCTCGAGGACGGCCTGCGGGCTCTGATGTCCATGCGGGATCCCGAGATCAGTTAACGCGCCGGAAAAATCCGCGCCCTAACGTTCAACCTCTGGTCGTGAGATGCCCGCGGACAGGTCAACAGGCTGTCGCAGCGCGTTACGGTCCTCACGCCCAGGGAGCTACCGGGCCGGACGACAGTGAGGTGGACGCGTGCAACTCTCCCCGCACGAGCAGGAACGGCTTCTCATCCATGTGGCCGCCGACGTGGCGGAGAAGCGCAGGGCGCGCGGGGTGAAGCTCAACCACCCCGAATCCGTCGCCCTCATCACCTCGCACATCCTCGAAGGCGCCCGCGACGGCCGCAGCGTCTCGGAACTCATGGCGTCCGGGCGGAAGGTGCTCAGCCGTGACGACGTCATGGACGGCATCCCCGAGATGATCCACGACGTCCAGGTGGAGGCCACCTTCCCCGACGGGACCAAGCTCGTCACCGTCCACGACCCGATCGTCTGAGGGGCGGAACGATGATTCCCGGAGAGATCCTCCACGGTGACGGCCCCATCCTCCTCAACCAGGGCCGTGAGGTCACCCGCCTCACCGTCGTCAACGCCGCCGACCGCCCGGTCCAGGTCGGCTCCCACTACCACTTCGCCGAGGCCAACCCCGGCCTCGAGTTCGACCGCGCCGCCGCCCGTGGCAAGCGGCTCGACGTCGCCGCCGGCACCGCCGTGCGCTTCGAGCCCGGCATCCCGGTCGACGTCGCACTCGTGCCGATCGCCGGGCGCCGGATCGTCGCCGGACTGCGTGGGGAGACCGGAGGACCTCTCGATGGCTGAACTCCACCGCGCCGTGTACGCCGACCTGTTCGGCCCCACGACCGGCGACCGTGTCCGGCTCGCCGACACCGACCTGATCATCGAGATCGAGGACGACCGCTGCGGCGGCCCGGGCCGGGCCGGTGACGAGGCGGTGTTCGGCGGCGGCAAGGTCATCCGAGAGTCCATGGGCCAGGCCCGTGCGACACGCGCCGACGGCGCGCCCGACACCGTGATCACCGGAGTGGTCGTGCTCGACCACTGGGGTGTCGTCAAGGCCGACATCGGTGTCCGGGACGGCCGGATCAGCGGCGTGGGCAAGGCCGGCAACCCCGACACCATGGACGGCGTCCACCCCGACCTCGTCATCGGGCCCGAGACGGAGATCATCGCGGGCAACGGGAAGATCGTCACCGCCGGAGCCATCGACGCACATGTCCACTTCATCTCGCCGACCGTCGTCGAGCAGGCGCTCGCCACCGGCGTGACCACCCTCGTCGGCGGCGGCACAGGGCCGGCGGAGGGCACCAAGGCCACCACGGTCACACCCGGCCCCTGGCACCTCGGCCGGATGTTCGAGGCGCTGGAAGCCTTCCCGGTCAACATCGGCCTGCTCGGCAAGGGCAACACCGTCTCCCGCGACGCCATGTACTCGCAGCTGCGCGGCGGCGCGCTCGGATTCAAGATCCACGAGGACTGGGGCGCCACCCCGTCGGTCATCGACGCGTGCCTGCGTGTCTGCGACGAGACCGGCGCGCAACTCGCCCTCCACACAGACACGTTGAACGAGGCCGGGTTCGTCGGCGACACCCTCGCCGCCATCGCGGGCCGCACCGTCCACGCGTATCACACGGAGGGCGCGGGCGGCGGGCACGCACCCGACATCATCACCGTCGTCTCCGAGCCACATGTGCTGCCCAGCTCGACGAACCCGACCCGGCCGCACACGGTCAACACCATCGACGAGCACCTCGACATGCTGATGGTCTGCCACCATCTCAACCCCGCCGTTCCGGAGGATCTCGCCTTCGCCGAGTCCCGGATCCGGCCGTCCACCATCGCGGCGGAGGACGTCCTGCACGACCTCGGAGCGATCTCGATCATCTCCTCCGACTCGCAGGCGATGGGGCGCATCGGGGAAGTGGTGATGCGTACGTGGCAGACCGCGCACGTCATGAAGAAGCGCTGCGGCGCGCTCCCCGGCGACGGCCGCGCGGACAACCACCGGGCACGTCGCTATGTCGCCAAATACACGATCAACCCCGCGGTCGCGCAAGGCCTCGACGGCGAGATCGGCTCGGTCGAGACCGGCAAACTGGCCGATCTCGTGCTGTGGGACCCGGCCTTCTTCGGAGTCAAGCCGCAACTGGTGATCAAGGGCGGCCAGATCGCTTACGCGCAGATGGGAGACGCCAACGCCTCGATCCCGACACCGCAACCCGTGATGCCACGACCGATGTTCGGGGCCATCGGGCGCGCGGCGGCCAGGGGATCCTTCAACTTCGTCGCACAGGCGGCGATCGAGGACGACCTGCCCGAACGACTCGGCCTGGCCAAGAAGTTCGTGCCGATCAAGAACACCCGGCGGGTGACGAAGGCGGACATGCGCGAGAACGACGCCCTGCCCCGGGTGGAGGTCGACGCCGACACCTTCACGGTGACGATCGACGGGGAAGCGGTCGAGCCGGCACCCGCCGCGGAACTCCCCATGGCTCAGCGGTACTTCCTGTTCTGATGCGCCCTTCCGACACCGATACGCACCTCGGCCACGGGGATCCCGCCGCCGGCGCTCGGCACGAGAAGCCCGCCGCCGGGGCCGTCCATGAGCCGCCTGCCGCCGTCCGTGCCGCGCTGCTCGTGCTCTGTGACGGGCGGTTCCCCGCAGGAGGGCACGCGCATTCCGGCGGGGCCGAGGCAGCGGTGAAGGCGGGACGCATCCGTGACGCCGACGACCTCGCCGCGTTCTGCCGGGGGCGGCTGCACACCACGGGCCTCACGGCCGCGGGGCTCGCCGCCGCGGCGGCGTTCGGCCACGACCCCTTCGCGCTCGACGCTGCGGCGGACGCCCGGACGCCGTCGCCCGCGCTGCGCGCCACTTCACGCAAGCTCGGCCGCCAGCTGATGCGCGCCGCGCGGGCCGCATGGCCGGCTCCCGGACTCGACGCTCTGGCCTCGGTGTTCCCGCGCGGGGCGCACCAGCCGGTGGTCCTCGGCACCGCCGCCCGCGCGGCGGGCCTCGGGCCCGAGGACGCCGCGCACTGCGCCGCGTACGAGGCGGTCGGCGGCGCCGCCACCGCCGCCGTACGACTGCTGTCCCTCGACCCGTTCCGCGCGACCGCCGTCCTCGCCCGTCTCGCCCCCGAAATGGACCAGGTCGCGGCACGCGCCGCCGGCCTGGCCCGCATGGGCGTCGACGACCTGCCCGCCGCCTCCGCACCACTGCTCGACATCTGGGCGGAGCAGCACGCGGCCTGGCCCGTCCGTCTCTTCGCCTCCTGACCCGTCCCGCCTTCAGGATTCCCGCACGCACCAAGGAGCCGCAGCCATGCACATCGGCCACCAGCACGAGTCACCGGCCGCCGTCGGCGCGGACGCCGCCCGCCCCGACGGCAGCCGCCGAGCGCTGCGCATCGGCCTCGGCGGGCCCGTCGGCTCCGGGAAGACCGCCACGGTCGCCGCCCTGTGTGCCGCGCTCCGCGACACACTGTCCATCGCGGTCGTCACCAACGACATCTACACCCGTGAGGACGCCGAGTTCCTGCTCCGCAACGCGGTGCTGCCGCCCGAGCGCATCCAGGCCGTGGAGACCGGAGCCTGCCCGCACACGGCGATCCGCGACGACATCTCCGCCAATCTGGAGGCCGTGGAGGACCTCGAGGACAGCGTCGGCCCCCTGGACCTGATCCTCGTCGAATCGGGCGGCGACAACCTCACCGCCACGTTCTCCAAGGGCCTCGTCGACGCCCAGGCATTCGTCATCGACGTCGCCGGCGGCGACGACATCCCGCGCAAGGGCGGCCCGGGCGTGACCACGGCCGACCTCCTCGTCGTCAACAAGACCGACCTCGCCCCGTACGTGGGATCCGACCTCGGCCGCATGGCGCGCGACGCCGAGGAGCAGCGCGGCGAGCTCCCCGTCGTCTTCACCTCGCTGCGCGAGCCGGACGGCATCGCGCCGGTCGCCGACTGGGTGCGCGCGCAGCTCGCCGCGTGGACCGGATGAATCCCGGATGAGCGTCCACGCGACTGCCCGGATCGTCGCCGACCGCACGGGCCTGCCCGTCCTCACGAGCGACGGGCCGCTGGCGCTGCGCCGCACCCGCTCCACCGGACCGCAGCTGCGGGTCACCCTCGTCGGCGCCATGAGCGCACCCCTCGGCGGCGACCGGCTCGCCGTCGAGGCCGAGGTGCGCGACGGCGCCCGCCTCACCGTCGACTCGGCCGCCGCGACCATCGCCCTCCCCGGCGCAGAACGGCGGCACGCCCGGTACGACACCACGCTGGACGTCGGAGAGGACGCCGAACTGCACTGGCTGCCGCAGCAGTTGATCTCCGCGCAAGGAAGCGACCTGCGGATGCGCACCCGCGTCCGACTCGCCGCCACGGCACGGCTGGTGCTGCGGGAGGAACAGATCCTCGGCCGGTACGGCGAGGAGCCCGGCACCCTCGCCACCCGGCTCACCGTCCACCGCACCGGCCGCCCCCTGCTGGACACCGGGTTCTCCTGCGGCCCCGGCGCTCCGGGCGGCTGGGACGGGCCCGCCGTGCTCGCCGGCCACCGGGCGGCCGGCCAACTCCTCGTCGTCGACCCCGGGTACGAGGACAAGCCGCCGGAGCCGGTGTCCCTCGGCCCCACCGCGGCGCTCACGCCGCTCGCCGGACCGGCCGCACTGGTCACCGCGCTCGCGGCGGACGCCCTCGCGCTGCGGCGCGTGCTCGACGGCGCCCTGCGGCATCTGTTCGGCAGCCCGTGACGCGGCGGTGGCCCCGGTCGTGTCCTGGTCAGCCGGCCCGGTGCTCCGCCAGCCAGGCGTCCTCCGCCGCGTAGTCGAACAAGGCGTCCTTCCCGTAGTTCGCGGCCATCTTGGGGAACGCCTCGGTCCACTCCCTGCCGTGCAGGCGCGCCGCGAGCCACTCCACGGTCGCCGGCAGGGACTGGGCGTAGCCGGTCACCGCGCGATAGCCCAACTCGGCCTCCGCGGCACTCATGTCGTAGACGACCGGATGCGCACCGGACCAGGGGGTCTCGCCCACCGAGGACGACGGCGGCGGCCCGTCGACGAGGACGGTCTCGGTGCGCCGGCCGAGCACCGCGTCGATCGCGTCGCCGATCTCGGCCACGGTGGGTGCGTCCGGGTCGCCCGCGTTCAGCACCCGCGAGCCGGGCCTGCGGGCCGACAGCCGGACCAGTTCCGCCACGTTGGACACATGGACGGGATGGAACCTGCTGAGACCGCCGTACGCCAGCACACGCACCTGGCGGCCGTCCAGTGCCCGCTTGACGAAGTACAGTTCACGCGGGGTGCGGCAGTGCGGCCCGTGGACGGCGCCCGCCCGCAGCAGGGTCACGGGCAGCTCGTCACCTGCGGCCAGCAACTCCTGCTCCAGCGCCACCTTCCGGGTGCCGTACGTCGACTCCCCGGCGGCCACGGTGGCCTGGGCCTCCGGAATCGGCACCGGGTAACGCGGAAAGCCGTCGGGCCGGCCCTGGGTGTCGAAGCTGCGCCCCCGGTCGTCCTCGTAGACCGCGCCGCTCGAGATGACGACGGCCGACCCGATCCGGTCCGACATCCTCCTCAGCTGGCGGGCGTGCCCATGGCCGAAGGCCACCATGTCGACGAGGACGTCACAGCGCTCTCCGACGGCCTCCGCGAGGGCCGCGTCGTCCTCCCGGTCCACCCGCACCGACCGCACCGTGTCGGGCCACGTCTCGTCCACGACGCCGCCCCTGGAGGCCGCCCGGACCTCCCAACCGTCCGCGACCAGGGCGGCCACCGCCGCCCGTCCCATCTGTCCTGAAGCGCCCAGCACGAACGCGTTTCCTCTGCTCATGACAGGCACGCTAGGCGCGGGGGTGGCGTGGCGGCCGCGAAATTAGCGGAGCGCAGATCCGCGGTTCGCGGCCGGCGTCCGCGGCCGGGCACGCCGCCGGGTTCCGCGGCCGCGGTGCGGAAGATCCGCGGTCCGGGAGATTCGCGCTCCGAGGCCGGGATGCGCGGCCCGGGTACGCAGCCGCGGTCCGGGAGCTCCGCAGTTCGCGACCGGCGTCCGCGGCGGGGCACGCCGCCTGAGTGCGCGGCGCCCGACGGCGCGCGCGGGCATGGCTCAGGAGCGGCGCCCGGGAAGCCTCTTCGGCTTGCCGCCGCGCTGTTCCTGCTCCAGCTGCTCCTGCTGTTCGGCCTTCACCTCGGCGGCGTAGCGGTCGACGTACTCCTGCCCGGAGAGCTCGAGGATCGCGTACATGATCTCGTCGGTGACCGCGCGGATCGCCGCCTTCTCGTTCTCCATGCCCGCGTACCGCGAGAAGTCCAGCGGCTCCCCGAACCGGACCGTGACCCGCTTGACCTTCGGGATCACCTGTCCGGGCGGCTGGATCTCGAACGTCCCCACCATCGCGCAGGGCACCACGGGCACCCCGGCCTTGAGCGCCATGACGGCGACACCGACCTTGCCCTTGTAGAGCCGGCCGTCGTGCGAGCGCGTGCCCTCGGGGTAGATGCCCAGCAACTCGCCCTTGTTCAGCACCCCGAGCCCTTCCCGGATGGCGGCCTGCCCGGCTTCCTTCCCGGACCGGTCGACCGGGATCTGCCCGGCGCTGCGGAAGAACGCGGCGGTCAGCCGGCCCTTGAGGCCGGGCCCCGTGAAGTACTCCGCCTTGGCGAGGAACGTGATGCGCCGCTTGATGATCGCAGGCATCAGAAAGTGGTCGGAGAACGACAGATGATTGCCCGCCACGATCGCCGCGCCTTCGGCGGGGATGTGCTCCAGTCCTTCGATCCGCGGCCGGAAGAGCAACCGCAGCAGCGGTCCGATGAGCACGTATTTCAGCACGTAATAGAACACGGCGTCTCTCCCAACTCTCCCCGGATCGGCCCTGAGGCCGTGTTCTGCCCGCGTACAGCCCGCACCCGCGGCCTCAGCAGCACTGTGGGCGAGGTCGACCCTGATCGGCTCTGATCGGACTCATGCTGACTCCTTGCTCCCTCACATCATGGGGCGTCAGATTGTTGGCGGCCGATGAAGGCTCCGCCTGCGTTCTCCGGCGATCGATCGTAGCCCGAGACCCCGCATCTCAGAACGGGCATGCGTCGCTTCCGGCCCGGCACGACGACGGGACGACCGTCCTGGCCCCGGCGGGGCCGGCGGACCGCCTCCGGTGCCTGGCACCGCCGGGCCGGGGTACCCGCCCCTTCCGGGCCGGGAGCAGCCGGGTGCGGGCCCGGTGGGCCGGTCCAGAAAGGAGCCGAGCGATGGCAACTCCTGGTGATCTCCCCGCACCCGAGCAGGGCCTTCTCCTCACGCACTTCCTGACCGTGCGCGACGTCGCGCTCTCGCGGCGTTTCTACGCCGAGATCTTCGGCGGCGACATCGTGCTGGAGGAGAACCCGGCGATCGTGAAGGTGGCCAACAGTTGGATCATCATGAACCCGGGAGGCGGCCCCACCCCCGACAAACCCGGCATCACGCTGGTGCCGCCGGAGGAGGACGGGACGGTGTCCGCGTTCCTGAACGTCCGCGTCGCGGACATCGCCTCCTTCTACGCCGACGCCCTAGCCAAGGGCGCCCGCTTCCTCACCCGCCCCCTCGACCGCAAGGCCGAACTGCGCTGCTACCTGCGTGACCCCGACGGTTACCTCATCGAGGTGGGGCAGGCGACGGGCATGCTGAAGGGTGTGTTCGCCGACCGGCCCGACGGGTCAGCGGGATCCCCACCCTGACGGCGTCACTCCTGAGGCGACGGCGCCGGATCGCGGCGCACCGGGTGCTTGCTCATGACGGAGACGCGATTGAACGCGTTCATGGTGATCGCCACCCAGATCACGGCGGAGATCTCGTCGTCCGACAGAGCGGCCCGCGCCTCGGCATACGCCGCGTCCTGCGCGCCGAGGTCCGCCGGACGGGTGGTGGCCTCCGCGAGGGCGAGCGCCGCCCGCTCCCGGCGGCTGAACAGCGCGGTGTCGCGCCACGCCGCGAGCACGCCCAGCCGCTGTGTGGTCTCGCCGGTGCGCAGGGCCTTCCTTGTGTGCAGGCTGAGGCAGTAGGCGCAGGCGTTGAGCTGGGAGACCCTGATATTGATCAGCTCGACGAGGATCCGGTCCAGCCCCGACCGGGCCGCGACGTTCTTGACCGCCTCGGCCGTGGCGGTCAGCGCGCGGTAGGCGTCCGGGCTCTGTCTGTCGATGAAGACCCGGCCGCCGGTCTCCGGTGCTGAGGTTTCTGCCACGTGCACTCCTTGGTCGCGCGATCTCTCGCTGCCCGTCCTATCATGAGGATGTTGAAAACGAAACTTTTTCTGAGGAGGGTTCGCGGTGAGCAATACGGAAGTGCATCCTGCCGAGTTGGCCTGCGGAGCTCGGGCGGATGGCGCGTCCCGACCTCCCGTCGAAGT
Organism: Streptomyces sp. OZ13; assembly: GCF_052068155.1. Lineage (NCBI taxonomy): Bacteria > Bacillati > Actinomycetota > Actinomycetes > Kitasatosporales > Streptomycetaceae > Streptomyces > Streptomyces sp. OZ13. The sequence continues at coordinate 146,007 of NZ_JBQHCZ010000013.1, read as the reverse complement.
CCTCACCGCGCGGAGCGTCCCCCTCGGCGGCCCGCGCGCGATGACGGTGCGGCGCACCCTGCCCCAGCGGGCCCGCACTCTCATCGGCGCGTGGTGCTTCGCCGACCACTACGGACCCGACGACGTCGCCGCGACCGGTGGCATGGACGTTCCTCCCCACCCGCACACCGGGCTCCAGACGGTGAGCTGGCTCTTCACCGGCGAGATCGAACACCGCGACAGCCTGGGCAGTCACGCCTTCGTGCGGCCGGGCGAGGTGAACCTCATGACAGGCGGATACGGGATCAGCCACTCGGAGGTGTCGACGCCCCGGACCACACGGCTGCACGGCGTCCAGTTGTGGGTGGCACTGCCCGAGCAGCACCGGAACGCCGAGCGGGACTTCCAGCACCACGTACCGGACCAGGTTCCGCTGGACGGCGGCGAGGCCCGCGTCTTCCTGGGTTCGCTCGCCGGTGTCACGTCCCCGGTGCGCACCTTCACGCCCCTGCTCGGGGCCGAGCTGTCCGTGGCTCCGGGCGCCACCGTGACCCTCGGCACCGATCCGGACTTCGAGCACGGCGTTCTCGTCGACACCGGCGACGTCCGCATGGAGGGGACGACTCTGCGGCCCACCGAGCTCGGCTACGCCGGCCCTGGCCGGAACACGCTCACCCTCACGAACGAGGCACCCGGGACAGCGCGGCTGGTGCTGCTGGGCGGGCCGCCGTTCCCCGAGGAGATCGTCATGTGGTGGAACTTCATCGGCCGCACCCACGACGACATCGTCCGGGCCCGCGAGGAGTGGCAGGCCGAGTCGGACCGCTTCGGCCGGGTCGAGGGCTACGACGGACACCGCCTCCCGGCACCCGCACTCCCCAACGCAATCATCTCCCCCCGGAAGAACCCCGCCCCGCCCGCAGAAGGAAAGACCATGACAGAGCAGACCGCCGCGCCCACCGTCCGCCACGTGCCGGCGGAGCACCGCTACGAGATCCAGGTCGACGGCGGGATCGCAGGGTTCACGGCCTACCGAGACCGCGGCGACCAGCGGGTCTTCTACCACACCAAGATCGACGAAGCGTTCTCCGGACAGGGCCTGGCCTCCCGGCTCGTGCACGACGCCCTGGACGACGTCCGCGCGGCGCACAAGCGCATCGTGCCGGTCTGTCCTTACGTCAAGAAGTACCTGGAGAAGCACGACGGGTTCGAGGACATCTCCGATCCCGTGACGCCCGAGATTCTCCAGTGGCTCGACGGCGAGCTCCACTGACACCACGTCCGCAGGCAGGGAGCCGGAGTCCGGCTCCCTGCCTGCGCTGAAGTCGCTTCCGGCGGCGCGTACTTGCGCCGATCGGGCACGTGGCGGCCCGGCGGCGCCGGAGGGCGCGCCGTTTCGACCCGTGAGAGGTGGGAACGCGTCGTACACGGCACGCAGGAGGTGATGGCCATGCCAGGACGCGAAGAGCTTCCGTCCACGCTGGAACGCTCTCCCAAGGACGCTCAGCGCACCTGGATCAAGGCACATGATTCGGCGGTCGAGCAGTACGGCGAAGGGGAGCGGGCGCACCGTGTCGCGTTCAGCGCCCTGAAGCACAAGTACGAGAAGGTCGCCGACCACTGGGAACGCAAGGAGAAGGGGCGCAAGGGCCCCTCCGACCCGCGGGCCGCCACGCCCAGGCAGCAGCCGGCCCCCAGCGCCGAAGGCGTCGACGAGCAGGCCACGAAGCAGCACCTTTACGACCTCGCCAAGCGGCTCGACATCGGCGGCCGCTCCCACATGACGAAGTCCGAACTGCTCGAGGCGGTCCAGAAGGCGAATCGTTCGAGCACGCGCCGCGCCCGCTCCGGCTGAGCGCCGAGCCCCGGCACGCGGCGACGCCACAGACCCGAGGGCAGGAACCCTCGTCACCGGACGAGGGTTCCTGCCCTCGGGTCTGTGGCGTTCCGGTCGGGTCGTCGCGTCTCAGCGGGGCTGTGCCGGGTTCTGCGGGGTGCCGTGCGACGGCGGGTTCACAGGCGGGCCCGCGGTCTGTGGGGAGACCGCCGAACCGCCGGCCGCCCCCGGTGCCTGCTCCGGTGCGAGGCCGCCCGGAGCGCCGCCCGACGGCGTGGCGCCGGCGTCCAGTTCCTGCAGCCGGACCTGCATCGCCCGCACGATGGGAAGCCGGTTCGCGTGGGCCTCCTCGTAGGCCAGCACCTGCTGGAGATCCTCCCGCGCCAGTGTGCGGATGCGCTGCTGAAGGGCCTCCGTCGGCAGGTGGTCGTAGTCGGGGAGGGGCAGCGCGTCGTGCCGGGGTGTCTGCGTGTCGGACTTCTTCTCGTCGGCCATCAGAGGCTCCTGCGGATCGTCTGGTTCTCGGTTCCGTGCGGGCGTTCCGGTGCCCGTTGCCGCCCGGGCCAGCCGTGACAGCCTGTGACGGCGCCGATGCCGGCGGCCCACGCCTCCGCGAGACCACGCGGGCCGGCCGAACCCGTCGCCGGGCTGCCCGGCCAGGACCGTGCGTGGTGGCGGGTTCCCGGATGTCCGCCACCCACACAGCCATGTCGCGCAGCCACAGCCGCCCTCCTGTACGCGGGCCGCGGCAGCCTGCCCCCGCCTTCAACGCCGAGGACCCGGTCGAGGCGGTCCGCGACCTCACCGGCGTCATCGGTGTGGAACGGGTGGTCGACGCCGTGGGCGTCGACGCCCAGCGTCCGCCCCACGGTGACACCTGGGTGGTGGTGGACGCGCCGTCACTCGCCGCCCGCCGGTCGGTACGGATGGTGGCCAAGGCCGGATCCATCGGCACCGCGGGCGTCTATCCGCCGCAGGTGGAGCACTATCCCTTCGGTGAGGCGTTCATGAAGAACTTGACGCTGAAGATGGGCAACTGCAACCACCGTCACCACGTGCCCCACCTCGTGTCCAAGGTGGCCTCCGGCCGGCTGGACCCCACGCCGCTGATCACCCACTGGGCGCAGACGCCGGACGCGATCGCGGCCCACGAGGCCTTCGACCGCCGTGAATCGGGCTGGACCAAGGTGGCACTCAGCACGGACGAAAGGGGTTCCGTGCCCCCGGGATGGGTGAGTCCGCAGGCACCGGTTCCGCCACCACGGCGGGCACGAACAAGGCAAACACGAACGAGTGAGCCACGTCTGCCGGCGGTCGCGGCGACGAACAGCAGCCGACGAACGGCGGACAGCAGCGCGCCGCATGGCCTGTCGGGCCGTACGGCGCGCTGCTCCAGCTGTGGCCACGACTGCGTCGGCAGCCACGTCTCACGTCGGCTTGAGCGGATCGTGGCCGATGTTCATCAGGCTGTGCCGCCAGTTGGCGTCACCCGCCTTCGGGTCCATCTCGGCATTGCGCTGCGACCGGACGACGTCACAGACCCGCTGCATGACGCGTGCGTCGTCCGCGGTGAGGTCGGTGCGGCGCTTGCCCAGGATCTCGAGGACCTTACGGCCCGTGGGCGGGCCGGCCTGATCGGGGAGTTCTTCGGTCTCCTCCGCCGCTGCGTCGACGCTCAGCCACTCCTGAAGTTCGCGGGAGGTCATGTTGACCACCGTGTGGAACTCGTCCCACAGTTCCGTACTGACCTGGTCGGACACTGCCATGACATCCTCCTCGGCTCTTCCTGATCGGCGGGTAGCCGATTTCGCGCGGTGACAAACGCGGGGTCGCCCCGTCCGGCCTTCCGGGCGGGCAGCCGCATGCGAGCAGGGCCGGCACGGGCGGTGCCGGCCGGCCCTGCTCCTTCCGCGGCGTGGTGAAAGGCCCGTGCGAGCAAGCCGTCACCGCTAGTGGCGTTCACCCTTCGGGCCCCGGCCCCGCTCGGTGCGCGGACCGCGGGACCGGTACTCCGGATCCTGCTGGAGAGTGGCGTTGGCGCCCTCGTTGGCCTCCTGGTCGGAGACGCCCTGACTCTCGGCGTCCTTCCTCAGACGGGCACGCCGCTCGTCGTAATTCTTGCTGCCTGGCTCGGGCATCGCAGTCACCTCCTCCCCGCCGAGTCCCCCTGATCAGTGGGTATGCGTCCCCGAGCGCAAACCGCGGACGGCAGCCGACCGTCGCCGCGGACCTGCCTGAGCCGTTGCGAACGCCTGTCCGCGGGACCTCCCCCGCCCCGCGGTACGGACGGCCGCACGCCGCGGGCGTCCGCGCGCCCGGCTCATAGAACTGAATGAGGGACACCCGTACACGCAAGCACCAACCCGAGTGGTGAGGACGACGCATCGCCTTGACGGTTGTGCATGTCGCCGCTGTGGACCGACGAGCCGACGGAATGTCAGCTGACGCAGCCGCGACGAAAGGACCTCGCAATGCGCTCTGCCCGCATTCTCATTGCCTCGGCCACAGCTACGGCCGCTCTCGCCATCGCCGGGCCCGGGGCCTACGCCCTGGCCGTCGCCGACTCGGACAAGGACGACTCGTCCTACAGCAGCGAGCACAACTGGAAGTCCGACAAGGACGAGGACAAGGACAAGTCCGAGGACAAGGACTACGACAAGGGCGACAAGGACTACGACAAGGACGACAAGGACGACAAGGACGACAAGGACTACGACAAGGACTACGACAAGGACGACAAGGACGACAAGGACGACAAGGACGACGACAAGGACGACAAGGACTACGACAACGGCGACAAGCCGCACGGTGGCGTGCACACCGGCGGCGGTGCCCTCGCCTCGGTCGGCAGCGACGAGTGGGACAAGGACGAGTACAAGTCCGAGGACAAGGACGAGGACAAGTACAAGTCCGAGGACAAGGACGAGGACGAGCACAAGGACAAGGACCACGACAAGGGCGACAAGGACGAGTACAAGGACAAGGACCACGACAAGGGCGACAAGGACGAGCACAAGGACAAGGACAAGGACAAGGGCGACAAGGACTACGACAAGGGCGACAAGCCGCGCGGTGGCATGCACACCGGCGGCGGCGCCCTCGCCTCTGTCGGGAACGACCACTGGGACGAGGACAAGGACGAGGACAAGTACAAGTCCGAGGACAAGGACGACAAGGACTACGACAAGGGCGACAAGGACGACAAGGACGACAAGGACAAGGACGACAAGGACAAGGACGACAAGGACTACGACAAGGACGACAAGGACAAGGACGACAAGGACTACGACAAGGGTGACAAGCCGCACGGTGGTGTGCACACCGGCGGTGGCGCCCTCGCCACTCTGACCAACGACGAGTGGGACAAGGACAAGGACGAGGACAAGTACAAGTCCGAGGACAAGGACGAGGACAAGTACAAGTCCGAGGACAAGGACGAGGACAAGGGCGACAAGGACTACGACAAGGGCGACAAGGACGACAAGGACTACGACAAGGGCGACAAGGGCGACAAGGACGACAAGGACGACCACGAGAAGTCCGACAGCTGGAAGGGCGAGAAGCCCAATGGCGGCATGCACACCGGCGGCGGTGGCCTGGCCTCCTCCGGCAGCGGCATGGCGGCGGGCAGCCTGCTTCTGCTGGGCGGCCTCGGCGCCGGTGCCTACATGCTGCGGCGCCGCAAGGCCGGTGCCCCCTCGGCCTGATCGGATCCGCTCGCGGTGACATGTGCGGCCGCTGCCCCCGCCGGGGCAGCGGCCGCCTTTTCGACAGCAAGGTGGAGCCGTGCCCGTGCCCGTCCCCGTCATCATCGACTGCGATCCCGGACATGACGACGCCCTGGCCCTCATGCTGGCCGCCGGGGACCCGGCGGTCGAACTGCTGGCGATCACCACGGTCGCCGGGAACCAGACCCTGGACAAGACGACCCTCAACGCCCGCCGGGTCTGCACCGTCGCAGGGATCACCGGTGTCCCCGTCGCGGCCGGCTGCGCGCGTCCGCTCGTCCAGCCGCTCAGGGTCGGGGGAGACGTCCACGGCGAGTCGGGGCTGGACGGGCCGCGGTTCCCGGAACCCACTGTGGAGGCGGTGCCGGAACACGCGGTCGACCTCATGCACAGGGTCCTCTCCGCGCATCCCGAGCCGGTCACCCTCGTCCCGACCGGTCCGCTGACCAACGTGGCGCTCTTGCTGACCCGTCATCCGGACAGTGCCCGGCACATCCGCGAGATCGTGCTGATGGGCGGCTCCATCGGGCTGGGGAACACCACGCCGGCGGCCGAGTTCAACATTCTTGTCGACCCCGAAGCAGCCGACATCGTCTTCGGCAGCGGTCTTCCGGTCACCATGTGCGGTCTCGATGTCACGCACCAGGCGCTCGCCACGGCGGAGGTGCTGGCCCGGCTGGAGCGTCTCGACACCCCACTGGCCCGCCTCTGCGTGGAGTTGATGACGTTCTTCGGCTCGGCCTACCGCCGGCTGTGGGGGTTCGCCGCGCCTCCGTTGCACGACCCGGTCGCCGTGGCCCGCGTCATCGACCCGGACATCGTGCGGTGCGTCGAGGCGAACGTGGCCGTCGAGCTGCACGGGCGGTACACGCGTGGGGCGACCGTCGTGGACCTGCACAAATACCTCGACCGGCCCGTCAACGCACTCGTCGCGGTCGACCTGGACGCGGAGAAGTTCTGGGACCGGGTGATCGCGGCGGTCGAGACACTCGGCCGGCGCGCCCCGTGACCGCCCACGCCGGCCGAAGTCCTGACGATCGGTCAGCCTCCGCCGCAGCGCCGCCCGTCGTGCCCAGGGGTGAATATTCCGCCCGGGTCACTCTTCGGGGCCACAGCATCGCCCGGATGCCGCTGCTCCGGGTGGTGAGGCGCCGCGAACGGGCCGACCGTAATCACGTCGCCACTACTCCTCCCGGTGAAAGGTGTGCCCTCATGGCCCTGCAACAGCAAGCGAAGGAGCCGGCCGAGAAGCGCTCTCGCGGGCGTTCCCTGCTCTGGCCCCTGGCCGCTGCCCTGCTCGGCATCGTGTTGATCTACAACTCCGTCGGCACGACGGAGGACGCCAATTCCGCCGCGACGCCGCTGATCTCCGTGTCCGCCGCCCCCGGTGCGAAGCCCAGCGCCTCTCCCAGTGCGGTCCCCAGCGCCTCGGCCAGTACCCGGCCGGGGCTACCACGTGCCGAACCGACGCGCTTGAAGATCCTTCCGATCGCTGTGGACGCGCCGTTCATGCCCCTGTCCATCGGTTCGTCCGGTCAGCTCGACGCGCCGCCGCCGGACGACAGCAACCTCGTCGGCTGGTTCCGTGAGGGGGTGACGCCGGGGGAGGCCGGTACGGCGATCGTCGCCGGGCACCTCGACACGAAGACCGGGCCCGGGGTGTTCATGAGTCTCAGTGAGCTAAAGCCGGGGAGCCTGGTGGACGTGGTGCGCAAGGACGGTACGACCGTCACCTTCTCGGTCGACGAGATCGAGAGCTTCAGCAAATCGGACTTCCCCAACGACCGGGTCTACGCGGACACCCCCGACCCGCAACTGCGGCTGATCACATGTGGGGGTGAGTACGACAAGAAGGCGAAGGACTACAAGGAGAACGTGGTCGTCTTCGCCCACATGGTCTCCTCCCGGAAGGCTTGACGGCGCACGTCGGCGCGGCTCCCGTCCCCGGGGCGACGGTGTCAGGCAGGAGCGCACGGGTACCCGCGCCGCTGTGCGGGGCCGGCCCGCGCAGAGGAGGAGGCGACGATGGCAGGCGACATGTGGGGCTACCCCGAGACCGCGCAGTACGTGCCCGGGGCGCAGCTCGTCGGATACTCGGTCGAGGCGTCCGACGGGTCGATCGGCAAGGTCGACAAGCACACCGAGGAAGTGGGCCGCTCCTACCTTGTCGTCGACACCGGGCCGTGGATCCTCGGCAGGCGGGTCCTGGTGCCCGCCGGGCTGGTCTCGCAGATCGACACCGGGAACGAGACCGTACGGCTGGGGTGCACCAGGGCCGAGGTCAAGGATTCGCCCGACTTCGAGAGCGGCAAGCACGAGAACGACGCCGACTACATCGAGCTGATCGAGCGCCATTACGCCAACCGTCACATGTGACCGGCCCGGCCGGGGCGGCCGACGGCCCGCAGGAAGGCGAGGGTCAGCGCCCGCGGGGCCCGTCGGTCACTGCGGGCCTTCCTCGTCCGGGTCGTCGAACTGCGCGCCGGGCTCCCGGCGCAGCTCCGCCTCACTGCGCGACCGCAGGCGCTCGGCGCGGTAGCGGAGCCGTTCCGACTGCTCGGGGTCGTCGGTGCGGCCGGCCTGCTCGAACAGCCGCTCGGCCGTGTCCCTGTCGTGCTCGGCGTGTACGCGATGGCTGTCCTGCTCGGCCATGACATCCTCCTGCGGTCCGGGGCCCCGTCGTCCGCCGCGGTACGGCGCGGTACCTGGCAAAGGGCCGAATGCCCTCGTCGAATCCGGACAAACAAGGATCATCCGGTGATGGTGGATACCGCCCATCATGATGACCCGGAAGCGGACCGGTGCCGTGGCGCGTCCGGCCGACGGCGGCACAGAAGTACGACGAAGCGCTCACCGGGTGCGGCGGCGCCGTACGGAGCAACCCGGAGCACCCGTACGCGCCAGGGCGCGGCGTGGCGCGTTGCCACCGGCCGTGTCCGCGGAGTGCTCTATGGCTCGCCCAGACAGCGCCGGCCCAGAGCCGGCTTCCCCGCCAGGAGCACCGGATGCACCGCAGCGCCGTTCTTGCCGCAGCCGCCCTACTCACCACCGCCGCGGCCGTTCCCGCCGCGGCGTCGTCCGCTTCCCCCGTGCCCGACCGGCCCGGCACGGTCGCCGTCGCGGAGCTGCCCGAAATGGTCCCGGACGCGGCCCCGGCCGCCAAGCCGTCGCGCGGGCTGTTCCTGACCCTGTCGGGATCGGAGAACACCTGGATCCGCGGCGTGCTGCTGCACTGCAGCCCCGTGCCCGCGGGACCCCACCCGGAGGCGGCGGCCGCGTGCGCCGCACTGGACGCCGCACGCGGTGACCTGGACCGGCTGTCGGGGGAGCGGCACCCGTGCACCAAGCAGTACGACCCCGTGACGGTCAGTGCCACCGGCGCCTGGCGCGGCAGACCGACCGCCTGGCACAAGACCTTCGCCAACGCCTGCGAACTCGCGGTGGCGACCGGGGCCGTCTTCCGCTTCTGACCGGGCCCGCGACAGCCGGGCGGGCGTGAGCGGCTCAGGTGCCCTTCGAGGCCACCACTCCGATGGTCACCGTCCCGAGCACCACCCAGGCGAACCAGAGCCAGCCGTTGCTGCCGAGAGCCGCCGTGTACGCCGTCACGACCACCAGGGCCCCGACGGTCAGCACTCCCATCGCTTTCGTCGAACCGGACATATGTGCCCTCCTTCGACGGCGGGGGCCGTCGAGGACAATCGTCGCCCCTGAGGAGGGCCCGGCGCTACCGGCCGGTGACGACTCGCACGCCTCAGTTGCCGCGTGCCTGGAGGGAGGCGAGATAGGCGTTGTACGCCGCGAGCTCCTGGTCCCCGTCGCGGTCCGCCGCCCGGTCCCTGCGCTTGGCCAGCCGCTGGTCGGAGCGGTACCACTGGAAGACCAGCGCGAGCAGCACCACCACGGACGGGATCTCGCTGAACGCCCAGGCGATCCCGCCCGCGGCGTTCTGGTCGGAGAGCGCGTCGATGCCGAGGGAGGCCGGCGGATTGCGGTACGCCCCGATCATCGGCTCCGTCGCCATCATCAGCGCGATGCCGAAGAAGGCGTGGAAGGGCATACCGGCGAAGAGCTCCAGCATCCGCATCACATAACCGGGCCGGTGCGGTCCCGGGTCCACGCCCATGATCGGCCAGAAGAACACCAGGCCGACCGCGAGGAAGTGGACCATCATCGCGATGTGCCCGGTCTTCGACCCCATCAGGAAGTCGAACAGCGGAGTGAAGTACAGCCCGTACAGGCTGGCGATGAAGAGCGGGATCGTGAAGACCGGATGCGTGACGATCCGCATGTAGCGGCTGTGCAGCAGCATCAGCAGCACCTCGCGCGGCCCCTTGCGGCCGCGGCCGGCGACGGGCAGCGCCCGCAGCGCCAGCGTGATCGGCGCGCCCAGCAGCAGGACGATCGGCGACAGCATGCTGATCACCATGTGCTGCACCATGTGCACGCTGAACATGACCATGCCGTAGTCGTTCAGCTTGGTGCACATCATCAGCGCGATGCTCAGCACACCGACGGTGAACCAGACCGTCCGGCTCACGGGCCAGCTGTCGCCCCGCTGCCGCAGCCGTGCGACACCCCAGCCGTACAGGCCGAGCGCGAGGAGGCAGCCGACGAGGAAGAACACGTCCGGTGAGAACTCGAGGCCCCGCCCCAGCGTGAACGGCGGCAGATCCATCGTCGTGCCGTGCCCGCTGTGATCCATCTGTGCACTCCCGGAGGGCTTCCTGATCCGTACCGGTGATTCGTACGGGATGTCCGCTTGCTCGCACCAGAGTAGAACCGCCCCCGGTCGCGGCTGCGACCGGGGGCGGTTCGTGGGGACTCCAATGCGGTTCCCAGGAGGGTCAGAGGACCGTCTCGGCCTCTTCGTACCGCTCCACGGGCACCGTCTTCAGGGTCTCGGTGGCCTCCGCGAGGGGCACCATCGTGATGTCCGTGCCGCGCAGCGCCGTCATCATGCCGAACTCGCCGCGGTGCGCCGCCTCCACGGCGTGCCAGCCGAACCGGGTCGCGAGGACACGGTCGTAGGCGGTGGGGGTGCCGCCGCGCTGGACGTGGCCGAGGATCACCGGGCGCGCCTCCTTGCCGAGCCGCTCCTCCAGTTCGACGGAGAGCTGACGGGCCACGCCCGCGAACCGCTGGTGGCCGTAGATGTCCTTGCCGCCCTCGTCCCACTGCATCGAGCCCTCGCGGGGCTTCGCGCCCTCCGCGACCACCACGATGGCGAACCGCTTGCCCGCCTCGAAGCGAGCACCGACCCGCTTGGTCAGCTCCTCGATGTCGAAGGGCCGCTCCGGCACCACGATCGCGTGCGCGCCGGCCGCCATGCCGGAGTGCAGCGCGATCCAGCCGGTGTGCCGGCCCATGACCTCGACGATCAGGACCCGCTGGTGCGACTCCGCGGTGGTCTTCAGACGGTCGAGCGCCTCCGTGGCCACGCCGACGGCCGTGTCGAAGCCGAAGGTGACATCGGTGGAGGAGATGTCGTTGTCGATCGTCTTGGGCACGCCCACGATCGGCAGACCGCTCTCGGACAGCAGACGGGCCGCCTTGAGGGTGCCCTCACCGCCGATCGGGATGATCGCGTCGAGACCGAGATCGGCCACATGCCCCTTGGCCCGCTCCACGCCGTCACGCAGATGCGCGGGCTGGACCCGGGAGGAGCCGAGGATCGTGCCGCCACGGGCCAGGATGCCGCCCACCGCGTCCAGGTCGAGCTTGCGGTAGTCGCACTCCAGGAGGCCCTTCCAGCCGTCGTGGAAGCCGATGACCTCGTCACCGTGGTCGACTACGGCGCGGTGCACGACGGAACGGATGACGGCGTTCAGACCGGGGCAGTCGCCGCCGGAAGTGAGCACACCAATGCGCATTGCCCGAAAACCTTTACAACGTGGGCGGACTCCCGGACCACGTCGTCCGGTTGGTTCCGTGCCACCCTACCGGCGCGGGGCGGGGGTTCTGAAACGGGCGTCCGCCTGGTGGGACCGCGCCCACGGCCCCTCCGCTCAGCTGAGCGAAGGGGCCGCAGAATGGGTGCTCGGGTGAGCGGAGGGACCGTCAGGCGGGCTGTGTCGCGGCCGTGATCCGCTCCGCGCGCAGCGCCTCGTACCAGCGGTCGTCCGTGGGCGGAAGCGCGTTCACATCGAGGGCCAGCTTCAGCAGCAGGTCCGCGATCTGCGGGTTGCGGGCCATCACAGGGCCGTGCATGTACGTGCCGAAGACGGTGTCGTTGTACGCCCCCTCCGTGCCGTCGCCGGTGCCGTTGCCCCGGCCGAGCACGGTCCGGGCGAACGGGCGCGCCGTCGGGCCGAGATGCGTGATGCCCTGGTGGTTCTCGAAGCCGGTCAGCTGCGGCAGGCCCAACTGCGGATCGATGTCGGCCAGTACGTCGCCGACACAGCGCTCGCCCTCGCCGCGGGTCGACACCACGTCGATCAGACCGAGGCCGGGCTCGCGCTCACCGAGGTCGTTGATGAACTCGTGGCCGAGGATCTGGTAGCCGGCGCAGACCGAGAAGATGATGGCGCCGTTCGACGCCGCCCGGCTCAGGCCGCCGTCGCGGCGCAGCCGCTCGGCCGCCAGCCGCTGCGGACGGTCCTCACCGCCGCCGATCAGATAGATGTCGCCGGAGGTGGGCACCGGCTGGTCGCTGCGTACGTCGATGCGCATCACGTCCAGACCGCGCTGCCGGGCCCGGCGCTCCACCACGAGGGCGTTGCCCTGGTCGCCGTAGGTGCTGAGCAGATCCGGGTAGACCCACACCAGACGCAGGCTGCTGTCACTCATTCTCATACGTCCTCTCCGTCCGTCCACCGGTCAGTTGCCGACACGACGGCGTACGTCCTGGAAGGCTGTGTAGTTGGCGATCAGCTCGATCCTGCCGGGCGGGGCGCTCTGCACCGCCTCGTCGACCGAGTCGCACACACGGAAGTCCAGGCCCGCCACTTCCAGTCGCACCGCGAGGTCCAGCCTGCGGTCGCCGATCACGAAGATCGGGTGGCCGGCGAGACGGGTGTAGTCGACGTCCCACAGCCAGGAGGTGTCCGTGCCGTCCGCGCCGCGGGCGTTGACGGAGAGGATCACCGGCGTCGGCGGCGGGTCGATCAGCGAGAACGTCTCGAGCCAGCCGGCCGGGTTCTTGGCCAGCAGCAGCCGTACGTCACGGCCGAGGAAGGAGACGACGTCGTACCGGCCGGCCACGGCCTGCACCTGGTACATGCGCTCCAGGGCCACCTGCGGCGGCACACCGAAGCAGGCGGCGACGGCGGCGGAGGTGGCGGCGTTGGCCTTGTTGGCGCGGCCGGGCAGCTGGAGGTGGATCGGCCAGGCGGAGCCGTGCGGGTCGATGACATGGTCGCCGCTGAGCACCCAGCTCGGCGCCGGACGGCGGAAACCGCACTCGCCGCAGAACCAGTCGTCGCCGGGGCGCTGCATCACACCGCCGCAGGACGGACACGACCAGGCGTCGTCCTTCCACTCCTGGCCGGCGGCGACCCACACGACGTTGGGGGAGGAGGAGGCCGCCCACACGACCAGCGGGTCGTCCGCGTTGGCGATGACCATCGCCTTCGAACCGGCAAGACCCTCACGCCACTTCTCGGCCAGCATCCTGGTCTCCGCCGCGCGGTCCAGCTGGTCGCGCGACAGGTTCAGCAGTGCGATGGCCTTGGGCGTCACATCCCTCGCCACACCGGCGAGATACTTCTCGTCGACCTCGATCACACCGAAGCGGGCGTCCGAGCCGCCCGCCAGGGCCGAGGTGATACCCGCCGGCATGTTGGCGCCGAGCGCGTTGGAGACCACCGGGCCACTGGCCCGCAGCGCCTCGGCGATCAGCCTCGTGGTCGTGGTCTTGCCGTTGGTCGCAGAAACGAGGACCACGTCCAGGTGCTGCGCCAGCCTCCCCAGCAGATCGGGGTCGAGCTTGAGCGCCACCCGGCCGCCGATCACCGATCCGCTGCCGCGTCCGGCGGCGCGGGACACCGCTGCTGCGGCCTTGCCCGCCGTCACGGCCAGCTTGGCTCGCGGCGTCAGGGGCTCCGAGTTGCCTGACATCGTCCTTGATCCTCCTTGCATCGGTCGGGACTCAGCCTATCCAGCTCCGGTCGGCCGCCCGCACCGCGGCACCGTCGGAAAAGGTGGAGGTCACGGGTGAACAGGCGGGAACGTACGCTGGGCGCCATGCGAAACCGGCCGATCCCCGGCAGTACCGGACGCGTCAGGCCCATGAGCCTGCTCGCCGATCCGGCCCTGCACACGCCCTGCGAGACCGTGACCGACTTCGGCCCCGGCCTGAAGGAACTCGTCGAGGACCTCTTCGCGACGATGTACGCGGCCCAGGGTGTCGGCCTCGCCGCGAACCAGGTCGGTGTCGCGTCGAGGGTCTTCGTGTACGACTGCCCCGACGACGAGGACGTCCGCCACCTCGGACACGTCGTCAATCCCCGCCTCGTGGAGGCGGACGGTGTCACGGTCCGCGGCCCGGAAGGCTGTCTCTCGCTGCCCGGTCTGGAGGCGGGGACCGAACGCTTCGACCGCGCGGTGGTCGAGGGCGTGACGTGGGAGGGGGAGCCGGTACGGGTGGAGGGGACCGGGTTCTTCGCGCGGTGCCTCCAGCACGAGTGCGACCACCTGGAGGGGCTGGTGTACGCGGACCGGCTGTCGCCGTGGCGTCGGGCGAGGCTGGCGAGGGCGGTACGGAAGGCGTCCTGGGGGACGCCGGAGCGGGTGGGGCGGGTGCGGGTGGGGACGCGGGGGGCGTAGCGCTGCGGGCGGGTAGGCCGGGGCGTTGCGCCTGCGGCGGGCTTGTCCCCACCCCGCCCCTTCCCGAAACCGGGCGGAGCCCCCACGCGGCGGAGCCGCACATCGGTACAGCGGGAAGGGGCGGGTAGGGGAAACGTCCCGCGCGGCGGGAAATCAGAAGCCCGGGCCGTCCGCCCGGTCCTCGACCTGGAAGAGGCGGCCGCACAGAAGGTCCGTCAGGCTGGCCACCAACTCCGCCCGGGAGCACGGCCGTTCGCCGAGCCACCAGTCCCCCGCCGCGTGCATCATGCCGACGATGCCGTGGCCCCACACGCGGGCCACCAGGTCTCCGCCGGGGCCGAGGTCGACGCGGTCGGCGATGACCGTGCCGAGCTCCTCGCCGAGGCGCCGCAGCAGCGGCGCCGAGTGGCGGCCCACGTCGAAGCCGGCTTCCGAGGGCTGGCTGTCCTCCGCAGGGTGCATCAGGAAGCGGTACACCTGGGGCCGAGCCTCGATGGCGGCGAGATACGTGTCGAGTGTGCCGGCGACCCGCTCCCTGCGGTCGACGTCCGCGTCGACCGCCACCTGAAGGGCTCTCAGCAGCGCGTCGGTGTGGCGCTTGGCCAGCGCGCGGTAGAGGCCGCCCTTGTCGCCGAAGTGCCGGTAGAGGATGGGCTTGGTGATGCCCGCTTCCGCGGCGATGGCGTTCATGGAGGCGTGGGGCCCGTCCCGGAGCACCACCCGGTCGGCGGCCTCGAGGAGTTCCCGGCGCCGCTGGTCGGCCGACCGCTGGTGTTGTGTGGTCTCCATGTGTTTCTCCCCGCCCGGACGATTGCGTGACGCTTGCGCAAAGTAACACCCTGCCGCAATGGTCACATGATCGGGCCATGGCTGGTTGACAGGGGCTACCCGTCGGTAACAGACTGCCGTTACCGCAGGTAACATGCGGGTTGTCGCAGTAGTTCTGGAGGGGACATGACCGAGTTCACGCTCGACCTCAACGAGGATCAGAAGCAGGTCCGAGACTGGCTCAACGGCTTCGCCAAGGACGTCATGCGCCCCGCCGCCGCCGAGTGGGACGAGCGGGAGGAGACCCCCTGGCCCGTCATCCAGGAGGCGGCCAAGCTCGGAATCTACTCCCTCGACTTCTACGCCCAGCAGTTCTTCGACCCCACCGGCCTCGGCATCCCGATGGCGATGGAGGAGCTGTTCTGGGGCGACGCGGGCATCGCGCTCTCCATCGTCGGCACCGGGCTCGCCGCCGTGGGCGTTCTCGCCAACGGTACGGAGGAGCAGATCGGCACCTGGATCCCCCAGATGTACGGCGACGCGAGCGATGTGAAGGTGGCCGCCTTCTGCTCCTCGGAGCCCGACGCCGGCTCCGACGTCGGCTCCATGCGCACCCGCGCCGTGTACGACGAGGCGAAGGACGAGTGGGTGCTCAACGGCACCAAGACCTGGGCGACCAACGGCGGCATCGCCAACGTCCATGTCGTCGTCGCGGTGGTCGATCCCGAGCTCGGCTCCAAGGGCCACGCCTCGTTCATCGTCCCGCCGAACACCCCCGGCCTGTCCCAGGGACAGAAGTTCAAGAAGCACGGCATCCGCGCCTCGCACACCGCGGAGGTCGTGCTCGAGGACGTCCGCGTTCCCGGCGGCTGCCTCCTCGGCGGCAAGGAGAAGCTGGATGAGCGGCTTGCCCGGGCCAGGGAGAAGGCCCGCACGGCAGGCGGCGCGGGCGGCGAGCGGGTGAAGAACGCGGCGATGGCCACCTTCGAGGCCTCCCGTCCCGCCGTCGGGGCCATGGCCGTCGGCACCGCCCGCGCCGCGTACGAGGTCGCGCTCGACTACGCCAAGACCCGGGAGCAGTTCGGCCGCCCGATCATCGACAACCAGGGCATCGCCTTCCAACTGGCCGACATGCGCACGCGGATCGACGCCGCCCGCCTGCTCGTGTGGCGCGCCTCGTGGATGGCGACCACCGGCAAGCCCTTCACCTCGGCGGAGGGATCCATGTCGAAGCTGTTCGCCAGCGAGACCGCCAAGAAGGTCACCGCCCAGGCGGTCCAGATCCTCGGCGGCAACGGCTTCACCCGTGAATACCCGGTGGAGCGCATGCACCGGGACGCGGCGATCTACACGATCTTCGAGGGCACCAGCGAGATCCAGCGACTGGTGATCGCCCGCACCCTGTCGGGCATGCCGATCCGCTGACCCGGCGGACACGACGAAGGCTCCGGCTCCCCCGAGGGGTGCCGGAGCCTTCCGCGTGCCGGCTTTCTGCGTGTCTCCGGCCCTCAGCGCCGTGTCAGCTTCTCGATCAGCAACGAGGGCAGCAGCAGCACCACGAAACCGAGCTTGAACAGCACCGGCGAGACCACCACCCCCAGGACGATCCCGAGCACGAAGGACTCGTGCGGCATCTCATAGCCGATCAGCGGCAGCGTGCCGCCCACGAACGCCTCGTAGGCGGCCCAGACGCCCAGTGCCAGACCGAGCACCCCGCCGACGAGGCCGACGCCGAGCGGCCACATGGCATCGTCGTCCCTGCGTTTGTTCCCCACCGGATCCCCCCGGGAAAGGCAGTCGGAAGCGTCGCTCCCCGCGACGTCAGGCAGAGAGTACTGCCTCGACGGCCGCCAGCACGTCGGGGGACTCCGGCTCGGTACCGGGACGGAAGCGGGTCACCTCGCCCTGCGGGGAGATCAGGAACTTCTCGAAGTTCCACTGGACGTCGCCGGCCTCGCCGTCGGCGTCCGCGACCTTCGTCAGCTCCGCGTACAGGGGGTGACGGCCTTCGCCGTTCACGTCCGTCTTCTCCAGCATCGGGAAGGACACGCCGTACGTCGCCGAGCAGAACGTGGCGATCTCCTCCGCGCTGCCCGGCTCCTGGCCCCCGAACTGGTTGCACGGCACGCCCAGCACCGTGAAGCCCCGGTCGCCGTATTCCTTCTGCAGTCGCTCCAGGCCCGCGTACTGCGGTGTCAGCCCGCACTTGGAGGCCACATTGACCACCAGGACGGCCTGGTCCCGGTAGTCGCCGAGCGAGGTCGCCTCGCCGGACAGGGTGCGCAGCGGGATGTCGTACAGAGTCATCGAAGCTCCTCACAGGGTCGCCGGCGCGCGGCCGGACGGCCGCACCGGTGGACGACCGATGAAAACACGGGTGCGCCCGTGACGGAGCACGGGCGGCACCTCGGACAACGCCGCCGGGCGCGGCGATCTTCCCCGTACCGGGAGGACCGCGGCCGGCGGCCGGCTACACCGGCCGGAACAGGCCCTCCTGCACCACCGACACCAGCAGCCGGCCCTCGCGGTCGTAGATCCGGCCACGGGCGAGCCCGCGGCCGCCCGTCGAGATCGGCGACTCCTGGTCGTAGAGGAACCACTCGTCCGCGCGGAACGGACGGTGGAACCACATCGCGTGGTCCAGCGACGCCATGTCGAAGCCGCGGCGGCCCCACAGAGGCTCCACCGGGATCCGTACCGCGTCCAGCAGTGTCATGTCGCTCGCGTACGTCAGCGCGCAGGTGTGCACCAGCGGATCGTCGCCCAGCGGCCCGACCGCCCGCATCCAGACCGCGCTGCGCGGATCGGCGTCCTTGATCTCGTCCGCCGTCCAGCGGAGCCGGTCGACATAGCGGATGTCGAACGGCTGACGCCTGGCCATCCGCTCCAGCGCCTCCGGCAGCTCGCCCAGATGCTCCCGGATCTCGGTCGTCACCGTCGGCAGCGACTCGGGATCCGGGAAGTCGAGACGCGGCGGCAGCTGGTGCTCGATGCTGCCCGGCTCGGGGCGGTGGAAGGACGCCGTCAGGTTGAAGATGGTGCGCCCCTCCTGCACGGCCGTGACCCGGCGGGTGGTGAACGAGCGGCCGTCCCGGACCCGTTCGACCTGGTACACGATCGGCACCCCGGGGCGTCCCGGCCGCAGGAAGTAGGCGTGCAGCGAATGGACCGGACGGTCGCCGTCCGTGGTCCTGCCCGCGGCGACCAGGGCCTGACCGGCCACCTGCCCGCCGAAGACGCGCTGAAGGGACTCGTTCGGGCTGAGTCCCCGGAAGATGTTGACCTCGATCCGTTCCAGATCGAGCAGATCGACCAGACGCTCGGCCGGATTCGTCATCCTCAGTTCTCCCTGTCAGAGCCGGCCGACGGACGTGACCCGCACGACCGCCCGGCCCTCCTCGTCGGAGGCCGCCAGATCGACCTCCGCGCTGATACCCCAGTCATGGTCGCCGTTCGGGTCGGCGAAGGTCTGCCGTACGCGCCACAGGCCGTGCGCCGCGTCCTCCTCGATGGCCAGGAGCTTCGGGCCGCGGGCGTCGGGGCCGGTGCCCAGGTCGTCGTACTCGTCCCAGTACCCGTCCATCGCCTCGCCCCAGGCCTCCGCGTCCCAGCCCGACTCGGCGTCCATCTCGCCCAGTTCACCGACCCGGTCCAGGGCGGCCAGCTCCACCCGGCGGAACATCGCGTTGCGCACGAGCACCCGGAACGCGCGGGCGTTGGCCGTGACCGGCTTGACCTGGTCGGCCTTCTCCTGTGCCTCCTCGGCCGTCTCCACCTCCGGATTGGCCAGCTGCTCCCACTCGTCCAGCAGGCTGGAGTCGACCTGGCGGACCATCTCGCCGAGCCAGGCGATCAGGTCCTCGAGGTCCTCCGTCTTCAGATCGTCCGGGATGGTGTGGTCCAGCGCCTTGTACGCGCTCGCCAGATAGCGCAGCACGATGCCCTCGGTGCGGGCCAGCTCGTACCAGGAGGTGAACTCGGTGAACGTCAGCGCCCGTTCGTACATGTCACGGATGACGGACTTCGGCGACACCGGGTGGTCTCCGACCCACGGGTGCGACTTCTTGTAGACGTTGTAGGCGTGCCACAGGAGCTCCTCCAGCGGCTTCGGGTACGAGATCTCCTGGAGCCGCTCCATGCGCTCCTCGTACTCGATGCCGTCCGCCTTCATCCTGCCGACGGCCTCACCGCGCGCCTTGTTCTGCATGGCGGCGAGGATCTGACGCGGATCGTCCAGCGTCGACTCGACGACGGAGACCATGTCCAGCGCGTAGGAAGGGGACTGGGGGTCGAGCAGGTCGAAGGCGGCGAGGGCGAAGGTCGACAGCGGCTGGTTCAGCGCGAAGTCCTGCTGGAGGTCGACGGTGAGCCGGACGGTGCGGCCTTCCGCGTCGGGAGTGTCCAGCTGTTCCACCACTCCGCCGTCGAGCAGCGAGCGGTAGATGGCGATGGCCCGGCGGATGTGACGCAGCTGGGCCTTGCGGGGCTCGTGGTTGTCCTCGAGCAGCCGGCGCATGGCCTCGAAGGCGTTGCCCGGCCGGGCGATCACCGAGAGAAGCATGATGTTGGTGACCCGGAAGCGGGAGGTCAGCGGCTCGGGCTCGGACGCGATCAGCTTCTCGAAAGTGCTGTCCGACCAGGCGACGAAGCCCTCAGGAGCCTTCTTCCTGACCACCTTGCGGCGCTTCTTGGGGTCGTCACCGGCCTTCGCGAGCGCCTTCTCGTTCTCGATGACGTGCTCGGGCGCCTGCGCGACGACCAGACCCGCGGTGTCGAAGCCGGCCCGGCCCGCACGCCCGGCGATCTGGTGGAACTCACGCGCCCGCAGTGTCCGCACCCGGCTGCCGTCGTACTTGGTGAGGGCCGTGAACAGCACCGTGCGGATGGGGACGTTGACGCCGACGCCGAGCGTGTCGGTGCCGCAGATGACCTTCAGCAGGCCGGCCTGCGCCAGCTTCTCCACCAGCCGCCGGTACTTGGGCAGCATGCCCGCGTGGTGCACACCGATACCGTGCCGGACGTAACGGGAAAGGTTCTTGCCGAACTTGGTGGTGAACCGGAAACTGCCGATCAGGTCGGCGATCTTGTCCTTCTCCTCGCGGGAGCACATGTTGATGCTCATCAGCGACTGGGCGCGCTCCACGGCCTGCGCCTGGGTGAAGTGCACGATGTAGACAGGAGCCTGCTTCGTCTCGAGCAGCTCGGTCAGCGTCTCCGTGATCGGCGTCAGCCGGTACTCGTACGACAGCGGAACGGGCCGGGTCGCCGACCGGACGACGCTGGTGGGGCGGCCGGTGCGGCGGGTCAGGTCCTTCTCGAACATCGAGACGTCACCGAGGGTCGCCGACATCAGCACGAACTGCGCCTGCGGCAGTTCCAGGATCGGGATCTGCCACGCCCAGCCGCGGTCCGGCTCGGCGTAGAAATGGAACTCGTCCATCACGACCTGGCCGACGTCGGCGTGCTTTCCGTCGCGCAGGGCGATCGAGGCCAGCACCTCCGCGGTGCAGCAGATGACCGGCGCGTCGGCGTTCACGGACGCGTCGCCGGTCAGCATGCCCACGTTCTCCGTGCCGAACAGCTTGCACAGGTCGAAGAACTTCTCCGAGACGAGGGCCTTGATCGGCGCGGTGTAGAACGTGACCTGGTCGTTCGCCAGTGCCGCGAAGTGCGCGGCCGCCGCGACCAGGCTCTTCCCCGAGCCGGTCGGCGTCGAAAGGATCACGTTCGCCCCGGAGACCACCTCGATCAGCGCCTCCTCCTGAGCCGGATAGAGCGTGATGCCCTGGCCCTCCGCCCAGGAGGAGAAGGCTTCGTACAGGGCATCGGGGTCGGCGTCTGAAGGCAGCTGATCGATAAGGGTCACACCCCCATCTTGCCTGTCCCCGAGCCGGATCAGGGAACCGGCCGTGAGCGGCAAGATCATGACCGATACGCTGCCCTGTCAACTGGGGTCACGCACAAGAGCGATGGGGCGACGATGGGGCGGGAACGCACATGATGGGACCGGCGCACTCTCTGTCCGGGGCGGCCGCCTGGCTGGGGGTGGGAGCGGCTACGGCCGCCGCGGGCCACCCCATGCCGTGGCCCGTCCTCGTCGTCGGATCGCTGATCTGCGCGGGTGCGGCGCTGGCGCCCGATCTGGATCACAAGGCGGCGACGATCTCGCGGGCCTTCGGGCCCGTGTCACGCGGCCTGTGCGAGATCGTCGACAAGCTGTCGTACGCCGTCTACAAGGCCACGCGGAAACAGGGCGACAAGCGCAGGACCGGCGGGCACCGGACGCTGACGCACACCTGGCTGTGGGCGGTCCTCATCGGCGCGGGTGCCTCCGCGCTGGCGATCTTCGGCGGCCGATGGGCCGTCCTCGCGATCCTTTTCGTCCACATGGTGCTGGCCGTGGAAGGCCTGCTGTGGCGGGCCGCCCGGGTCTCCAGCGACATCCTGGTCTGGCTGCTGGGCGCCACCAGCGCGTGGATCCTCGCGGGCGTCCTCGACAAGCCCGGCAACGGCGCGGACTGGCTGTTCACCGCGCCCGGCCAGGAATATCTGTGGCTGGGCCTGCCGATCGTCCTCGGCGCCCTCGTCCACGACATCGGCGACGCCCTCACCGTCTCCGGCTGCCCGATCCTGTGGCCGATCCCGATCGGCAACAAGCGCTGGTACGCCGTGGGCCCCCCGAAGCCGATGCGCTTCCGTGCCGGGAGCTGGGTCGAGCTGAAGGTGCTGATGCCGGCGTTCATGCTGCTGGGCGGCGTGGGCGGGGCCGCCGCGCTGAACTTCATCTGACGAGCCCGGAGCCCGGCCCCCGTCCGGTACGGGCCGGGGCCGGGCTCCGGGGTCACCCGTGCCAGGAGCGCCAGAGCGCCGCGTACGCGCCGTCCGCCGATACGAGCTCGTCGTGACTGCCGAGCTCGCTGATGCGGCCCTCCTCGACCACCGCGATCACGTCCGCGTCGTGCGCGGTGTGCAGCCGGTGCGCGATGGCGACGACCGTGCGGCCGTCCAGGACGCGGGACAGCGAGCGCTCCAGGTGGCGGGCCGCCCTCGGGTCCAGCAGCGAGGTGGCCTCGTCCAGCACCAGTGTGTGCGGGTCCGCGAGGACGAGGCGGGCAAGCGCGATCTGCTGGGCCTGGGCCGGGGTCAGCGAGAGGCCGCCGGAGCCGACCTCCGTGTCCAGACCGTCGTCCAGCGCCCGCGCCCAGCCGTCCGCGTCCACCGCGCCGAGAGCGGCCCACAGCTCCGCGTCCCCGGCGGAGGAGCGGGCGAGGAGCAGGTTGTCCCGCAGCGAGCCGACGAAGACGTGGTGCTCCTGGTTGACGAGCGCCACGTGCTCCCGCACCCGCTCGGCCGGCATACCCGACAACTCCGCCGCGCCCAGCGTGACATGGCCGCTGCGCGGCGCGTAGATCCCCGCGAGCAGCCGGCCCAGGGTCGACTTGCCGGCGCCGGACGGGCCGACCAGCGCCATCCGGGTGCCGGGCGGCACCTCCATCGAGACCTTGTGCAGCACGTCGACGCCCTCGCGGTAGCCGAAGTGCACCCGGTCGGCGCGGACGTCCCGGCCGTCGGGTCGCAACTGTTCGTCGCCCGCCTCCGGTTCGATCTCCCGGACACCCACCAGCCGTGCCAGGGACACCTGAGCCACCTGGAGCTCGTCGTACCAGCGCAGGATCAGGTTCACCGGGTCGACCATCATCTGGGCGATCAGCGCGCCGGTGGTCAGCTGGCCGATGCCGATCCAGCCCTGCAGTACGAACACGCCGCCGATCATCAGCACGGAGGTGAGCACGGTCGCGTGGGTGAGGTTGATGACGGGGAAGAGGACGGACCGCAGGTAGAGGGTGTACCGCTCCCAGGACGTCCATTCCTTGATCCGCCGGTCGGAGAGCGCCACCCGGCGCGCCCCGAGCCGGTGCGACTCCACGGTGCGGCCGGCGTCGACGGTCTCCGCGAGCACGGCCGCCACGGCCGCGTACCCGGCGGCCTCGGAGCGGTACGCCGACGGCGCGCGCTTGAAGTACCAGCGGCAGCCGACGACCAGCAGCGGCACCGCCACCAGCACGGCGGGCGCGAGCGGCGGCGCCGTCACGGTGAGCCCGCCGAGGAGCAGCACGATCCAGAAGACGCCGATCGTCAGCTGCGGCACGGCCTCACGCATGGCGTTGGCCAGGCGGTCGATGTCCGTGGTGATACGGGACAGCAGGTCGCCCGTCCCGGCGCGTTCGAGCACGCCCGGAGGGAGTCCGACGGAGCGGACGAGGAAGTCCTCGCGCAGATCGGCGAGCATCCGTTCGCCGAGCATCGCCCCGCGCAGCCGCACCAGCCGGACGAAGACCGCCTGGACGACGAGGGCGGCCGCGAACAGGGCGGCGGTGCGTTCCAGGTGCAGGTCGCGCGCTCCGTCCGCCGCCTTCTCCACGAGCGACCCGAGGAGCCACGGACCGGCCATCGAGGCGACGACGGCGACCGTGTTGACGGTGACGAGGAGCGCGAAGGCGCGCCGGTGCCGCCGCAGCAGCTCGCTCACGTACGCGCGCACGGTGGCCGGTGTGCCCACCGGCAGGGTGGTCGCCGTGCGGAGGGCCGCCGGGTCGTACTCCGGTGGCGCCAGGCCGATCATGCTGTCTCCTCGATGTCTTCGGTGCCGGCCTTCGTGAGCTGTGCCCCGACCGGGCCGCGCGGGGCCGCGACGAGGCGCTGCTCCGTGTCGGTCTCGCGGGTCACGACCGCGCGGTAGCGGGGCTCCGTGCGAAGCAGTTCGCGGTGCGTGCCGACCGCCACGACCGTGCCCTCGTGGACCAGGACGACCCGCTCGGCGCGGTCGAGCAGCAGCGGTGAGGACGTGAACAGGACCGTCGTGCGGCCCGCGCGCAGCTTGCGCACGCCGTCCGCGATCCGTGCCTCCGTGTGCGAGTCGACGGCCGACGTCGGCTCGTCGAGCACCAGCACGTCGGGGTCGGTGACCAGCGAACGCGCCAGCGCGAGCCGCTGCCGCTGGCCGCCGGACAGGGAGCGCCCGCGTTCGGTGATGGGCGCCGTCATGGGGTCGTCGTCGAGGGACGCCTGCGCCAGCGCGTCGAGCACGTCGCCGCACTCCGCCGCGGCCAGTGCCCGCTCCGCTGCGACCTCCCCGGACGCCGGTACGTCGAGCAGTTCGGTGAGGGTGCCCGAGAGCAGCACCGGGTCCTTGTCCTGGACGAGCACCACGCCGCGGGCCTCTTCGAGCGGCCGGCCGTCCAGCGCGACGCCGCCGAGCAGGACGGAGGGCAGGCCGTCCGGTTCCGCCGGGTGGCCGCCGAGCCGTTCGGCGAGCAGTCCCCCCGCGTCCGGGTCGCCGCAGACGACGGCGGTGAGCGTTCCGGCCGGGACGAGCAGGCCGGTGGCCGGGTCGTACAGATCGCCGGTCAGCTCGCGTGAGTCGTCCGCGGGGGTGTCCTGCCGGGCGCTCCGCTCGAGGGACAGCACCCGCGCCGCGCGGCGCGCGGAGGGCCGGGAGAAGGAGTACGCCATGGCGATCTCCTCGAAGTGCCGGAGCGGGTAGCTCAGCAGCATCACCGCGCTGTACACGGTGACCAGTTCGCCCACGGCGATCCGGCCGTCCCCGACGAGACCGAGGCCGTACCAGACGACCGAGATCAGCAGCAGGCCCGGCAGCAGCACCTGCACGGCGGAGATGGCCGACCACATCCGGGCGCTGCGGACGGCGGCGGTGCGGACCTCCTGGGAGGCGTGCCGGTAGCGCTTCAGGAAGAGCTCCTCGCCGCCGATGCCGCGGAGCACCCGCAGGCCGGCGACCGTGTCGGAGGCGAGCTCCGTGGCGCGGCCCGCCTTCTCCCGCTGCACGTCCGCGAGACGGGTGGCCCGGGGGAGCAGCGGCAGGACGCCGAGGGCCAGTACCGGCACGCCGACGGCCACGAGGACGCCGAGGGCCGGCTGGTAGATCAGCAGGCCGACGCAGACCAGCACGACGGTGAGGGCGGCGGCGAGGAAACGGGAGACCGCTTCGACGAACCAGCCGATCTTCTCGACGTCGCCGGTCGACACGGCGACCACTTCGCCGGCCGCGACCCGCCGGGTGAGCGCGGAGCCCAGTTCGGAGGTCTTGCGGATCAGGAGCTGCTGGACGCGCGCCGCGGCGGTGATCCAGTTGGTGACGGCCGTGCGGTGCAGCATGGTGTCGCCGACGGCGATGCCCACGGCGGAGACGGCGAGCAGCGCACCCGCCACGGCGAGGGAGCTTCCCGACTTCTCCACGACCGCCTGGACGGCCCTGCCGACCCCGTAGGGAAGCGCCATGACGGACACGAAGTGGAGCAATCCCCACGACAGGGAACGGAGTTGGCCACGCAGCTGCCGACGTCCGAGCCAGAGGAGGAATCCCGGCCCCGACCGGACGTCCGGCAGACCAGGATCGACATACGGAAGGTCGCGAATCTGCATGATGTCCCAGATCGTTCGGAAGGTCGGCACAGATCTGCCAGCCTCCCGCCCCGGGACGGGCGGCAGCAAACGATTTATCCCGGCGCTCCGGGCTCCGGTGCCGGTGGGTCAGCAGCGCGGTCCGGGGCTGTCGACCAGGGCGGACAGCAGGCCGGCGAGGGTTTCGCGCTGCTCCGTGGTGAGGGGGGCGAGCACGTCCTCCGCCGCCGCGCGGCGCGCGTCGCGCAGGGCGCGCAGCGTGGCGCGGCCCGTGTCGGTCAACTCGATCCGGGTGACCCGGCGGTTGGCCGGGTCGGGCACCCGGCGGACCCGGCCACCCGCCTCCAGCCCGTCGACCAGACTCGTGACGGCACGGGGGACCACCTCGAGACGCTCCGCCAGATCCGCCATACGGGGCGGATCTTCGTAGTGCGCCACGGTGCGCAGCAGTCGCGACTGGGCGGGCGTGATCGCTATGTCCGCCGACTGGAGCTGGCGCTTCTGGCTGCGATGGAGCCGGCGGGTCAGCCGGAGCAGCTGCTCGGCGAGCAGACCGTCGGCGTCGGGGGTGCTCATGCCGGGAACAATATCAGGACCTTGTTCATTGTGAGTATAGGTAACAATGAGCTAGGCTCTCATCGCATCCCTGACTGAGGAGACCATTGCGGCCCGAACACACCACCTGGACACCACCGCCCAAGGACCTGGACCAACCGCCCGCCGAGGTGCGCCGGATCCTGCGGCTCTTCCGGCCCTACCGCGGCCGGCTCGCCGTAGTGGGCCTGCTCGTCGGCGCCTCGTCGCTGGTGTCCGTCGCCTCGCCGTTCCTGCTGCGCGAGATCCTCGACACCGCGATCCCGCAGGGCCGCACGGGGCTGCTCAGCCTGCTGGCGCTCGGCATGATCGCCACCGCCGTGATGACCAGCGTCTTCGGCGTGCTCCAGACGCTGATCTCCACCACGGTGGGCCAGCAGGTGATGCACGATCTGCGCTCCGGCGTCTACGCCCAACTGCAGCGGATGCCGCTCGCCTTCTTCACCAGGACCCGCACCGGCGAGGTCCAGTCGCGCATCGCCAACGACATCGGCGGCATGCAGGCCACCGTGACGTCGACGGCCACCTCCCTGGTCTCCAACCTCACCGCGGTCGTCGCCAGCGTCGTCGCCATGCTCGCCCTGGACTGGCGGCTCACCGTCGTCTCCCTCGTCCTGCTGCCGCTGTTCGTCTGGATCAGCCGGCGGGTCGGCCGCGAGCGGAAGAAGATCACCACCCAACGGCAGAAGCAGATGGCCGCGATGGCCGCCACCGTCACCGAGTCCCTGTCCGTCAGCGGCATTCTCCTCGGCCGCACCATGGGCAGGGCCGACTCGCTGACCAGGTCCTTCGCCGAGGAGTCGGAGCGCCTGGTCGACCTCGAGGTGCGCTCGAGCATGGCCGGCCGATGGCGGATGTCGACCATAGGTATCGTCATGGCGGCCATGCCGGCTCTCATCTACTGGGCCGCGGGCTTCGCGCTGCGGACCGGCGGACCCGCGATCTCCATCGGCACGCTCGTCGCGTTCGTCTCGCTCCAGCAGGGCCTGTTCCGGCCGGCCGTGAGTCTGCTCTCCACCGGGGTGCAGATGCAGACCTCGCTCGCCCTGTTCCAGCGGATCTTCGAGTATCTCGACCTGCGCGTCGACATCACCGAGCCCGCGGAGCCCGTGGCGCTCGACAAGGTCCGGGGCGAAGTGCGCTTCGAGAAGGTCGGCTTCTCCTACGACCCCGCGCAGGAGCGGCCCACCCTCGACGGCATCGACCTCACCGTCCCGGCCGGCGGCTCGCTCGCGGTGGTCGGCCCGACCGGCTCCGGCAAGTCCACGCTGAGCTATCTGGTTCCCCGGCTGTACGACGTCACCGGCGGCCGGGTCACCATCGACGGCGTCGACGTACGGGACCTGGCCTTCGACACGCTCTCGCAGGCCGTGGGAGTCGTCTCCCAGGAGACGTACCTCTTCCATGCCTCCGTCGCCGACAATCTGCGCTTCGCCAAGCCGGACGCCACGGACGAGGAGCTCGAGGCCGCCGCCCGCGCCGCGCAGATCCACGACCACATCGCCTCCCTCCCCGACGGGTACGACACCCTGGTCGGCGAGCGGGGCTACCGCTTCTCCGGCGGCGAGAAGCAGCGGCTCGCCCTCGCCCGCACCATCCTGCGCGACCCGCCGGTCCTGGTCCTCGACGAGGCGACCAGCGCACTCGACACACGGACCGAGCACGCGGTGCAGCGGGCCATCGAGTCCCTCTCGCGGGGGCGCACGACGATCACCATCGCCCACCGGCTCTCCACCGTCAGGGACGCGGACGAGATCGTCGTGCTCGATGCGGGGCGCATCGCCGAGCGCGGCAGCCACCGCGAACTCCTCGAGCGGAACGGCCGCTACGCGGCCCTCGTCCGCCGGGACGCCCAACTGGCCCCTGCCGCGCCCTGACGGCGGCCGCTCGGCGCCCGTGAGCTTCCGCCCCGCACACGACGGCGCCGCCGCTCCCGTGGGACGGGGAGCGGCGGCGCCTGTCGTGAACGACCGTCAGACGAGCCAACCCACGAAGTGGACGACGCCGGCGAGCAGGTTGGTGATGAGGTTCATGGTGATGCTTTCTCCTCGTGCATGGTGCTGATCATGGGACTGCGCAGTCGTCGCGGTCTGCGGCCCGTCGCTTGCGCATCGTAAGCATCCTGTGTCGCAAGGGAGTTGCGTCGGCGAAACCCATGCGATCACACGTTCTGGGGAACACCCGCGCGAGCGTTCGTTTGTTCGTGCCGGTTCGGTGGCCGACGAGTTGACGTGCCGTCGGACGCCGGCTCCCGGGAACGGACGGAGGACCGGGTTAGCGTGCCCGCATGACGAACGAGCCCTCACCGGGGGGACGGTCCAGGCGCCGGCCCCGCCTGACGCGCCGCGGCCGGTTGGTGCTGGTGGCGGGCGCCTTGGCGGTGACGGCGGCCGCGGTCCTGGTGCCGCTGCTCACCCCGGAGCCGGAGGAGCCGCACCGTCCGCCGCCGCCTCCGCAACAGAAGCTCGTCATCCCGGAGGGCCGGCGTGCCACCCAGGTGTACGCCGCAATCGACAAGGCCCTGAAGGTCGCGCCGGGAACCACCGGAAAGGCGGCCGCGACGGCGCGGCTGAAGCTCCCGCCCGAGGCCCGCGGCAATCCGGAGGGCTACCTCTTCCCGGCCACCTATCCCTACGACGCCACCAGTACCCCGGCCGGGCTGCTCAGCTTCATGGTCAACACCGCCGACCAGCGTTTCGGCAGCCGGCACATCGCCGACGGGATCAGCCGCAACGGCGTGACTCTGCATCAGGCCGTGAACATCGCCAGCATCGTGCAGGCCGAGGCCGACACCGCCGACGACATGGGCAAGGTGGCCCGCGTCATCCACAACCGGCTCGCCCAGGGCATGCCGTTGCAGATGGACTCGACGATCAACTACGCGCTGGGCCGCAGCACGGTGGACACCACGACCGCGGACACCCGGCTGCGCAGCCCGTACAACACCTATGAGAACCAGGGGCTGCCGCCCTCACCCATCGGCAACCCGGGGGAGGTCGCGATGCACGCGGCGGTCGCCCCGCCGCCGGGCGACTGGCTGTACTTCGTGACGGTGAAGCCGGGCGACACCCGCTTCACCAGCAGCTACGAGGAACATCAGCGGCATGTGGCGGAGTTCAACGCCGCACGGGCAGAGGCGCGTGCCACGGACGGCTGAGACGACGGGCTGTCGTCACGGCGCGGGTCATGCGGGCGCAGGTCGTACAGGCGCAGGTCCCGCGGGCGCGGGTCATGGGGGCGCAGGTCTTGGGGCGCCCGTCAGGCGGGTGCCGGTTCCTTCTCCAGCAGCCGGGTGATCTCCCGTACGGCGGCCCGCCCGGCGCGGTTCGCGCCGATCGTCGAGGCCGAGGGACCGTAGCCGACGAGGTGGACGCGGGCGTCGCGCACCGCGCGGGTGCCGTCCACCCGGATGCCGCCTCCCGGCTCACGCAGGCGCAGTGGCGCGAGATGGTCGATCGCCGCGCGAAAGCCGGTCGCCCACAGGATCACGTCGGCTTCGACGCTCCGGCCGTCGTCCCAGGCGACCCCGGACGGTGTGATCCGGTGGAACATGGGCAACCGGTCGAGCACCCCGCTCCGCCGGGCCTGCCGGACCGCGTCGGTCAGCGGCAGGCCGGTGACGGAGACGACGCTCTGCGGCGGCAGTCCGCGCCGTACACGTTCCTCGACCAGTGCGACCGCCGCCCGTCCCGCGTCCTCGTCGAACGGGCCGTCCCGGAATACCGGCGGCCGCCGTGTCACCCATGTCGTCCCGGCCGCCACCTCGGCCAGTTCCATCAGATGCTGTGTCCCTGATGCTCCGCCGCCGACGACGATCACCCGCTTCCCCGCGAACTCCGCGGGGCCGCGGTAGTCCGCCGTGTGCAGCTGCCGCCCGCGGAAGGTCTCCTGACCCGGGTAGCGCGGCCAGAACGGGCGGTCCCAGGTGCCGGTCGCGTTGATCAGGGCCCGCGTCGACCAGATGCCTTCCGAGGTCTCCACCGACAGCCGTCCGCCGTCCCCTTCGCGGACGGCCGCGACCGCGACGGGCCGGTGCACGGCCAAGCCGAAACGCTGCTCGTATGCCGTGAAGTACGCGCCGATCACGTCGGCGGAGGGCCGGTCGTCGTCCGCGCCGGTCAGTTCCATGCCCGGCAGCGAATGCATTCCGTGCACCTTGCCGTAGGTGAGTGAGGGCCACCGGAACTGCCAGGCGCCACCGGGCCGCGGGGCGTGGTCGAGCACGACGAAGTCGCGGTCCGGCAGCAGGCCGGCGCGCCGCAGGTGATAGGCGGCGGACAGGCCTGCCTGCCCCGCCCCGACGACCACGACGTCCACTTCACGAGCCACCAAGTCGTTCACGTTTCTACCAACAGGGTGGGCGGCGCGGATCTTCCCGCAGGGGCCACACCGGCCGGCGGACGAGAAGATGGGGTCATGCCCGGAACCTTCACCACCAAGACCGTGACCATCAGCACCGGCTCCGACGAGGCGGTCACCGACCTGACGGGGGAGTGCGAGCGCTTCCTCAGCGAGAACGCGGGCGGGGCCGACGGCCTGCTCAACATCTTCGTCCCGCACGCCACCGCCGGTATCGCCCTCATCGAGACCGGGGCCGGCAGCGACGACGACCTGCTGACCACGCTGCACACCCTGCTCCCGGCCGACGACCGCTGGCAGCACCGGCACGGCAGCCGAGGCCACGGCAGGGACCACGTGCTCCCCGCCCTGGTCCCGCCGCATGCGACGCTTCCCGTGGTCGGCGGCCGGCTGGAGCTCGGCACGTGGCAGTCCGTGTGCCTCGTCGACACCAACAAGGACAACCCGGACCGCCGGGTCAGGCTGAGCTTCCTGGGCTGACCGGTGTCGCGGCGGACGGGGAGGCTGCCGCCGGTGCCGTCTGCGTGCGGGCCGGATCGGCACCGGCCCTGGTGCACAACGGCGGCAGCTACTTCACCGGACACGCCGACTCGAGTACGTGCGACGGCATCGGCGACATCAGCTACCAGACCATCGACGAGGTCGAGGACGGGCGGATGCCGCCGACAGCCTCACCTCCCACGCGATCCAGCGCGTTCGGCAGCGAAGTATCTCGGACGCGGACGCCCAGGCGGTCCTGGCCAAGGAACCGTTCTCCTACTACCGCGCCGGCCGGGCGACGGCCGGCACAAGTTGGGCTACTACGATCCCAAGTCCCAGGTGTTCGTCGCCAAGCCCATCGACGGGAGCGTGAACCCCGTGATGACCGGTGTGACGAAGGCCTATCTCCCGGGAGGTTGAGCATGGCGGAGGTCGACATCACCTACGACGCGGTGGCGAACGCGGCCTACATTTATCTCACCCGCGCGGGGGAGCACCCGCAGTCGGCGCGTATGTACCCCTGCGACCCGGTCGCGGTCGACGGGATGATCAACCTCGATTTCGACGCGGAGGGCGTCCTGATCGGCATCGAGGTGCTGGACGCCCGCTCCAAGCTGCCGCGGCACGTGCTCGACTCGGCCCGACGGCTGGACGCCGGCGAGGTGTGAGGCGTCCCTCGACGAGCACGCCGTCACCCGGTCCTCGCACCACAGCCGCCGCTCCGCCCCCGTCAGGCTCAGCCGGACGGTGTGGCGGACGTCCGGGCGGCTCGCTCACACCCCTCGAGTTCGAGATGAGGACAACGCCCTCGATCACCTCGAGTCCAGCAACGCGACCGTACGCAAGCGGGGGCACATCAGCCTCCATCATTCGGAGCGGTTCAATCAAGGCCCGGAGCTGCGCCTCGTCGCCAGCCCCGGTTGATTTCTTCCCCGCGACGCAACTCAGGAATAGTTCGGAAGAGCGCCGTGCGTGAGCTCCTGAGCGCTCCATACGACGGGAAAGGTGATCACGATGGGCAGTGACCCGCTGAATCTCGACGCGCCAGGCGAGTGGGCCGGCCTTTGGTGGCTGCCGGAAGACCCTGGGCACCAGGTGCCAGGCGTGCTCCGCTACGAGCCCGAGTGCGGCTTGATACTCTCTTTGATCGGCGCGTTCGAGGATCGAGTCACGACGACGCCTGCTCCCGGTGTGCTGATGGTCCATGAGGGCCGTCGAACGTGGGGTGTGATCCATGGTGCCGCCGATCAGTGCGAGATCAGCCTCTTCGGCTGTTTTCCAAACGGTGGCCGGCGGACCTTCGGTGCGCGGGTAAAGACCCCCGACAAACAGACCGTCGTGGCAACGACGGCACTCATCGGGGCGCACGTCAGTGGTGCAGACGAGGCGGTGTTCTCCACAACAGAGGTGTCGGTGGAGGACCTCGGGCATTGGGCGGCATCGTCAGTGTTCGAGGGCTTCCTGGGTGCGCCCGGCGGACGTCATGATGGGAGTGGCACCATCTCCGTCAAGCCCGTGGAGGTGCGGTCGGTCGAAGTCGACGGGACTGAGTTCACGCTCGCGCACCGCCACACGCTGCCGTTCTTCGACCAGCGCAGGGGCGGAACCGTTGGTCGCATGCGTGATACCGCGTACATGCGGGTCACCCGGCGCGAGGCGTCCTCACTGAGTGTTGCGATTGGCTATGCCCGGTTGATACAAGACCTGATCGCCCTTGCCACTCATCGTGCTGCAGGCATGATCTGGGTACGCCTGAAACTGGCCCCGGACAATGCTGTGTCGGAGGCCAGCGGGCTGCGGCTGGGGCGGAATGTCGACGTGCTGTACTCGCCCTTTGTGGTAGGGAAGCACGATGCGAAGGCAGCCGCTCATCACCGTGTGTTCTTCACGTGCGAGGCTCTACCCTTCGAGGAGATCATCCCCCGCTGGTGCGATATGCACGAGCGGCTGCAGTCCGCGACCAACATGGTTCTGGGGCTTCGGTACGCGCCGGCACGGTACGTCGAGAACAATCTTCTGACGGCGGTGGGAGCGGCCGAGGTACTGCACCGGGGTTTCGACATCGACGAACCGCCAATCCCATCGGAGGATTTCAAACCGATGCGCGAAGCGATGCTGGCTCAGGTGCCCGAGGAGCATAGGAAGCGGATCCGCGGCTCCCTCCGCAATGACCCGACACTTCGGGATCGGTTGTACGCACTCGCGGCCCGCCCCGACCAAGAGGCGCTGTCCACGCTCGTCCCTGACGTGGACCGGTGGGCCAGGCGGACGACTCGAGCTCGGAACGACCTGGCCCACGAAGGGCGAACCCCCAACCACGAGCTGGAGGAGCTGATCGCCATTGTGGACGTGACCACTGCGGTGGTCATTCTGAATCTGCTGAACGAACTTGGGCTGCCGGCCGAACGGCAACGAGAGATCGTGCGTGACCACCCGCAGTTGCGCGCTGCGGCCAGGAGTGCACGGGACTGGCTGAGCACGTCCGAGGCGGACTCCTGAGTCGGATCGTTCGGCTTTCGCTGCCAGGCGAGGCTCATCTGCGCGCCGGCCTCCGCTCGGGCTGTGGCAACGAGGGCCCCGTAGGGGCCCGAGACGGCCGATGCCTCGATCTGGAGCCACGCCTGGTGGAAGGCCGTTCCCGGATCCAGACTCGGTGCCCCTCACGCTCCGGTCGGCAGGAGCTCGTGGCCTCCTCCCGGCTGGTTGGCCGGGCGAGCCGGTGAATCCCGGCTCGGGTCACCTGCCCAACCGGTTCGCGAGCGTGCGACGGTAGCGGTCGATACCGTCCTGGGCCACGCCGGGGCAGGCAGCGAGTTCGTGCAGGTACTGCAACGCGTCGGTAGTGGTGCTGGAGTCGGGGCGCCGGCTGATGAACTGGTGGAACGCGGTGTTCGCTTCATCCGACCTCCCCGCCGAGAGGGCGGCCAGGAAGAGCGAGAGCAACTCGTGCTGATCGCTGGAGTCCATCGAGCACCGAGCCAGCTGTCGCCAGGTGTCGGCCGCAGCCGGAACCCCGTCGACCTGGCTGATGAGCACCGCTTTCTGCAGGAGATAGTCCGCCCTCTCCGGTGCGATGACGAGTGCTTGCTCGATGTCTCTGCGTGCTGGACCGTGGCGGCCTGCCAGCCGGTGCACCGAGCCACGGTTGGCGATGGCCCAGGCGTAGCGGGGGTTGAGCTCGATGGCGTGGTTGAGGTCGGTGATGGCACGGTCGTACTGGCCCAACAGCCGGTACGTCACCCCCCGGTTGGCGACGGCCCATGGATAGTCGGGGTCGAGTTCGACGGCCTGGTCGAAGTCGGTGACGGTTTGGTCGTGGCGCCCGGCCAGCCGGTGCACCTCGCCCCGGTAGGTCATGGCCCAGACGCCAGGTTCACATTCGATGGCGTGGCTGAGGTCGGCGAGGGCACGGTCGTACTGGCCGACCAGCCGATACACCTCGCCCCGGCTGGCGATGGCCCAGGCATAGCGGGGGTTGAGCTCGATGGCGTGGCTGAGGTCGGCGATGGCCCGGTCGTAGCGGCCCGCCAGCCGCTGTGCCACCCCGCGGTGGGCGATGACCCAGGCGTCGCCGGGGTCGAGTTCGATGGCGCGGTCGAAATCGGCGATGGCCCGGTCGTAGCGGCCGGCCAGCCGCTGTACCACTCCGCGGCGGGTGACGATCCAGGCGTTGCCGGGGTCGAGTCCGATGGCGCGGTCGAAGTCGGTGACAGCCTCGTCGAATCGCCCCAACCATGCGAATGCGGTGCCTCGGTCGGTGGTGGCCGCCACAAGTGTCGGGGCGAGATCGTGTGCTGCAGTGAAGTCTGTCAGAGCGCCCTCGGGGTGAGCGGCCCGGAAGAATTGCCGGCCGCGCAGGAGGTGGGCGTGGGCGCGTGCAGTGGTTCCCAGCGAGGCTGAGGCGAGCAGTTCGGTGAGGACGCTTGCCAGGCCGGGTCCGCGCGCGCTTGCGGCTTCGAGGCGTTGGCCCCAGGTGGTCAGGGAGAACGTGTCGGTGTCATTCCCGGCGCGGGTGAGGGTATCGGCCCACCGGCGAAGAGTGGGCAGCCCTTCTGAGCATGCCTCGACTGCTTCTTCGAGAGCTGACGCAAGGAATTGGGGAGAGGCGCAGAGACGGTGGTAGGTCTCGTTCAGCCGATGCTCGCGCCAGGCGCTGTCCGACCAGCGTTTGTCGGGAGCGAGTCCGTCTTCGAGGTCGGCACGCCAACGGGCATGGGTGTCGGCAAGGCGGATATGGCGTTCGGACCAGTCGAGCGGGGACCGGGTGCGCTGGAGCCGGAGCATGCTGGTGCGTACTACGTCGTGATAGCGGCAGCGACCGCCCTGACCGGACACGAAGGGGAGGCCGCGTAACCACGCGTACTGATCAGCGGTCTCCTGCGGGGCCACGGTGCGATAGATGTCTTCGTCGAGTTGGAGGGGCAGAGCACACGCGAGGACGGCAGCGCGCTGATGCGGGTCGCTCACCCAGTGGAGGAAGCGCTGGACCGCGGTTTCGGAGGGGTCGTCCAGGGAGTCCGGGCCTGACGGATGAACACGGGCGAGAGTGTCCAGGAGGACGGGGAGTCGACCGGACATGCGCAGGATGGTGGCCACCACCGCCTCGTCCGTCACTCCTCGAGCGCTGAGCAGCGCACGGGCCTCTGCCTCCGTGAAGACCTCCAACCGTATGTCCACGAT
Source organism: Streptomyces sp. OZ13 (assembly GCF_052068155.1). Taxonomy (NCBI): domain Bacteria; kingdom Bacillati; phylum Actinomycetota; class Actinomycetes; order Kitasatosporales; family Streptomycetaceae; genus Streptomyces; species Streptomyces sp. OZ13. Next base: position 110,394 of record NZ_JBQHCZ010000013.1, on the reverse strand, counting down.
CAGGTCACGGTATTCGGCCCACTCGCGGGCGGTCGGGGCCGCCTGGCCCGAGATGACGACGATCACGTTCACCGGCAGATCACCCTGGTCGTCGTTCAACACCATGCCGCGCAGCCAGGCGTCGAGGAAGGGCTCGGTGCGCTCCCAGGTGTCGAAGAACAGCACGACCCAGGGGTGATCTTCGGCCGCATCCGCAAGCCCCTGGAGGAAAACGGGGGTCAGTACACGCAGGGGATGCAGTACGAGTTCGGCGTCGTGGTGGTTGCGCAGACGGCTGCTGACGGCGGCTCGCATTCGGTCAGTCCCCCGCGCCAGGACTTCCACGTCCAGTGCGGCCGCGGCGGGGCCGATGACGGGCGTCAGACTCAGGGCACCCATCCCGATCTGTGCGGCCGTCCTGCTGGACGTCGACGCTGCCCCGCCCTCGCGGTCCATCGCAGGGAGTGCGAGGGACGCATCGGCCTCGTGCCGGTGCTTGCGGTAACGCTCCACAGCGGTCTCGAACTTGCCGAGCGCCTGCCCCTGCCGAGCGAACTGCGCGCCGATGGACTCCATCGCCTCGATGGGGCTGCTGACATCCTCGCTCACCATCGCCGTCACGGCACCGGCGGCTCGGGCGGTCTCCTCCCAGTGACGTACCAGTGACGACTTGCCGACTCCCGCCACCCCATGCACGTGGAAGAGGTAGTTCGCCTCCCCGGGATCGAGGCCCAGATTGGCGTGGAAGGAGTCACGCTCCATGTGACGCCCGATGAAACTGGTACGCCTGCGGGCCCTGTTCAGTTCCTGCCGTGACGTCCTACGCCGGCTCATGACCACCCCCTCCTCAGACTGCCCCAGTGGCGGGGGACACGGAAGAGCAGGGAGGCGCACGGTGCCGGCCCCCCGGATCGCGCGCCCCTGCGGAATGTCGAGCGCGGTGATGACGAGCCATGAGTGTCGCTTAGGAGGTTGGCGGACGGCCCGGGGAGCGGTCCGCGCACTCCGGGAGCCCGTAGCGCCCAAGTCCCGGGGAGACGCCTGTCAGCGATGCATCGGCCGGCGGCGTCGCGCCCGGTCAGCGCGGCAGCAGACGGCGGCCGGACTTCGCCGACCTCACCAGCTCCGCGACCGTGGTCAGCTTGACCCGCGGTCTGCCTTCACGCAGGCCGCGGGCGACCTCGGCCCGTTCGATCGCCGCCAGCCCCGACGCGTCGACGACCTGGCGGTTGCGGCTGCGTACCAGCCGCTGGAACGCCTTCGCCGGCGACGAGGGCGCGGGCAGCGCACCGGCGACGGCGTCGGCGAGGAGCGTGCCGACCGTCTCGGCGGCGCACGTACGGTTCGCGCCGATGCCGCCGGACGGCCCGCGCTTGATCCAGCCCACGACGTACGTCCCGGGCATCCCCGTCACGCGGCCGTTCGCGTGCGGCACGGTGCCGGTGGCCTCGTCGAAGGGCAGGCCGGTGATCGGCGCGCCCCGGTAGCCGACGGCCCGCAGCAGCATGCCGGCGGGTATGTCCCGAGCTTCCGGCGTCCCCGTGGTGCGTACGGCACGCACGGTGTCCTCGCCGAGAACCTCCGTCGGTGCGGAGTGGAAGCGGAACACGATGCGCCGTCCCGGTGCAGGCGGAAGGGACCAGTCCATCTCGCGGCGGGTGACGTCCTTCAGATCGGCGGCCTTGTCCTTGGCCCCGGCGTTCTCGATGCCCGCGCCGATCCGTGGATCGTGGTCGTCCACCACCAGCTCCACGCCGGGCAGGTGCTTGAGAGCGAGGAGTTCCGACCTGGTGTACGCCGCGTCCGAGGGGCCGCGACGGCCGAGGAGCACCACTTCGTGTACTTTCCCGGCGCGCAGGGCCGCCAGCGCGTGGTCGGCGATGTCGGTGCCGGCCAGTGTCTCCGGGTCTCGGACCAGGATCCGCGCGACGTCGAGGGCCACGTTGCCGTTGCCGACCACGACCACGCGTTCGGCCGACAGGTCCACGGCGTCCGGCGCGATCTCGGGGTGGGCGTTGTACCAGGCGACGAACGCCGTCGCCGAGATGCTGCCGGGCAGGTCCTCGCCCGGGATCCCGAGCCGGCGGTCGAACGAGGCGCCGACGGCGTAGATCACCGCGTCGTGGTGCGCGGCGAGTTCTTCCGCCGTGACGTCCTTGCCGACCTCGACGCCCAGGTGCATCCGCACCCGCGGATGCGTGTGGAACCGCCCGAAGGTGTCACCGACCTTCTTGGTCGCGGGATGGTCCGGTGCCACGCCGTAGCGCACGAGACCGCCGGCCACCGGCAACCGGTCGACAAGCGTCACCTCGGCGTTGGTGTGCAGCAGCAGGTCCTGTGCCGCGTACATGCCGGCAGGGCCGGTGCCGACGACCGCGACCCGGATCGGCGCGAAGTCGGCCGGCAGGACGCGCTTGAACTCCGGCTCGCCCCAGACGTGGAAGTTCGGGCTGTCGCCCGCCGGTTCGGATGCCTTGTCCTCGAAGTAGGCCGCGTTGATCGCCGCGTACTCCTGCTGCATCCCGGAAAGGCTGTCCACGGGGAAGACCGCGTCCACCGGGCAGGCGTCCGCGCAGGCGCCGCAGTCGATGCAGGATCTCGGGTCGATATATAGCATCTCCGTGCTGCCGAAGGCCCGTTCCTCCGGGGTGGGGTGGATGCAGTTGACCGGGCACACGGCGACGCAGGTGGCGTCGCTGCAGCAGGTCTGCGTGATGGCGTAGGTCATGTCGTCAACTCGGCTCGGCTCGGCTCAGGTTCGGTCGGGTCGTCGGGTCGTCGGGTCGTCGGGTCGGGGTCGCTCGTGCTGTCAGATCAGGTCGGCGCGCTTGTAGAAGAACAGGGCGGGCCGGGTGAGCAGACCGGCCGAGGCCAGGAATTCCATGAGTCCCGAACAGCTCGACCGCATCATGGACTTGTGGTGCTCGTTGGCCTTGGCCTCGCGGACGGCGCGCTCCTTGTCGAGCCCGGCGTTCGCGTAGACGTTCTTGTTCACCATGCTGGTGACGATGACGTACGACGCGATGGCGACGACGAGGGCGTTGATCTGCCGCCGCAGCCGGCCGGCTCCGCGGAGGCGCTTGCGCGTCTCGTCACGGGCGAACTTCATGTGCCGGGACTCCTCGACGACATGGATGTTGTTGATGGTCCGGACGAACGGCACCACCCGCTCGTCGCGCATCCAGTCGCGCTGCATGACGTCGAGGACCTCCTCGGCGACGAGGATCGCGGCGTACGCCGCCTCGCCGAACGCGACGGTCTTGAAGACGCGGCCCAGTTCGACCGCGAAGCGGTGCGGCCGGTACGCGGGGGCCCCGAGCTTCTGGGCGCCACGGGCGAACATGATCGAGTGCCGGCACTCCTCGGCGATCTCGGTGAGCGCCCACTGGAACGTGGCGTCGGTCGGGTCCTTGGCGTAGATGTCGCGGAGGACCATCTGCTGAAGGATCATCTCGAACCAGATGCCGGTGCTGGCCACGGACGCGGCCTCCTGCCGCGTCAGCTCCTTGCGCTGGGCGTCCGTCAGTTCGCTCCAGTACGCGGTGCCGTAGAGGGTGCTCCACTCGGGGCTGGCGCCGTGGAAGTCCTTGTCCAGCGGCGTCTCCCAGTCCACCTCTGTGGCGGGGTCGTACGCGAGCACGGCGGCCGAGTCGAGCAACCGCCGGGCGACGTCCTGCTCGTGGGACGGTTCCTGCGTCTTGGGCCGGAGGGTGCTGCTGGACATGGTGCGGCTCCTCGAAACGAGTGGTGTGATGTTCCTTGTTCGCTGTCGGGTGCGGGCCGGCGGGCACCGTCGGCCGTCCTCGCCGCCGGGATGCCGCCGCAGCTTATTAGACGCGGCGTCTAGCAAGCTGTTAGACGGACCGTATAGCAAGAGCGCGCGCGGGCCTACCCCTCAGTACGAAATCGGTGAGAGGGCATGGCCGGATGTCGCCGGTGCGGGATTCCGTGGAGCGTCATGAATGCGGCGAAGTGCCGTGAATCAGGCAGAAGCGAAGGCCCGTTCCGGGCGCAAGAGAAGAACCGGCGGCAGACGCCTGGGAGAGTCGGCAGGAGAGGGCGCACCGGTGCACCTGGCCCTGAGTGAACCGGGGTTCCGCGTCGGAAGGACGGCATACGCAGGCGGCAGGGCGGCAGGACGGCTGGACGGCGGCGGGCCGCCGGGAGGCCCGAGGCGGGCGGTCCTACTGCCGTCGCCCGCCCCGGACTCCTGTGGGGCTCAGTAGTTCCGCCACTCGTTGAGCGTGTACTCCAGCACCACCGGATCCATCAGCGTGCTCGCCCGGACCTCCAGGCGGCGGCGGTCCAGCGGGAAGACGGCGGCGGCCTCGAGGACGGAGTCGTCCAGGAACCGCAGTGCCGGCGCCTGTTCGGCCAGGCGAAGTGCCGGGGGCGGGCCGTCGGCGCCGGGGGTGGCCAGGATGAAGCCCCAGTTGCCGAAGCTCGGGACGTCCACCTGGTACTCGGTCGTGCGGTATCCGGCCTCGCCGATCGTCGCGGCGATGGACCAGTACGACTTGGGGGCGAAGAACGGGGACCCGCCCTGCACCATGACCTGGCTCTCGGGCTTCAGGACCTGCTTGAGCAGGTGGTAGAACTCGACCGAGTACAGCTTGGCCAGCGCCGCGCTGTCGGGGTCGGGGAAGTCGATGATGACCGTGTCGAACCGCCGCGTGGCGTCCCGCAGCCAGTTGAAGGCGTCGGCGTTGACGGCCGTGACCCGGCGGTCGCGCAGCGCGTCCCGGTTCAGCTCGCGCAGCGGCTCGAAGGTGCGGGCGAGCCTGGTCATCGCCGGATCGAGGTCGACCAGCGTCACGTCCTCGACGTCGTCGTAGCGCAGCACCTCGCGCAGGGCGAGTGCGTCGCCGCCGCCGAGGATCAGCACCGAGGAGCGCCTGCCCGACAACGCCGGGTGGACGAGGGCCTCGTGGTAGCGGTACTCGTCGACGGAGGAGAACTGCAGATCGCCGTTGAGGAACAGCCGCATGTCGGGGTCCCCGGTGAAGGCGGTCGACCGGGTGACGACTATGTCCTGATACGGCGTGGTCTCGGCGTGCACGATCGGGTCGCGGTACAGCTGCTGACGTGCGGTCACCTCGATGTCGTCCGCCAGGGCGTAGACCGTGCCGAGCACGGCGAGGACGGCCGCCATACCGGTCAGCAGCGACACGCGTACGACGCGGCGGGTCTGCCGGCGGAAGATCCACAGGACGACGACGACCCCGGCCACGGCGTTGACGGCGCCCACCACCAGCGCGCCCTTGAGCTGCCCGAAGGCGGGAAGCAGCAGCAGCGGGAAGCACAGCCCGCCGACCAGCGCTCCGATGTAGTCGACGGCGAACATGTCGGCCACGGCGCTGCCCGCCTCCTGCCGCCTGATCCGCTGGAGCAGCGTCATCAGCAGCGGGATCTCGGCCCCGATGAGGAGGCCGACGGCGAACGTGACCACCACCATCGACGGCATGTAGATCCGCAGCCAGGCGAACGACACGTAGAGGACGAGTACCGAGAGCCCGCCGACGAGCGCGAGCAGCCCCTCCACCATGGCGAAGGAGCCGACCGCCCGCCGCTGCAGCGGCTTGGCGGCCAGCGAGCCGATGCCCATGGCGAAGACCATGACGGAGATGACCACGGAGGTCTGCATCACGGAGTTGCCGATGAGGTAACTGCCCAGCGCCGTCAGCGCCAGTTCGTACACCAGGCCGCAGGCCGCGCAGAGGAACACCGCGAACAGGAGCAGGAAGCGGGACCCGCGGGAGTGGGCGGCGGCGGAAGGCTCGGCGTCGGCTGCGGCGGGCGGGCCGTCCGCCGGGCCCGGGCACGCGGCGGTGTTCCCCGCCGCGGCCGGTGCCGGGGCCGCCTCGTCCGCGGCCGTGTCGTCCGGAGTGGTGGTGCCCATCGTCCGGTTCAGGAGACCGCGGCGCCGACCATGAAGGCCGTGCCGATGTACATCGCCGCCTGGACCCAGGCGGCGGGGTGGGGGCGGTCGCCGTTGTCGTCGAGCACGGCGTGACCCAGCCGGCCGGGCGTGAGGAGACCGACGACGACGGCGATGAACGTCATCACCACGACTCCGGACAGGCCGTACAGCAGGGTGCTGGCGAGTCCCAGGCCGAGGCCCTGCTCGGACTCGCTGGCCCGTATGGACTGGTCGATGACAAGGCCGATGGCGATCGTCTGGCCGGCGAGGAGGACTGCCGCGCCGCGGTTGCGCTCGGTCCACACCACATGGACGAGCTTGCCGGGGGTCACCAGGTCGAGGGCGATGAAGCCGACGGCCATGACGATGAAGCCGACCAGACCGTAGAGCAGGGCGACGCCTGCCGACTCGAAGATCTCTGCCACGGGGATGCCTTTCGGGGACGTCGTCGAGGAGTGCGGGTGGGTACGGGACCGGGGACGCTACGGGGCGCGGTGGGCGGTCACTTGCCGGATCCGGGGCCGCCGCCGCGGAATTCGTTGCTGTCCGGGTCCGGCCACACGGACCGGATGTTGGACTTCCAGCGGTGGTAGCCGGTGCGGTAGTCGTCGATCTCGATCCGGCTGCCGTTCTGGTGCGGGACGATCGAGACGATGTCGTCCCGGTAGCGCAGGAAGACCTTGCCGGAGTCGTCGATACGGTCACGGGCCGAGGTGTGGCCGTCGATCTCCTTCGCGACCTTGGACGTCGTGTCGCTGGTGTCGACATAGCCCACGCCGCTGCTGGTGTACTGCTGGCGGATCCAGGTGGACGGCACGTCGTTGCCGTCGTCCGGCTCACTGGAACAGGCGGTGAGCGCGATCGTGGCGAGTATCGTCACGCTGATGAGTCGGGCTGTCTTCATCGGGCCTCCAGCCGGGTGTACGTCGCCACGATCTGGCGGCTCTGCGGGTAGGTGTGCCAAGTGCGCCATCCCGGCCCGGTGCTGAGCCGCTCGACGGTCAGTGCGGTGACCGCCTCGGGGGAGCCGGGGAAGATGCCGTGCAGCGACTCGGCGGCGTCGTCGGACCGCTTGCGGATCCGGTGCACCTCTTCGCTGAACCCGGCGGCGGTGAAGTGCCGGACGCGGGCGGTGAAGCGGTAGTGCCACTCGTCGAACTCGTGTACCGCGGACCCGGGCAGGCCCCCGGCGACGCCGGGCAGGCAGGCCACGGTCTCCCGGACCGGCCCCGCGAAGACCTGATGGGACGCGCCGAGGAGCCGGAGCTGGATGTCGAGCCCGCCGACGGTGAGGTCGCGTACGGCGAGTGCCTCGCGTGCGGGCCGGCCGAGGGTGAAGGAGAGCTGGTCCGCGTCCGTGTCCTGGTACGGGGTCGTCAGTTCTATACCGCTCACGTTTCCCTGCCCGCGCGGACGCCGGCGACCGCCGGAACGGGGCTCTGTGTCCGCCCGCCGGCCCGGGTGGGAAGGGCGGCGACGGGTCCGGCGCCGAGGGCGGCGAGATCGGGCTTCAACGGTGTTCCCCACGACTTCGGGACGGGCAGTGAGCGCGCTGAGTATGGCACAGCGTCCCGGCGCCGCTTCAGGGGGGAACGCCGACTCCTCACGGCTCGGCCGCGCGAGGTCCGGCGTGCTCGTCAGCCGGCTTCCCGAGCCTCCTCACGACCGGGGCGCGGAGCGGTGATGGCGAGGAGGGCGGTGTCGTCGTCCACCTTGTCGAAGGAGTCGAGCAGCTCCCGCACCGCCGCGATGGCCTCCTGCGCGGTGGTCGGGGCGAGGGACCGGGCGAAGTCCAGGAGCGCCTCGTCGCCGTAGCGACCGCCGGCCGTGGTGGTGTGGGCCTCGGTGAGGCCGTCGGTGTAGAGCAGCAGCGTGTCGCCGGGCGCTACGTGGACGGTGGCGGTGGCGATGTCGGCGTCGGGCACGACGCCGAGCAGCTGCCCGCCGGGGGTGTGCACGTAGTCGGCGCTCCCGTCGGCGCGCATCAGCACCGCCGGCGGATGCCCCCCGCCGGCGAGCGTGATGTGGAAACCGCCGCGGTCGGCGGGGGTGAGCAGGCCGTAGAGGACGGTGCAGAAACGGGGGTCCTCGCCGTGGGGCTCGTGGTTCAGCACGGCGTTGAGGTTGCCGAGCACGGCCGCCGGGTCGGGGTGGTAGACGGCGGCGGCCCGCAGGGTGTACCGGGCCAGCGAGGTGACGGCCGCGGCGGCCGCCCCCTTGCCGCACACATCGCCCAGGAACAGCCCCCAGGTGCCGGCGGTCAGGGGGAACAGGTCGTAGAAGTCGCCGCCGACCTCGTCGACCGACGCGATGTGGTAGTGCGCGGCGACGTCCAGGCCGGGCACGTTCTCCAGCGCGGGCGGCAGGAGCGTCCTCTGCAGTGTGGTGGCCAGGCGCTGGAGGCGTTCTCGTTCCCGGTCGGCCTCCTGCCGGGCGCGGAGCAGCTCCGTCTCGTAAGCGCGGCGGTCACGGGCGTCGAAGACGGTGGTACGGATCAGCAGGGGCCGGCCGTCGCTGTCCCGCTTGAGGGCGGAGGTCACCAGGACCGGCAGCCGGCTGCCGTCGGCGGCCTTCATCTCCAGCGCGATACCGCTGACCTCTCCCTGTAGTCGCAGGAGCGGCGCGAAGTGGGTCTCGTGGTAGAGCTTGCCGCCGACGGTGAGCAGGTCGGCGAACCGCTTGCGGCCCACGAGGTCCTCGCGCCGGTACCCCAGCCAGTCCAGCAGGGTGCGGTTGATCTTGGCGATCTGCCCGTCCAGCAGGGTGGAGAGGTAGCCGCACGGTGCGTTCTCGTACAGGTCCTCGGCGCTGTCCTCCAGCAGCGCGGAGACCTGGCCGGTGCCTTCTCCGCCACCGGGCACCGCACCGCGGTCCCGGGGGCGGCCCGGTGTGCGGTCGGGGGTGTCCCCGGACGTCACCGGCCCGCTCCGGCGGCGAACGAGGCGATCGCCGCGGCGGTCGCCTCCGGCGCACTGAGCTGCGGGCAGTGGCCGGTCGCGGTGAGCGTGACCAGCTCGCTCCCGTCGATCTGCGCGTGCACGAACTCCCCCACCTCCCGTGGGGCGATCGCGTCCTGGGAGCACTGGGCGATCAGCGTCGGAACACGCACCTTGGCGAGGTCGTCCCGGTTGTCGGACAGGAAGGTGGCGCGGGCGAAGACGCGGGCGATCCTCGGATCGGTGCGGCAGAAGCTGTTGGTCAGCTCCTCGCCCAGTTCCGGGCGCTCCGGATTGCCCATGATGACCGGAGCCATCGCCGCCGACCAGCCCAGATAGTTCGATTCGAGCGACTCCAGCAGCTCGTCGATGTCCTCGGCGCTGAATCCGCCCCGGTAGCCGGTCGCGGGATCGTCGATGTAGCACGGCGACGGGGTGAGCAGGACGAGCCGTGCGAAGCGCTCCGGTTCCCGCGAGGCCGCCAGGACACCGACCGTCGCGCTCACCGAATGCCCGACGAAGACGGGACGCACGTCCAGCTCGTGGCAGATCTCCAGTACGTCATCGGCGTAGCCGTCGAGGGTGGTGTACCGCTCCTCGTTCCATGCCGACAGGTCGGACCGGCCGGCCCCCACGTGGTCGAAGAGCACCACCCGGAAGTCCCGTTCCAGCGTCGGCACCACAAGACGCCACATGTTCTGGTCGCACCCGAACCCGTGCGCCAGCATCACCACCGGACCGTCGGCCCTCCCGCTCACCGTGACGCGGTTCCTGTTCCGTACATCCATACGGACATCTTCGCATCAACGCCTCATACCTGATTAATCCCTCATGTAAAGGTCATGCGGGTGGTCGCCCGGGCACCGTCGTGCCCCCGGGGACGCGTCCCTCCGGCAGGAAGAGCACCGAATTGATGTACCGGCCTTCTCGCTGCGCCAGTGCCCGGCGCAGCAGCCCCCGGTGCACGAGGTGCTCGGTCCTCGACTGGTGGCCGGCCAGGTCGAAGTCGTCCAACGGCAACCACGAGCGGGCGGCCAGTACCCAGCCCCGGTAGCCCTGCCCGGTCAGCAGGGCGATCACCGGGGTGATGGGCCGGATGCGGGTCTCCAGCTCGACGAGGAGCGCCGGGCGGTCCCGTTGCAGCAGGCCCGCGGCGCCGAGGAGGGCCGGGAGTTCCTCGCCGTCCACGTCCACCTTCACGAACCGCACGTCGTGCAGGCCGAGGCTGTCGACGGTGACCGCCGGCACGGCCACGCTGTGGGAGTGGATGTCCCGGCGGGCGAGCGAGGAGACCCCCCGGTCCCCGCGGTCGCCCGCCGGCAGCCACAGCCGGGCGGTGGTCTCCCGGTCGCCGGCGGCCGCCTGCACGACCCGGGCGTTGCCGGGCAGCGTCGACCGCAGGTACCGGGCGAGGTGGGGCACCGGTTCCATGGTCACGACATGGTCGGAGCGGGCGGCCAGCCGGCGGGACCAGGGGCCGTACCAGCCGCCGATGTCGATCGCCGTGCCTCCTCGCGGACAGAAGTCGGCGAGCCGGCCCAGTTCCGGTTCGAAGCGCGGGTAGAGGGCGCAGGCCGCGGAGCCGACCCAGCGGGTGGGCAGGCGGGAGGCGACCGCCGCCGCGACAGTGGTCACTCGGCGGCCGCCCGCAGGTACCTGGCGTGGTCGTCCTCCGTGACCCTGCTCCCCGACGACGGAAGCAGCTGGGGGATGCCGTCCACGATGGGGTAGCTCAGCTGCAGCCTCGGGTTGTAGAGGATGTTCTGTCCGCCGAGCAGTGTCAGGGGGCCCTTGTCGAGCGGGCAGGCGAGGATGCGCAGCAGCGGGTCGTCGGCGTCCATGGCAACGTCCTTACGGTTCCGTCGGTTCGGTTTCGGTTCAGTCGGTCGGTTCAGTCGGTCGGGTCGGTTCGGTCGGGTTCAGGCGACCGGGGGCGGTCCCTGCGTACGCGGGGCCGGATCGTGGCGGGGGAGGGCGAGCAGCACGGACAGCGCCAGCGCCGTGCCGGCCACCCGCAGGGTCAGCAGCAGCGGATCCTCCGGCAGCCGCTCCCCGAAGGTGATCGTCCCGAGCACCGCCGTGAACAGACAGGTCACCGTGGTGCAGACGGGCACGATGAGGGAGGCACGACAACGCTGCAGCGCAGCCTGCGACATGACGAGACCGGCCGCCGCCGTGAACATCAGCAGATACGGGTAGGGCGAGGTGAACAGCGAGCGGGCCGCGTCGCCGACGTCGGCCGTGGTCAGCCTGCTCGACGCGCCCTTGATCGCCAGCGAGCTGACCCCGTACAGCAGACCCACGGCCACGCCGTAGCCGATGCCGTTGGTCGGCAGCCGGTGGCGCTTGCGGGAGCGCTGCTCGACCCGGCCGTACAGCCACACGCCCGCGGCGAGGGTCGGCACGCTCACCAGCAGCACCAGCGTCCACGGAGCTCCGCCGCTCACCGTGTCCTCGCCCTCCCGGACGGAGGCGACGACCATCAGCAGCGCCACGAGCACCGCGCCGAGCGCGTAGCGTTCGCGGCCCGACGGCTGTTCGCCGAGCACCGCCGAAGAGAGCAGCAGGAGCAGGACGAGTCCCGAAACGAAGATTCCCTGGGCGGCTGCGATCGGCAGCGCCCGGTAGACGATCAGCTGGGCCGCGAACCCGGCGGCCAGTGCCAGCGATCCGGCGATCCACGCCGGACTGGTCAGCAGCACCAGGACGACGTGCACGGGCCTGCCCGCGGAGAGCGCGGGCAGCCGGCCGAGGGCCTTCTTCTCCAGGACGAATCCCACGCTGTACAGCAGATTGGCCATCAGCGCCGCGCCCACGCCCCACCACACGGCCGCTACCCCCGCCGGGCGTGCGCGAGGAGGATGGACGCCGCGCCGGGCACCGCGCACGCCGCCCGGTCCAGCAGCCGCAGCCCGCGCGGCACCCCGTGGAACGGCGCGCCGGTGATCCGCACGTCGCGGAATCCGGCGGCCGTGAGGTACGAGCGCAGGGCACGGGCCGTGAACAGCCGCAGATGGCCCACGACCTGCGAACCGGGCCGGCCGTGGATCCCGCGCAGGCTCACCTCGGAGAACACCGGCTGCACCCCCGCCAGCAGCAGGGCGCGGTTGTACCAGGCCGCGAGGTTCGGCGTCGAGAGCATCAGATGGCCTGCCGGCCGAAGGATCCGGCGCAGTTCGTCCAGCGCGTGGTCCGGGTCGACGAGATGCTCGATGACCTCACTGAACAGCACCGCGTCGGCGCAGCCGTCGGCGAACGGCAGCCCGTGGTCGAGCTCGCCGCGCACCACGTTCCCGATGTGCGGCCGGGCACGGCGCAGCGCGTCGTGAGACCAGTCGACGCCGACGAGCCGATGGCCGCCGAGGTACGGCGCCGCGGCCCGCGCCGCGCTGCCGTCGCCGCATCCCACGTCGACGACGAGCCGCCCGGTCGCCGGGCCGAGGGCGTCGGCCAGCAGCCGTGCCTGGCGTCTGCTGCGGGCGTCGCCGGAGGCGACGGGGACGGCGGGATCCTCGTAGAAGTCCCGCAGGGACGGTGAGCCGGTGCCGGTCACAGTGCCTCCGTCGACTTCAGATGGTGTGCGAACAGCTCGCGCAGCCGTACGCCGTCCTCGTCGCAGAGCAGCGAACGCGACCACCGCAGCACCAGATGGAGCCGGCCTCCCGTGGCGGCGGTGGTGACGGTGAGGCCGCGCGGCATCCTGGCCGGCGCGGAGAACCAGACGGCGACGGCCCGTCCGGCGTCGCCGAAGTCCAGCGGATACGGGATGCGGCCGATGTTGCTCAGCAGCGTCGTCGACGTCCACGGCGCGGCCAGCAGCCGCAGACCACGGGTGAGCCCGGCCCGCGCCGCGACCGGCAGTAGAGGAAGCGTCAACAGGGCGGCTCCGTGCCCCAGTTGAGGACGGGGTGCGGCTTTGAGGGCGCGGGTCCGCTCCGCGGTTCGGCGCAGCAGTCGCGCGAGGTCGAGGCCGTCGGTCTCGGCGGCCGTGAAGCCGACCTCGACCAGCCGGGTGCCGTTGCCGATGGGCATCTCGGGGCCACGGCTCCGGTCGTCCACGGGCATGGTGATGCGCAGCGGCCGGCGTGGGGCGTCATGGGCCCGGTTCCAGTCGGCGACCATGAGGGCGGTGGCCACCATCAGCTGGTCGTTGACCGTGTAGGGGGCTCCTGTCTCCCGCCGGGGCACGGGCAGTTCGGTGACGAGCATCGCGTTGCCAGGCACCGGTCCCGGGATGCCCGCCGCGACCCGCGCGGGTCTGCCCGGCAGGGCGGGGCCGCCCGCCCGGTGCGTCCGTCCGGGGGGCGCGGGCCGGGCCGGTGGGGGTGCGGCAGGGGCCGGCGTGCCGCTGTAGATCTCCGCGGCCGTGGCCGCCAGCCGCAGGCACGCGGGGCCGTCGAGGGCCGTGTGGTTGAGCGTGAACACCAGCACACAGCCGGGTCTGCCGGGTTCCTCGACGACCTCGAGCCGCAGCGGCGGCGAGGACGTCAGCGGCGGCGCCTCGGCGAGGGCGCGTTCCCGTGCCCGGACGAGGGCGCCGGCCGCGCGCGGCGGAAACGTCATCACCTCCGTGTCGGGCCCGCGCGTCAGCTCCCACTCGTAGCGCCGTGCGAGCGGGCCGCGGGCCCGCTCGCGCATCAGCGCACGCGGATAGCGGCACAGAGCCTGCCCGAACGCGGCGCGCAGCCGGTCCGGTTCGACGGCGCCGGGGAGATGGATCTCGATGTGGACCGTGTTGGGTTCCGTGTCCTGCGCGCAGTGCCGTGCGACCTCGTCGACGACGGGGAACGGCACCCGCGGCAGCTCCGGCACCGCCGCGTGGGGGGACACGGGGCGCTCGACCGTCGCCATCAGAGACTCCCTCCGGGATGCCGGCGCGGCGGTCCGCCGCTGCCGCCGGTCGGCGGCGCGGGCACGCCGGGCGGCCTTGGCGGACCCGGTTCCGGTGTGCCGGCACCGGGTGGACGGCCGTCAGGGCCCGGCGCGGCGGGCCCTCCGCCGGACCGGTGGGCGCCGGTGGGACCGCCACGTTCCCGCCCCACGCTCACCAGAGCGGCGAACAGGGCTGTGAGGGCGAGGAGTTGAGCCGCCGGCCCGTACGCGCCCCGGTCCGGCGACAGCCCGTCGCCGGCTCCCAGCGCGGCCACCGCGCCGGCTCCGGCCATCGCCGTGAACGCGAGCGGTACGAGGAACGCCGGCCGCAGCCACGCCAGAACCGCCAGCACGGGCACCACCACCGCCACGGGTCCGGCGACCACCACGGCCACCAGCGTCAGGGCGAAGGCGCCGAGCAGCGGCCCGGGCGCGGGAGGGGCCGCCGCAGGGTGCTCCGTAGCCCGGTCGCGCCGTCCGACGAGCGCGAGGCACACCAGCACGGCGAGCAGCAGCCCGGCGCCCGCCAGGCCGGCGCGGTACATCCACGACGGCTCGTACTCGAGCTTCACCGTGCCGCCCTGCCCGGCGGGTACCAGCCAGGCCTGCTGCCAGCCGTCGATCCTCAGGGGTGTCAGCTCCTCGCCGTCCAGCGTGGCCTTCCAGCCGGGGTTGTGGTTCTCGTGGAGCTGGAGGTACGAGGCGTCTCCCGGCCCGACCCGCACGGACCGGTGGTCGCCCGTGCCTTCCCGGACCTCCAGGGCGCGTTCGGTCCCGGCACCCGCGGCGGACGCCGGCGTGCCGGTCGTGAGCGTGACGCCGGTGACGGCGAGGGGGCCCGCGTCTCCGGCCTCGACCGTGTGGGTCCGCTCGTCGAGGTCCACCCGGCTCCCGTCCGTGCAGAGGGAGACCTCGACGGGCCGGCGCCCGGTCAGGTCTCCCACCCGTCCTTCGGCACGGGTCTCGAGGAACTGCCCGTCGACGGAGAGGACCGGCCCCTTGCCGCACGGCAGCTTGAACATCCGCTCCGGGTCCGGCTGCGGTGCGCGGAACTCCTTGAGGGCCGGGATGTGGATCTCGCTCAGGCCGACCGGAAGCTGCAACTGGTCGTCGGCGACCGGGTTGTGCAGGGTGAGCGGTGCGGTCCGCGAGACGGTGATGTCCATCCGGTCGGTGGTGATGGGCGGGAAGCGGGCCATGCCGTTCTCGTCCACCGCGGCGACGGCGGTCCCGTCGGGCGAGCTGATCTGCACCTGTTCCGGCCGGGTGGAGAGCCCGCCGGCCGCCGCGAAGACCATCTCGCCGACCGAGGTCTTCTTCGGCCAGGACAGATGGAGTACGGGACGTTCACCGGCGATCCAGGCCGTGGTGAGGTCGCCGTCAGTGAGGTTGCGGGGGCTGAGGTTGGTCCCCAGGGCCGCCGTCGAGTCGGCGCTCGCGACGATCTTGTCGCGCTGCCCGGTGAGGTCGAACAGCAGCTTGTCCAGCGCTTCGCCCGGCACGGGCAGCGCGGCGGCACGGACGGTGTACGGGCCGGAGCGGGACGCGGTGAACTGCCGGTGCAGCCCCACCTCGGCGGCCACGGCGGACAGTCCGCCCGGGTCGCTGCCGCGCTGGAGCGAGTAGACGACGGAGCCGCCGGTCTCCTTCGGTGCGTCCTCGGGAAGCTGGAGCATGCGCGTGACCTGGACGCCGGGCACGGAGATCTCGGCGAACCCGGCGCCGGTCAGTCCGGGACGGCCCTGCTGCGACTCCAGGACGGTGACCTTCAGCCAGGTCGCGGCGCCCGCAGGGGCGTCGACGTCCTGCGGGGAGCCGTCGGGGCGCAGCGTGCTCGTACGGCTGCCGAGGTCGGTCTCGACGCGGACGGCCGTCGGCGCGGCCCGGACGTTGCCGCTGGGCAGCGGGGTCAGCCGGAGCGTGGCCGGGACGTCGGTCGGGCCGTTGAAGTCGATCCTGATCCATTCCCCCGCCGGCGATCCGGGCGAGCCCTCCGCCCAGCCCGTACCGGGATTGCCGTCGAAGGCGTTGACCGGGTCGTACTGCGGCAGGTGGAAGAGCCAGGTCCCGGCGGACGACGCGGTCACCGACGCGGCGCCCCGCAGCACGGCGGTGGTCTGGTGCCCGGAGCCCGGCAGGGGCAGGATCTGCCGGGGCTCGGCGCCGGGGTCCTGCACCGCCTCGGGGGCGTTGCGTTCCTCGCGGGTGTAGGTGTGGGACGTGTTCGAGTTGACCAGTCCGAACCGGGTGTCGGCGCGGCGCATCCCGTCGCCCGCCGCGTACATCGACAGCCGGTCCACACCCGGAAGTTCATCGCCGGCGAGTACGGCCGGCCGGCCGTCGAGCCGCCCGCCGGCGGACAGCGGCAGCAGGGACTCGGGACCGCCGCTGACGACGGCCGCCGCCGACGCCGGGGTCAGCCGGGCCTTGCCGGGGCGTGCGGTGCCCGCCGGCGGTTCGTAGATCTCCACGGCCCGCTGCCGTGGGAACAGGCCCTCCACCTGGACCGGTGTGTCGTCGGCGATCCGTCCGCCGGTCAGCACCGGGCCGAAGCCCGCGACGCGCCGGTATCCGGAAGCCTCCAGGGTCCGTTTCACCGTGGTGGTCGGGACATGGCCCAGCTGGCGGGGGTCGAGGTCGTTGCGTACCACGACATGGTGCAGTCCGGCCCGGTGCAGAAAGGCGCTCAGGCCCGGTACCTCGCCGCCGGAGGTGAGCACCTGCTCGACGGCGTCCATCGCACGGCGGTTGCCCGGTGTGCCGAAGGGCACGTAGTCCCGCTGCGCCCATGGCGAGCGGGCGAGGACGTCGAGCGGCTGGTCGATGGGCGAGCCCCAGGTGTAGATGCCGTGCGCGGTCGCCGGCACGACGAGGGCCCGGTCCTGTGCCGCGTTGTCCGCCAGCCAGTCGGCGGTCGTCTCCCAGTACGCGGGCAGCCGCGGGAACGAACCGGGCTGGAGGACCGAGCCGTTGACGTACGGCCAGCACAGGCCCGGCAGTACGAGCAGGGCCGCCGCCGGGACGAGCCGGCGCCCGCGGACCCGCGCGGAGAGGGAGACGACGGCGGTCAGGTGCATGAAGCCCAGCGCCAGGGCAAGGGCGGCTCCCGTCTGGAACTTGTAGATGTTGCGGAACGGCACCAGCGGGCCGTTCAGCCAGTCCTGCACGGCCCCGTGGAAGGGGCCGCCGAGCGCCCCGCCGTACCCGGCCAGCGTGACGAGGCCGACGGTCAGCACGGTCACCACCAGCCAGCGGCGTTCGGGCAGGTCACGCCTGGCGAGACCGGCGAGCCCCAGTGCCGCGGCGAGCGCCGAGCACAGGACGGCCACGGACGAGGTGGCGACGGTCCAGCCGGCCGGGAGCCACGCCTCGCCGAAGTTGAGATAGCCGACCCAGTTGCCCGCGCCGCGCAGCACCTCGGTCGCCGACATCGTGGCGGTGGTGGTCTGCGAGGACTCCACGTACGGCATGAAGTTCTCGCCGTACGTGCCGAGGAGCAGCAGTGGAACGATCCACCAGGCGGTCGCGAGGACCACGAAGGGGGTCCACCAGGCGATGAGCGCCCGCTTGCGCGGCCCGCCGGGCCGGCACAGCAGGTAGAGCCCGACGGGCAGCAGCGACGCCAGTGTCGACGCGGCGTTCACACCGCCCATGAGCGGGATCAGCAACGCGGAGCGGGCGGCGGCGATCCGCGGCGGGGTGTGCGGGTTCGTCAGCGGCAGCAGCACCCACGGCAGCATCGCGCCGGGCAGCGCGGCCGCCGAGGTCGAGCCGACGACGATCGTGTACGTGGGCCACAGGGCGTAGACGGCCGCGCCGAGGAGCCTGCTGCCCGGCGATCCGGCCCCCAGCCGTTCGGCCAGTCGCAGCGCGCCCCAGAAGGCCGTCGTCACCACGATCGAGAGCCAAAGCCGCTCCGCGAGCCAGACGGGCAGCTGGAGCAGATCGGCCAGGGCGTGGAACGGCAGCATGGGGACGACGTAGCCGACGTACTGGTCGGCGATGCCGCCGAAACCGGACCGGTCGTGCCACAGCCCGCTCAGGTCGCTGAGGAACTGCCACGGGTCCGCGACGACGCCGAGCTTCGTCTCGAACGTCATGCGGCCCGGCGACACCGCCAGGAAGGCCACGAACACCGCTGCCCAGAAGCCCAGCAGCCACCGGCGCGACCGGGGCCCCGGCGGCCGGTCGGATGGCGGACCCCCGGCCGCGGGACGG
Source organism: Streptomyces sp. OZ13 (assembly GCF_052068155.1). NCBI lineage: Bacteria > Bacillati > Actinomycetota > Actinomycetes > Kitasatosporales > Streptomycetaceae > Streptomyces > Streptomyces sp. OZ13. Next base: position 92,469 of record NZ_JBQHCZ010000013.1, on the reverse strand, counting down.
GCGGGCGGTCGTGTGTGGACAGCGCTGGTCATGAACACCGCCGGAGAATGAGGAGGAGGTTCCAGGTGGCGAACTCACGCAGGCCCGGCACGCGCGGGACGAGCTCCGGCAGGACCGGCCAGTACCGCGAGCGCGCGCAGACGAGGTCCACATCGCCGCGGCCCCTGACATGGCGCAGTGTCGAGCCGACACCGATCTCGAAGAGGTTCTCGCCGAGCCGGTGCTTCGCGGCGCGTCCGCTGCGGCGCTCGTACCGGGCACGGGCCCGCTCGGCGCCCAGATAGTGCCAGGGCGCCCACTCGTGACCGCCCCAGGGCGAGAGCCAGTTGGTGAACGAGACGTAGACAAGGCCGCCGGGGCGGGTGACCCGGACCATCTCGCTCAGGAAGGTCCGCGGGTCGGCGACGTGTTCCAGCACGTTCGACGAGAAACAGACGTCGGCCGCGCCCTCGGCGAGGGGAAGGAGGTATCCGTCGGCGACGACCGTTCCCTCGGAGGGCTCGGCCGCCAGTTCGGCGGCGTCCGGCTCGAAGAGGTAGCCGTGGGCGCCGCGCCGTCTGAACTCGCGGGTGAAGTGACCGCTGCCGCCGCCCACGTCGACGACGACCCGGCCGTCCAGCTTCACATGGCGCTCCACCTGGTCGGCCGCGTCGCGGGCGAGCAGCCCGTAGGCGGAGTCAGGGTCGGCCTGTTCGCGCAGGAACGCCCGGAAGAGGGTGAGGGAACGCCGAAACGAAGGATCCTTCACGTCCGCGCGCCGTTCGTGACGGCGGGCGCCCCGCCCTGCGGGGCAGGTGAGCGGTGTACCGCTTCCGCGGCCACGGCCTCGAACTGCCGCACCGTGCTGCTCCAGCGGAACGCGGCGGCCCGTTCGGCGGCGGCCTTCCCCATGTCCTCGCGCCGGTCGCAGTCGAGCGCCAGTGTGCACCAGGCCGCGGCGAACGACGACTCGCCCCGGCACAGCAGGCCCGTGACGCCGTCCTGGACGGAATCACGCAGGCCGGGTACGTCGAAGCCCAGCGTGGGCGTGCCGCGTGCGCCCGCCTCCGTCACCACGAGACCCCAGCCCTCGACGGCCGCGGGATGCAGCAGCAGCCACGACTCGCAGAGCAGGCGGTGCTTCTCCTCCTCCGGCACGTGGCCGGTGAACTCGACGCCCTCACCGGCGAGTCGCTCCAGACGGGCCCGCTCGGGTCCGTCGCCGACGATGACGAGTCGGCCGCCGGTGACCGGCCGGACCCGTTCCCACAGGTGCAGCAGCAGATCGATGCGCTTGTAGTCGACCAGCCGGCCGAGCGCCAGGAACATCGGCGTACGCGAGCGGGGGCTGCGCGCGGCCGGTTCGTCGACGCCGTTGTGCACCACGCGGATCTGCCGGTCGGGCACGCCGATCGCGCGCAGGGCGCCGGCCGTGGACGGGGAGACGGCCACCATGAGGTTGCCGCGGTGCGCGCGGGCGAGCGCCCAGTGCTCGAGCAGCCGGCCGGCTCGGGCGACGGGTGGCGGGAAGCGCATGTCCCAGAGCTCGGTGTGGACGTGGTTGACCAGGCAGACGGTGGGACCGCGGTGCCAGAGGGGGCTCAGGTAGGGCATGCCGTTGCAGACCTCGACCAGCAGGTCGCACTCGCCGACCTGCCGGGCGAACGCGGACCGTGCGCCGGCGTAGTGCCCGAGCGTGCCGCCGGCGGACACCACCCGGTACGACCGGTGCACGGCGGGTCCGCCGCACAGCAGGGTGATCCGGTGGCCGCGCGCGGTGAGGCCCTGCGCGAGCTGGTCGACGAGCAGTTCGGAGCCGCCCGCGGCGGCGTTGCCGAGGTCGCGATGGGCGAGGAACACGATGTGCCGGGGGCTCTCGGACAACTCCGGCAGCACTGGCCGGCGGTGGTGCGCGTGGGCCGGCGGCTGCTGCGGTGCCTCGAGCAGTGGGGGAGGTACGTGCTGGGGCATGGGTGCTCCAACTCGTTTCAGGGTGCGGAGGGGAAAGGGGGATGGCGGTGCCGGGTCGGGGAGGGTGGGGGGTGACCGGGGGGCCGTGCTGTGGTGGGGACAGCCAGTTTTGGATACGCCGTCGGCGTGCGGCTACTCACCGGTATGACAACTTCTGCCGCTCTCAGGCGTGCGGACTCGTCATCAGGTGAGCATTCGCGCGGTCCGGAGCCGGACGGCGACCGCGTGCCACCAGCGCGGCGCCGATCGCCGTGAGCAAGGCGCCCAGCGCCGCCGCGCCCACCGGAGCGGTCGAGCCGATGAGGGCGAGCTTGCCGCTGTCGCGCGAGGCCAGCGCGACCTGCTGCCGCTGTGTCTCCGCGGTGAACTCGAGCCGCTCGCTCTCCAGCAGCACCACCGCGTCCTTGTCCGACCCCGGCGCGCGCAGCGTCTTACGGGGACCGATGGCGGCGTGCACGATCCGCCCGGTGCGTCGGTCCACGACCAGCTCGACGCCGCTGTTGGCGTACCACTCCTCGGCCAGCACCTGCGGGGCCCCGGCCCTGCCGACCAGCCGCCCCGGCACCTGGCGCACCCCGGTCCTGGTCGGCGGCACGCTGCCGGTGAACCGCAGCCCCTCGTACCCCTGGACCTTGGCCGTGCCGCTGTAGCGGAGCCTGATCACGCCGCCGAGCGTGCCGTCCCACCAGCGGTAGGAGCGCCTCTCGACGTCGAAGGGGAACTTCAGGTAGGCCTCGCCGTCGAAGGCGGGGGACTCGTCGCAGCAGTGCACCGGCTCGTTGGTGGCACGGTCGGTCACCCAGCGCTCCAGCGTCCACTGCAAGGAGTCGCGGGTGTCGGCCGCCGGCAGTGTGGCGTCGCTGTCGACGGACGTGGAGACGTCCCACACGGCGTTGCCGCTCTTCTCGCTGTCGGCCACGTCGCCCCGCACCTGGCGGGTCACCGTGATCCGCTGCCCGTGCACGGTTCTCACCTTGGAGGTGTCGAAGTAGCTGCCGGTGCCGGTGAACACGGTCGTGGTGTCGACGTCGACAGGTGTCCGCTTGGCCTGGGGTGCCACGTACCAGGCGAGAAGGGGAGCCAGCACGAGCAGGAACACTCCTGCCCCGAAGAGCAGAAGCGAGGTCGGTGAAGCAGTACGGCGCATCCGGCACTCCTGGATCGAAAGAATTCGCAGGGAGATGCACGGACCCGGGCCGGTCAGCCCTCAAGGGCTCAGAACAGTAGGCAGCCACTTGACGGAATGTCAATGTACTGTCAACACTGTGCGTTCAGCCGGTGGGGGCCGGCCGACGGGTGGGGATCGCCTCCAGCTAGGAGCTGACCCGACATGCGCAGACTTCTTGCCGCCGCCGTCACCGCAGTGTTGGCCACGGCGCTCGCCGTGGGCACGGCGCTGGGCATCGTGGCCGCGCTGCAGACCACCCCGGAACAGCCGAACACCCCACTGATCAGCTACGACACCGGCCGGCCCGCCCGATGACCCGTCCCGCGTGGAGCGAGGTGCCCAAGGCGCAGGTCGACCGTTTCTCCGCCATCGCCCTGGCCGGGGCACAAAAGCTGGCCGAGGAGATCCTCGGCGAGATACGGCGCGAGCACCCCCAGTTGAAGCTCGTCGGGGACGAGTCCGGCGAGCCGATGGCGCTCGTCGGCATCCGCCGGGCCATCGAAGGCTTCGTACACAATCTGGCGTCCGGGGCCGGGCGTCCCCGCGTACCGCCGGACGTCTTCCAGGAGTTCGGCCGCGGCGAGGGACGCGGCGGCCGCAGCCTCGACTCGCTCCAGGCCACCTACCGGCTCGGCGTCAGACTCGCCTGGCGGCGGTTCGCCGAGATAGGGCAGCAGGTCGACATCGCCGCGCCCGCCATGTACGAACTCGCCGAATCCGGCTTCGAGTACCTGGACGGCCTCGTGGAACAGTCGGTACGCGGCTACGCCGAGGCCGCGGCCCGCCGCGCGGGCGAACGGCTGCGCCTGCAACGCCAGTTGATCGACCTGCTGCTCGTGGAGCATCGCGGCGACCCGGCCGGGACCCTGGCCGAACGGGCGGCCCGGATCAGCTGGGAACTCCCGGCCACCGTCGCCGTCGGCGTCCTGGTGCGCCCCGCCAGGGAAGCCGTCGCACCGGCCGTCGAGCCCGGCATCCTCCTCGACATGGAGAGCGAGCAGCCGCGCATCGTCGTGCCGGAACCGTGCACCGCCGGCCGCTCTGAGACCCTGCGGCGCGCCACGGCCGGCTGGTCGGGCGCGATCGGCCCGCCGGTGCCGCTCGCGGCGGCCGCCAGATCGCTGCGCTGGGCGGAGACGGCGGTCCGTCTCATCGAGAGCGGACTGCTGCCGGACGGCGAGGTACTGCACTGCACGGAGCGCACGGAGGAACTGGTGTTACTGCCGTCGGGGGAGCTGATCGACGCGGCGGCCCACCGCTGCCTCGCGCCGCTGCGTGACGCGGCCCCCGCCCAGGCCCGCCGTCTGGCGGAGACCCTGCTCGCCTGGATGGAGACCGCGGGCGGGGCACCCGAGGTGGCGCACCGCCTCGGCATCCACCCTCAGACGGCCCGCTACCGGCTGCGGCAGATCCGCGAACTGTGGGGCGACGTGATCGACGACCCCGACCGCCGCTTCGAGATGCTCCTCGTGCTGCGCGCCCAACGGCTGCGCGGGCAACTGGGGGAGGGCGGCGCCTGAGCGGTGCGCCCTGCCGCCGTCACCCCTGGCGCGTGAACCACGCCTAGCGCGTCACGCCTCGCCCATGACCCACCCGTACGCGGCCTCCGCCGTGAACTCCCGCTGCCCGCCCTTGAACAGCAGGTCCGCCGCGAGGAACGCCGTGTCCTCGGCCGTGTCCTCGACGTACGGCACGGCGATGCACCGCATGCCCGCCGCGCGGGCGGCCGCCGCCCCCGGCGGCGCGTCCTCCACGACCACGCAGTCGCCCGGCGCCGCGGCCAGGCGACGCGCCGCCTCCAGGAAGACGTCGGGCTCCGGCTTGCCGCGCCCGACCTCCTCCGCGGAGACCGTCACGGCGATGTGCGTGGCGAGACCGGTGACGGCGAGCACGGCCTCGATGGCGGCCCGGGACGAGCCAGAGGCCACCGCCATCGGCACGCCCCGGGCCGACAGGCGCTCCACGAACGAGCGCATCTGCGGGAACACGTCCGTCGAGGCGCCCGCCAGCTCCAGGTAGGCGCGGTTCTTCGCGGCCAGCAGGTCGTCGAGCGGCGCGTCGATGGCGTACCGGGCGCGCAGGATCTCCAGCGTCTCGCGCGTGCCGATGCCGATGAACCGCGTGTGCTGCTCCCAGTCGAAATCGAGCACTCCGTGCGCCGCGAGGACCCGGCGCCCCGCTTCGAAGTAGTTCGGCTCGCTGTCCACGAGTGTGCCGTCGAGATCGAAGATGACCGAAGGGGTACGCGCAGTGCTCATGCCGTCCAGCATGCCAAGCGCCGGTTCAGCGCGGCGCACCGGCCGACCGGCCGACCGCCTCGACCAGCGGCAGCAGCCGGTAGGGCACCCGCTCGCGCAGGGCCATCTCGGTACGGGTCCGCACCACGCCGGGCAGATTGATCAGCCGCTGGATCACGTCCTCGAGATGCCCGTTGTCCCGTGCGGCGACCCGGGTCAGCAGGTCTCCGCCGCCCGTGATCGAGAACGCCTCGATGATCTCCGGCACGGCCGCCAGGGCGTCGCCCACCTCGTCCAGATGCCCCTGGGTGACCTCGATGTGCACGAAGGCCAGCACCGGATGCCCCAGCGCGCCGGGGGAGAGGTAGGGGCCCGTCCCGGTGATCACGCCGTCGCGCTCGAGGCGGTCGATCCTGGCCTGCAGCGTCCCGCGGGCGATGCCGAGGATGCGGGCGTACTCGCGCACGCTGGTGCGCGGCTGCTCGATCAGCAGCCGCAGGATGCGGGTGTCGAGCTCGTCCACCGCCATGGTCCGTCGGGCCCTTCCGCGGCGCGTTTTCCGGACCTCCACGGTACCAATGGCCCAGTCGGCCGGGCCGGGGCCCGGCCGGTGCGCCCGGCGTTCACCAGTCGAAGTCGTCCAGCAGCGTGCCGCCGGTCGGCACCTGCCCGTCGGTCAGCGACTGTTCCGTCCAGATCACCTTGCCGGTCGCCGTGTACCTCGTTCCCCACCGCGCGGACAGCTGGGCCACCAGGAACAGGCCGCGGCCGCCCTCGTCGGTGGTGGCCGCCCGCTTCAGGTGCGGCGAGGTGCTGCTGCCGTCGGACACCTCGCAGATGAGGGTCCGCTCGTACAGCAGCCGCACGCGGATCGGCTCGCTCCCGTACCGGATGGCGTTGGTGATCAGCTCGCTCAGCACCAGCTCGGTGGTGAATCCGGCCTCCTCGAGCCCCCACTCGTCCAGCTTCCGGCTGCACGCGCTGCGGACGGGCGCCACGGCCGCGGGGTCGCGCGGTACGTCCCAGGTCGCGATCCGGCTCCTGTCGATCAGCCGGGTGCGGGCCACCAGCAGGGCGATGTCGTCCCGCCGGGTCGCCGGCACCATGGCGTCGAACACGGCCTCGCAGGTCTCCTCGGGGGTCTCGTCCTGGCGGCCTGCCAGCGTCGTGCTCAGCGCGTGGAAACCGGCGTCCAGATCGCGGTGGCGATGCTCCACGAGACCGTCGGTGTACAGGACGAGGCGGCTCCCCTCGGGCAGCCGCACCTCCGCGGACTCGAACGGCAGGCCGCCCAGGCCCAGCGGCGGGGACACGGGCAGGCGCAGGAACTCCACGCTGCCGTCCGGGCGTACGAGGGCCGGCGGCAGATGCCCGGCCGTCGCCAGCGTGCACAGGCCGGAGACCGGGTCGTAGATCGCGTAGAGGCAGGTGGCGCCGGTGATCCCCTCAGTGCCCCCGCCCGGCTCGTCCTGGTCGATACGGCCGACCAATTCGTCGAGACGGGCGAGGAGTTCGTCCGGCGGCAGGTCGAGGGTGGAGAAGTTGTGGACCGCGGTGCGCAGCCGGCCCATCGTCGCCGCGGCGTGCAGTCCGTGGCCCACCACGTCCCCGACGACGAGAGCGACCCGTGCCCCCGGCAGCGGGATGACGTCGAACCAGTCGCCGCCGACCCGGGCCTGCGCCGGCAGGTACCGGTAGGCGATGTCGACGGCGGTCTGACTGGGCAGGCCATGGGGCAGCAGACTGCGCTGGAGGGTTTCGGCCATCGTGTGCTCGCGCGTGAATCGGCGTGCGTTGTCGATGGCGACGGCGGCCCGTGTCGCCAGTTCCTCGGCGAAGGACAGATCCTCCTCGCCGAAGCGCTCCGCGCGCGCCGAGCGCCAGAAGTTGACCATCCCCAGCACCACGCCGCGGGCCTGAAGGGGAGCCGTGATCAGCGAGTGGACGCCGTACGCGAGGGCGTTGTCCGCCCCTTCCGGGTCCTGGGCGCGCCAGCCGTCCGCGACGGTCAGATCGGCCTCGAGCACCGCGTGCCCGCCCGACAGGGCCTCGGCCATCGGCGTGGCCGGGGAGAGGAAGCGGATCACGTCACCCACCGGCTGGAACGGGTGGTCCGCGCGGATGCCGGTCAGCGCGGCACGGCGCATCTCCGTGGGAGCACCCGACGGCTCGTCACCGTGCAGCACCGGATTCAGCAGCTCGACCGTGACGAAGTCCGCGAACCGCGGGACCGCCACACGGGACAACTCCTCCGCGGTCCGCACCACGTCCAGCGTGGTGCCGATCCGTCCGCCGGCGTCGTAGAGGATCTTCAGTCGCTGCCGGGCGGTCTCGGCCGTGCCGGACAGGGCCCGCAGTTCCGTGGTGTCCCGCAGGGTCGCCACATTGCCGGAGTGCCCGCCGTACGGAGCGGTGGGGCGGGTGCTCACCGCGAGCAGCCGGTCCCCGGCCGCGTGCACCTCGTCGGTCACGGCACGGTCGGAGGCCAGCAGAGCGGCGATGCCGCTGTCGAGGCCCAGGTCGGTGACGAGGCGTCCGTCCGCGTCCGGCGGCAGCTCGAGGAGCCTGCGGGCCTCGTCGTTGGCCAGCATCAGCCGCCCGTCGCCCCCGACGATCAGAACGCCTTCGCGCACCGCGTGCAGGACCGCGTCGTGGTGCTCGTACATCCGGGTCATCTCGGCGGGACCGATGCCGTGCGTCTGGCGTCTCAGCCGGCGGCTCACCAGGAGGGCGCTGCCCGTGGCCAGCGCCAGCGCACCGGCGGCGGAGAACAGGAGCATCGGGAGCTGCCGGTCCACCGCGTTGCCCACGTTCTCGATCTGGACGCCGGCCCCGACCAGGCCGATGACGGTGCCCTGAGAGTCGACGACGGGGACGACCGCCCGTGCCGCGTCGCTGGGAGCGCCTTCGTAGATCTCGGTGAAGGCCTGACCTGCGGCGGCCCGCTCGACGCCCAGGTTCCGCGCACCGATCAGGCGGGGGTCGGTGTCGGCGTACCGGGTGCCGTTCTTCGACATCACGGTGATGAAGTCGACCCCCGCCTCCCGGCTCGCGCCGTCGATGAGCGGCTGGAGCGCGGCAGTGGGGTCCGGCGACCTGAGCGCGGCCGCCGTTCCGGGAGCGTGGGCGAAGGCCGCCGCCGTCGCCAGGGAGCGGTTCTCCGCGTCCTGCTCGCTGTGGGTCCGTGCCTGGATCACCAGCGCGACCACCGCGGCGATGATCAGCAGCACGGCGACCACCATCTGCAGGAGGAGTACCTGCCCGGCGACGCTGCGCGCGCCCAGCAGGGACTCCCGCGGTCCCCACAGCGGGCGCCTCGATGTGTCGGGCCTGTGCCCGTTCATAGCGCTCCACTTCCCGGAGATGGGCGCCGACGCCGGGCTGACGCGCCGACGAGAGCCACTTACCGCACTCCGGACCGAGCGGTCGGCCCGGTCATGTCTCTTTTCTAACACTTGAGGCGCTTTCCGGGCGTCGCCGCACGGAGGCGGTAACTCTCAGCGCAACGTGGCCTCCCTTGTCATCGGGGGCTCGGCGGGCGTCCTGGGCGGCGGGCCGAGGAGCACCGCCCGGAGCACCTTCGGCGCGAACAGGGTGCTGAGCGGAGTGGTCAGCGTCAGCACGGAACGGAACGCCCGTCCGACGACCGGGTCCCCCGGGTAGCGGTGCTGGACGCGGGACAGGTACCAGTAGGCAGCCCGGTCGGCCGGCCTGGCGGCGACGGCGCTGCCCACCGCCCCGGGCATCTTCTTGTCCGCCCCCGCCGAGATGTCCCACGCCTGCCGTGACGCCTCCAGCAGCGCACGCTGGACCCGGCGTGTCGTCGGCGTACGGCGATGGTCGGCCAGCGCGTCGCGCAGTGCCACCGCGCTCATCGCGGCCACCGCCATGCCCTGCCCGTAGATGGGGTTGAACGTGCACAGCGCGTCGCCCGTGGCGAGGAAACCGGCGGGACGGCGGCCCGGCCGGTCGTAGCGGCGGCGCAGGTTCGACGTGCCGCGGAAGCCGAACGCCGGTGCCTCCGGCCGCGCCTCGCGCAGCCAGTCGTGAATGAAGGGGTGAGGGAGGCGGGCCGCGTACGCGGTGAAGCCCTCCTCGTCCGTGGGGGGTTCGTCACCCCGCAGGCCCGAAAGGGTCACCAGATAGCGGCCGTCCTCCAACGGCAGCACCCCGCCGCCGTGCACCTGCGACGGACCGGGCAGGACGTAGTAACCGAGCGACTGGGAACCGAGGTTGCCGTTCCCGTTGTGATAGACGCGGGAGGCGTACGCGAGGCCCGTGTCGATGGTCTCCTCCTGCGCCGGCTCCGCCCCGATCGCCGACAGCCACTGGGGGGCACGCGATGCCCGTCCCGAAGCGTCCACCACCAGGTGCGCCTCCAGCGGCCGCGGCTCCTGGCCGGCCCCCGCGCCGCGGTCGCGCACCAGGACGCCCCGTACGCGCGTGGGGGCACCGAGCAGGCCGACGGCCTCGGTCGAGGCGAGCACCCGGATCGAGGGCCGGGCGAGGACACGCCGGCGCACCAGATGCTCCACCTGCCCGCGCGAGCCGGTGTAGAGGTGCGTCGTGGCCTCCGTGCGGCTGAACCAATGGCCGCCCTGCCACTGGACCATGTCCGACGGCATACCGATCCGGGGCGCACCCGACGCCCTCAACTCGGCCATGAAACCGGGCAGCAGGTCCTCCAGCGCGAGCTGACCGCCCTCCAGGAGCACATGGGGGTGCCGTCCCTGCGGAACACCGGGGCGCGGTGCGGCGTCCTCGGGCAAGCGGTCCCGCTCGACGAGCGTCACCGTGTCGGCGTGATCCGCGAGCACATGCGCGGCCAGCAGCCCGGCGAGGCTCCCGCCGACGACGACAGCGTGCCGCCCGCCTGGGCCCCGCCGCCCCCAACTGCCGTTCCCCTGCGCGTCGTCCACCATGCGTATGCCTCTCGTGGTCAGCAAGCCGATCGAGCACCACCAGTATCCCGGTGGCCGCGCGCCGGCTCACCGCCCTCCGGCACCGCCCATGCGCAGGAACCAGTCCCGGGCCGCGTCCGCCGCCGCCTCCAAGGTCCCCGGTTCCTCGAAGAGATGGGTCGCGCCCGGGATCACATGGACCCGGTACTCGGCGGTCAGCTGCTCGGCGGCCTGCTCGTTCAGCTCGAGCACCTCGCGGTCCTCCCCGCCCACGATCAGCAGCACCGGAGCCCGCACCCGGCCGAGCGCCGTGCCCGCCAGGTCCGGGCGGCCGCCGCGGGACACCACGGCGCTCACCCGGTCCGCTCTGGCCGCTGCCGCGACGAGTGCGGCGGCGGCGCCCGTGCTCGCGCCGAAGAGACCCACCGGCAGGGACCCGGTGTCCGGCCGTTCCGTGAGCCGGTCGACGGCCGCCGTGACCCGCCGGCCGAGCAGCGGGATGTCGAAGCGCAGCTCGGCGGTCACCCGGTCCACGCGTTCCTCCTCCTCGCTGAGGAGGTCCATGAGCAGCGTGCCGAGGCCGGCCCGCTGCAGCGTCTCCGCCACCTGCCGGTTGCGCGGGCTGTGCCGCGAGCTGCCGCTCCCGTGGGCGAAGCACACGATGCCCGGAGCCGCCTCCGGCAGCACCAGATCACCCGTCAGGGTGACGTCGCCGGCGTCGATGGCGACCGTCTCCGTTGCCGTTGCCATGGGACCGCACCTCCTGTGCCTGTCGTCCGGTACGCCGGCCGCCCTTCTGCCGGTGCCGCCTCGGCCCGTGCTGCCGCCGCCGTCCGGAAGTCGGCGGGTACCCATGGACGGCGAAGACCCACTGGACGGCGAAGACCCGACGGCGGAAAGCGCGCGCGGGTGGGGGCGGGGCCGGCGCGAGCGGGGGCACTGCGGCGGGCGGGTGCGTGCCACGGAGGCAGCGGCGCGGCGGCCATGGCCGGGCGGGGTGGCGGGTGTGAGGGGCTGGGTGGGGCGCGCGAGGGCCGCGGGCGGGACGGTACCGGCGCTGTGCTCCGGGGTCCCTCGGTCGGGCAATGCCGGGTGCCGTGGGCCAATGGCCGGCTCCGCGGCCGACGACCGTGCGCTCTGCTGAGCCAATGGCACAGTCTGACACGGATGAGTTGAGCCAGCGGGCCGCCGGATGGTGTCATAGACGTGTCGATGGCGCTGCGGGAATCCGTGGCGCCTTTTTCATGCCCGAACGAAAAGGGGACGGTAAGCAGTGCTGAAGAGGATGTTCGTCGCCGCGGATCCCGGACGGCTGCGCCTGCGCAGCGCCGTCCGGGCCGTGCTCGGCGTCGGCCTGGCGGTCGCGGTCTGCGCTCTCGCCGGTCTCGCTCTGCCCGCGGTCGTCACCGGCGGGCTCTCCGCGCTCCTCGCCCTGTTCACCGTCACGGACCGCACGGTCCGCGGCCAGGCCGTCACCACCGCGCTGCTGCCCGCCGTCGGCCTTCCCGTACTGGCTCTCGCCGCCGGCCTGCACGATCACGCCGTGGCCCGCGACCTGGCCTTCCTCGCCGTGGCCGGCGTCGGTGTGTATGCCCGGCGCTGGGGTCCGCGCGGCCACGCGCTCGGCACCTTCGCCTTCATGACGTTCTTCGTGGCGCAGTTCCTGCACACCGCGCCCCGGCAGCTCCCCGAGGTGTACGCCGCCGTGATCCTGGCCGTACTGGCGGCCTCGGCCGTCCGCTTCGGGCTCTGGTGCTACGAGCGGCGGATGCCGCCGCCGGTCGTCCCGGCACTGCCCGGCGGCTCGGGGCTCGCCCGGATCACCACACGGCAGGCCGTCCAGGCGGTGGCGGGCGGGGCCTTCGCGCTGGTCGTCGGCCAGATCGTCTCCGGTGACCGCTGGTACTGGGCCGTCGGCGCCTCCTGGTGGGTGTTCGTCAACACCTCCTCGCGCGGGGAGACGCTGGTCCGCGGCTTCCGCCGGGTCCTCGGTACGTTCCTCGGGATCGGCGCCGGTGTTCTCGTCGCCGTCCCGCTGCACGGGGCGACCGTCCCCACGGCGGTACTCACCGCGGCGTGCGTCTTCGGCGTCTTCTACACCGCCGCCGTCTCGTACAGCTGGATGATGTTCGCCGTGACGGTCCTGGTCAGCCTGCTGTACGGGCTCCTCGGCTTCCTCGAGCCGGCGCTGCTCCTGCTCCGCCTCGCCGAGACGGCCGTGGGCGCGGCGGGCGCGATGCTCGCCGTGCTGTTCGTCCTTCCCGTCACCACGCACGCAACAACCCATGCCTGGATCGAGCAGGCCGTGCGCAGTGTGCACCGCTGCACCGCGGAGGCCGCCGCACGTCTGGCCGGCGCCGTGGACGCCGACCCGGGTCCGCACGTCACCGAGCTGGAAGGGCTGCTCGCCAGGGTCCGGCTGTCGCTCGCGCCGTTGACGCACCCCCTCTCGCCGCTTCGCGCCCGCAAGGCGCGTGCCCGCCGGGTGCTGGCGCTCCTCGACGACTGCGCCCGCGAGGTGCGGGGGCTGGCCGCGGTCGCGGCTGATCCCCAGGCCTCGCACGACGCCCGTCTCGCGGCGGCCTGCCGGCGCGTGGAGGCGGCGGTCCACGCCCTGGTGGCGCCGCCCTCCGCCCCTGCGGCCGTGGCGGCTGCTCCCGTACCCGGGCACCACCCGGGGGCCGAGGCCGCACTCGCGCACCTCCACGGCCTGGAGCGCGCGCTCGCGGAGTTGGCCGCTCCCGTACGCACGTCGCCGCGCGCGCCGCTCGTAGCGGCCTGAGCCGTTCCCCGCGACCGGTCGCGCACCGGTCACCCCGTCCGCCGGATTGGTCTGGACCAACCTGCTACCTTCGTGGCGGCAGCAGTGATCCGTGACGGACGGCCGGTGGGCCGAAGAGGGGCGGCACAGTGGCGGACAACAGCGCGGTACGGGCTTTCATCGGCTCTTACACCTCGTCGGGAGGGCGCGGCATCGTGGCCGCGACCGTGGACCCGGTGACCGGAGCACTCACCGGGACAGGAGTGAGCGACGCCCTCGCCGATCCCTCCTACCTGGCCGCCGTCACGACGCCGGCCGGCATCGTCCTCTACGCGGTCTCCGAGACGGCGGACGGGGCGGTGGCGGCCTTCGCGGCCACCGGCGGCGATCCGCGGCCCATCGGCCGTCGGGTGCCCGTGGGCGGCGAGTCCCCGACGCACATCGCGGTCTCGCAGGGGCACCTGATGACCGCCAACTACGGCTCCGGCAGCGTGAGCGTCCTGCCTGTCGGAACGGACGGCGCGCCCGGACCCCTCGGTGGCGTCATGCGGCACGAGGGGCACGGCCCCGTGGCCGAGCGCCAGAGCACGCCGCACGCCCACCAGGTACTGCCGGACCCGACCGGGCGCTGGGTGCTCAGCGTCGACCTCGGGACCGATTCCGTACGGATCTGCGCGCTCGACACCGCCGCGGACGCCCTCACGCCCCACCGCGAGACGCCGCTGCGGCCGGGGACCGGACCCCGCCACCTCGCCTTTCACCCTGACGGGCGGCACGCCTACGTACTCGGGGAGCTCGAGCCGACCGTCACCCTCTGCCGCTGGGACCCGGCCGCCGGCCTGCTGGAACCGGTCGGCGAGACGAGGGTGGTCCCTGACGGCACGACGGGCCCCGTCCACCCTTCCGCGCCGGTCGTCTCACGCGACGGCCGGCACCTGTGGGCCGCGGTCCGTGGGCACGACACCATCGCCGTGCTCGCGCTCGACGCGACGGGGGAGCGGGCGACGCTCGTCACGAACGTGCCGTGCGGCGGGCACTGGCCACGGGATCTGGCGCTGGACCCGACGGGCCGCCGACTCTACGTGGCGAACGAGCGCTCGGGCGACGTGACCTGGTTCACCGTCGACCCGGCCACCGGCATCCCGCACCGCGAAGGGTCGCTCGCCGTCCCGGCGGCGTCCTGCGTCGTCTTCGCCTGACCTTCCCGGCGGACGGTGTCCTGGGGGCGTACGGGCATGCGCCCTCAGCGCCGACCGGAGGGCCGCCACCGGGCTCGGGCGACGACCGGCACGACGGGCGCCCGCACGGCATCGAGGACCGCGGTGCCCTGACCGGCCGCCGTGCAGCCGGTGAGCAGCACCGCTCGTGCCGCGTGCCGGTCGGCCGGGCGCGCGGCACGCGATGCCGTTCATACGCGCAGGGCCCGGGCCGGGTGACTCATGTCGCCCGGCCCGGGCCCTGCGGTGTGATGCTCCTCGTCGGCCGCGACCGCCGCCCGGTGGCGTCAGTGGGACGGCGTCCCGGGCTGCGGCGCGATGCCCAGCGCGGTCGTGTACTGCGACAGCACCAGCTTGCCGATCGCCGGGTACGCGCCGAGCGCCTCGGCGGACGCGCAGCCCGCGTCCTTCGCGGCGGCGTCGAGCAGACCCTCGGGCAGCTCCGGACCCACCAGGTACGGGGCGAGGGCCAGCTGCACCGACCCGGAGCCACGCAGCTGCTCCGCGATCGCGGCGACAGAGCCCTCCTCGTCGAGCGCGGCGGCCATCACCGGCACGGCCAGGCGGGCGGCGAGCAGCATGCCGGTGATTCCCGCGGCCTGCACCGCTTCCTCGCCGCCCACGGTGGCCAGGATGATGCCGTCGGCGGCGGTGGCCACCGTGAACAGCCGGGCACGGTCGGCGCGCGCCAGCCCTGCCTCGGAGAGGCGTACGTGCACGGCCTCCGCCAGCAGCGGATGCGGGCCGAGGACGTCGGTCAGTTCCACGGCGGCGCGGCTGTCCATGACGGCCTGGCGGACGCGGCGCATCAGCGCGTTGTCCGGGCCCGCCAGCAGCGGCACCACGACCGCGGCGGGACCCTCGGGCGCCGCCACCTCACGGCCGGCGGCCTTGGCGATCTCGTAGCGCTCGGTACGCCGGGCGGCGGTGTGCGCGAGCACGTTCCGCAGCGCGGGGTACTCGCCGTCGTCACCGTCGAGGTAGCCGATGGCGACATCGAGGCCGGGTAGCTCGGACCGGGCGATGCTTATGACCTCTTCGGCCAGGCTGCGCGTGGTGGGCGACGGGACGCCGGGCACAGCGAGCACGAGGGCGGGCGCGCCCTCGGGAGCCGCCACGGGCTCCGGGCGACGGTGTCGCCCGGACTGGCGGGGTCGCGGCATTCGTACAGGCAGGCCGGGTGCAGGCCCAGTGGAGGAGCTCATGGCGCCGCATGCTACTGGTTTTGCCTGAGCGGCTGTTCGGGGAGGGGGCGGACGAGCGTCATCTGTCCCGGTTTATCCGGTGGGGTCGTCGTGCCCCTCCCACGACCCCACCGCACCTGGGACGTACAGCATGGTCGGATGCGCCGGAAGCCGCAGTTCACCCGCCGCGAGGGAAGCCGCGAGGCGCAGCGCCCCGAAGAGCGGGTCGCCGTCCGCCGGCACCTGGCGGGCGTGCGGCAACTGCCCGGCCAGCTCGGCGCGCAGCGGGCCGAGCAGCGGCTCCCCGAGCTTCAGCAGCCCGCCGGTCAGAGCGACCTCGCAGCCCTCCGGCACCTCGTCCGCCGGAGGGCACACGGCTGCGGCCGCCTCCGCGATGTGCCCCGCGGCCCGCTCGAGGATGCCTGCGGCCACCGGGTCGTGTCCGGCGCACCGGCCGACCTCGGGTGCGAAGGAGGCGAGCACCGCCGGCCGGTCCGTGCGGGGGTAGAGCATCCCCGGCAGCTCCGCGGCCGGGCCGAGCGTCGACTCCATCCGTTCCAGGAGCGGGGCCGAGCCGCCCCGCCGCCCGTCGTGGGCGCGCAGCGCCGCCTCGAGTCCCGCCCTTCCGATCCAGGCGCCGCTCCCGCAGTCGCCCAGCAGATGACCCCAGCCATCGGCACGTCGCCAGGAGGTCAGGTCGGTGCCGAGGGCGATCATCCCGGTGCCGGCGGCGACCACGGCCCCGGGCCTGCCGCCCAGCGCGCCCGCGTACGCGGTGACCGCGTCGGCGGCCAGACCCAGGTGCCGTACGCCGAGCTCGCGGTCCAGCGCGGCGGGCATTTCGGCCCGCAGCCGGCCGCCGAGTGTGGCCATCCCCGCCGCGCCGATCACCACGGCGGACAGCCGGCCGGCCCCGGCCTGCTCCATGAGCCGCCGCACCATGGGGACCAACTGCTCCCGCATGTGCCCGGCATCGATCCCCGCGCCGCCGGTGCGCACCGGCTCGCCGGAGAAGGCGGTCCGCGCCTGTTCCGGCTGCCCGGCCTCCGCGAGCGCCGCGCGCAGGCCGGAGCCGCCCGAATCCACACCCAGCACCCAGCTCACGACAGCCGCCGGCTGGAAGGACGGGCGCCTTGGCGCAGCAGAAGCTCGTTCACGCGACTCCAGGACGAAGAGGACCGGTAACGACGGCGGCAGCCTATCCGCAGGCGCATGTCGGGGCGTAGCGGCGGGGGTTGGGGCCGTCGCGGCGCGGGCGCCGGACCGGTGACGGAGTGCCGGCCGCTCAGCGCCACAGCGGCCGCGCAGACGGGCTGCGGTGGGACCGGGGCGCGGCCGGCGGGGAACAGGGTGGCGGCCGCCGGCGGGACGGGTCGCGGTCAGGGGGGAACAGGGTGGTGCGGCGGGCGTTGACGTGTCCGCCGTGCGAGCACTCCGCCACCGGTCGGAGGGCACTCCGTGGGCCGGTAGAGTGACGGGCCGTGGCAGCACGACCGTTGAGTGAACTTGTGGAGCCCGGATGGGCCGAGGCGCTGCGCCCCGTGGCCGGGCGCATCGCGACGATGGGTGACTTCCTGCGTGCCGAGATCGCGGCGGGCCGGACCTATCTGCCGGCAGGGCAGCACGTTCTGCGCGCCTTTCAGCAGCCCTTCGACGAGGTGCGGGTGTTGATAGTGGGTCAGGACCCGTACCCCACGCCGGGAATGGCGATCGGACACAGCTTCGCGGTCGCACCCGAGGTCCGTTCGCTGCCGGGGAGCCTGGAGAACATCTTCCGGGAGCTGCACACGGACCTGGGCGTGGACCGCCCGTCGAACGGCGACCTGACCCCGTGGACCCGTCAGGGTGTGCTGCTGCTCAACAGGGCGCTGACCACGGCCCCTCGAAAGCCCGGGGCGCATCGCGGCAAGGGCTGGGAGGAAGTGACCGAGCAGGCCATCAGGGCGCTCGCCGCCCGGGGCAAGCCGCTGGTGTCGGTGCTGTGGGGGCGGGACGCGCGCAATGCGCGCCCCCTCCTGGGCGACCTGCCGGCCATCGAGTCCGCGCACCCCTCGCCCATGTCGGCGGACCGGGGCTTCTTCGGCTCACGGCCCTTCAGCCGCACCAACGAACTCCTGCTCCGCCAGGGGGCCCAGCCGGTCGACTGGCGGCTCCCGTAAGGACGCGCTTCGCGGCCGCGGCTTCCTGACCGGCGACCGGCGGGTGCGGGACGTCGCCGCACGCTTCTCGTACGTCATGGTCCCGCGTGAATTGGTCCGCGCCTGGGGTGACGTCGCGGCCCGCGGCGCGGGGGAGGAGGTCCGCGCGCCGGTCTCGGCGCTACTGACGCTCCTCACCGGTCGCGCCGGGCACCTCCTCCCTCCGCCGCACCCCGGCGCCGGCGATCAAGCAGCCTCGGGACGGCCGTGAGCGAGCTGCGTCATTTCATGACGGCCGCCCGCACGCACAGAACGTCCGGGAGGTGCGAGGCGAGCAGCTGCCAGCTGTCGCCGTCGTCCGCGCTCGCGTACACCTCGCCGTTGCGGTTGCCGAAGTAGACGCCCGCCGGGTCGGCGTCGTCCGTGCACAGGGCGTCCCGGAGCACAGTGCCGAAGTGGTCGCCCTCGGGCAGGCCGGCCGACAGCGCCTCCCAGGTCTCTCCCGCGTCACGGGTGCGGTAGACGCGGCAGCGGCGCTCGGCGGGGACGCGGTCCGCGTCGGCGGTGATCGGGAACACGTACGCGGTGTTCGCGCGGTGAGGATGGGCCGCCATGGCGAAGCCGAAGTCGGACGGCAACCCCGTGCCGATGTCGGTCCACTTCGCCCCGGCGTCGTCGCTGCGGAACACGCCCCAGTGGTTCTGCAGATACAGGCGGTCGGGGTCTACGGCGTCCTGTGCGATCTTGTGCACGCACTGGCCGAACTCCGGGTTCGGGTCGGGCAGGAAGACAGCCGACACGCCCTGGTTCGACGGGGCCCAGCTCTCCCCGCCGTCACGGGAGCGGAACACACCGGCCGTGGACACGGCGACCGTCACGGCCAGCGGGTCCCTCGGGTCGGTGATCACGGTGTGGACGGCCTCGCCGCCGCCACCGGGCACCCACTGCGAACGCGTCGGGTGCTCCCACAGCGGCCGGACCAGCTCGAAGCTGTCGCCGCCGTTCTCCGAGCGGAAGAGCGCCGCGGGCTCGGTGCCCGCGTAGACCACGTCCGGGTCGGCGTCGGAGGCGGGGTGCAGCTGCCAGACACGCTCCAGCGACGCACCCGTGTCCTGGGGGAACTTGACCGCCGGCTTCTGCGGCTCGATCCAGGTCTTCCCCAGGTCGTCCGAGTGGAACACCGACGGGCCCCAGTGGGCGCTGTCGCCGCCGACCAGCAGCCGTGGGACGGCCCGGCGGGTGTCGATGCCGATCGAGTACACGGCCTGCGCGTTGAAGTGCGGGCCACTGAACTCCCAGGTCCCGCCGCTCCTGCGGCCGATGAAGAGCCCTTTGCGTGTGCCCACGGTGAGAAGAACATCGGTCATGACCTGCTACCTCCAGGACGCCTTTGTCTCGGTTGTGGGCCAGTCTGCACCCGACCACCGACAGTGGCCCGCAGGACGCTCTCGGCGCAGGTGGGCGCCCGTCACCCAGGCCGGCCCGGCAATGCAAGTGCTGACCGCCGGCCGGCCCGGAACTCATCGGTGGGACGGACATCGGTGGGACGGAAACTTGTGCGCCGGGCCCGCGCCGCGCCCCGGCGGGAGGCCGGTGGCGCGTCCACGAGGCAAGGGCGTCCGCGCGGGCCCGTGCTGCCGGGACCGTCGTCCGCGCGCAGTCGTCCGCCGATTGCGTCTGCGGCGCGGCCGGCCTCCCGCTCGGACAGAGCGGCGGCGACGCGGGCCGCCCTCGCTGAGACCGAGCGGCGCCGCGGGATGCCCCCGCTCAGCCGAGCGGCGGCCAGGACCGCGCCCCGGCTCAGACGGAGCGGTGGTACTGCTGCGGCACGTGCACCTCGCCGCCGAGTTCGCGCGCCGCGTGGCGGGCCCACGAGGGGTTGCGGAGCAGTTCGCGGCCGAGCAGTACCGCGTCGGCCTCGCCGTTGGCGAGGATCTTCTCCGCCTGTTCCGCGTCGGTGATCAGGCCGACGGCAGCCACCGGCAGGTCGGTCTCCGCCTTGACCCGGGCCGCGAACGGAACCTGGTAGCCGGGGCCGGTGGGGATGCGCACGCCGGCTGCGTTGCCGCCGCTGGAGACGTCCAGGAGGTCCACCCCGTGCTCCTTCAACAGCGAGGCGAAGCGGACCGTGTCGTCGGGCGTCCAGCCGCCTTCTTCCAGCCAGTCCGTGGCGGAGATCCTGAAGAACAGCGGCAGTTCCTCCGGCCAGACGCCGCGTACCGCGTCCACGACCTCCAGCGCGAAGCGCACGCGGTTGTCGAAGGAGCCCCCGTACTCGTCGGTGCGGTGGTTGCTGTGCGGTGACAGGAATTCGCCGATCAGATAGCCGTGCGCCCCGTGGATCTCGGCGACCTTGAACCCGGCGTCCAGGGCGCGACGGGCCGCGTCGGCGAACTGCCCGACGATCTCGGCGATCTGTACGCCGGTCAGCTCGTCCGGTACCGGATGCCCTTCGGCGAAGGGGATCGCGCTGGGCGCCAGGGGCTGCCAGCCGTGCTGTTCCGGACCGACCGGCTCGCCGCCGTTCCACGGCCGGTCGGTCGAGGCCTTGCGCCCGGCGTGGGCGATCTGGATGCCGGGCACCGTGCCCTGGCTCTCGAGGAACGCGGTGATCCGGCGGAACGCCGCGACCTGCGTGTCGTTCCAGATGCCGAGGTCGGCGGGGCTGATGCGCCCTTCGGGGCTCACCGCGGTGGCCTCGACGAGGATGAGCCCGGTGCCGCCGGCGGCACGGCCGGCGTAGTGGGCGAAGTGCCAGTCGCCGGCGACGCCCGCGTTCGGGCCGAAGACCTCGGCGCTGTACTGGCACATCGGCGCCATCCAGACGCGGTTGGGGATGGTCAGTGACCGAAGGGCGTAGGGCTCGAACAACGCGCTCACTGCGGGCTCCGTTCGGGAGAGGGGTCCGGTGCACTCGTACGATAGACACCGTAGTACGATGGAAGTCAAACTACGAGGGATATCGAACTACGGACTCGCCGTATTCCGAGCGGGGACCCGGCCCGGGAGGGGGACCACGCGAGGCGTCGAACTACGAAGGGCCTCGTACCATGGACCTCCCCGGACGAAGCGGAGCCGTCGTGACCACCGTGACCAGCCCCCGAGTGCTCGCCCACCCCGGCCGGGACGAGATCCGGCTGGAGAACGTGCTCCATGCCCTCTCCGACCCGATGCGACTGCGCGTCGTGCGCGAACTCGCGGCGGGCGAGGCCGATCTGAGCTGTTCCGACATCGAGCTGCCGGTCACCAAGTCGACGACCACCCACCACTTCCGTGTGCTGCGTGAGAACGGTGTGATCCGCCAGACCTACCAGGGCACGGCGAAGATGAACGGTCTGCGGCGGGACGACCTCGAAGCGCTGTTCCCCGGCCTTCTCGACCGGGTGCTCGAGGCGGCGGACGCCCAGGAACGCCGCCTCACCGACGTCTGACACGACTCTCGCGACGCCCTCGGCCGGGCCAGCTGCCGGCGCCGTCGAACACGCCGGGCGCCGACGCGACGGCCGTCAGTGCCCGCCCTCGCCGGGCACGCCCGAGCCGGCGCCCCGTGCCGCTCCCAGCAGCCCCGCCCAGTCCGGGATCTTGACGGGCGGCCTGCCCAGGGCGCGTCCCAGCGCCGCTTCCGCCTCCTCGATCGCGAGCCACCCGCGCCACCGCACCGGCTGTTGCCCCAAGGTCCGGAGTTCGGCCTCCGGATCAGCGGCGACCGGCCGCCCCACCAGCGTCGCCGCGTCCTCGAGCAGGGAGTTGACGGTCTCCTTCGCGCACGGGCGGTTGGTGCCGATCACGCCGTTCGGTCCGCGCTTGATCCATCCCGCCACGTACTCGCCGGGCGAGAATCGGCCCTCCCGCAGCACCCGTCCCGCGGCGTTCGGCACCACACCGCGATCGGCGTCGAACGGCAGCCCCTCCGTCGGCACGCCCCGGTATCCCACCGCGCGCAGCACCAGCTGCGCCTCGATGTCCTGGTACGCGCCCGTCCCGCGCACGCCGCCCGTGCCGTCCGGCTCCGTCCGCTCGAAGCGGACACCGCCCACCCGTCCGTCACGTTCCAGCAGTTCCACCGGCCGCAGGAAGAACCGCACATGGATGCGGCGCGGCCGGCCCTGCGGCGGCCTGGCGGCCCACTCCCGTACGACGGTGAGGTTGCGCCGCACGACCGCGGGCACTGCGGCCGGATCGGCGTACGCCGTCTCCAGCGCGAGATCCGCGGGGTCCACGAGGACGTCCGCCGAGGGCAGTGCGCCCAGCTCCCGCAGCTCCTTGGTGGTGAACTTGGCTCCCGACGGGCCGCGCCTGCCCACCATGTGCACATCGCGCACCTGGCTGGCCGCCAGAGCCGCCAGCGCCCGCTCCGGAACGTCCGTCCCGCGCAGCTCGTCCGCGCCGCGCGCCAGGATGCGTGCCACGTCGACCGCCACATTGCCCACGCCGATGACGACCGCCGCCCGCGCCCCGAGGGCGAAGGCGTCCGGGGCCGCGTCGGGGTGGGCGCTGTACCAGGAGACGAAGTCGGTGGCGGAGTGGCTGCCGGGAAGGTCCTCGCCAGGAATGCCCAGCTTGCGGTCCCTGGCCGCGCCCACGCAGTACACGACCGCGTGGTAGAGCCGCAGCAGCTCCGCCGGACCGAGCCCCGCCCTCCCGACCTCGACGTTCCCCAGGAAGTCGATCCGGTCGTCCTCGAGGACCGCCCGCAGGCTGTTCTGCAGCGACTTGATCTTTTCGTGGTCGGGAGCCACGCCGTAGCGCACGAGTCCGTACGGGCAGGGGAGGCGGTCCAGGATGTGCACCCGGACATCGGGCACAGCGGTCTGGCCGACGAGGGCCTGCGCGGCGTAGACCCCGCTGGGACCCGATCCGACGACGGCGACGCGAAGCACGTGGCGCTCCTTCCCGCAGGGGGATCTCCAGCATCGCACCGGAGCGCGTCCCTGGGGAGGCTTGCGCCCGCGCGTCCTTCCGTCGCGCTCCGAGGCCACCCTTCTGCCCCGGCGCATCGTCCTCCGTCCCGGGTCGTCCCGGCGTCCGCCCCGGGCGACCGGGCGCCCCCGGGTGACCCGCCCGACCCGGCGCACCCCGAGGGGCTCCAGCCCCGGCGCAGGCCGCGCCCGCCACCGGCAGCCCGGTCCGCCGGGTAACCCCTCCGGCCCGGCCACCACGGGCGGGCGCCCCCGCGCCCGCCCGTGGGACCGGTCCGCCCCGGGGAGCCCGGTCCGCTCAGCTCCGATGCGACGCGACGCGGCCCCGTCGTCCCGCGTCACATCTTGCGCATCCGGCCGATCTCGGCCGTCTGCTGGGCGATCACGTCGTTGGCCATCTCCTCGACCAGGACGTTGTTCCCGTCGGACAGCACCTCGGCGGCCATCGTCACGGCGCCCTGATGGTGGGTGATCATGAGCTTCAGGAAGAGCTCGTCGAAGGCGCTGCCGTCGGACTCGCGCAGCTGCTTCAGCTGGGCCTGCGTGGCCATCCCGGGCATCGCGCCGTGGTCGTGCCCGTGCGCGCCGTCCTTCTTGGGGCCGCCGTTGTTCGTGAGCCAGCCGCGCATCGCGTCGATCTCGGGCTTCTGTGCCGCGGATATTCGCTCCGCGAGCCGTTTCACCTGTGTCGACTCGGCCCGTTGCGGAGCGAGCGCCGTCATCTGCAGCGCCTGCTCATGGTGTTCGATCATCATCTGCGCATAGCCGAAGTCGGCGGAGTTGGGGCTGTCGTCGGGCAGTGCCGCGGCGGCCTCCTCCGCGGAGAGCGTCTTGGCCGGCTCTCCTGGCTTCCCCGGCGCCACCACCGAGGGTCTGTCCTCGCCCGCCGCCTTTTTCGGGCCGTCGGACTCCGACTGGCATGCGCCCAGGGCCAGTACGGCCACGGCGACCGCCACGGCCACGGCCGATCTGCGCGGACGCGCGGTACGGGGGCGGTTCAACACGGGTGACCTCCTGGGGAACTCGGGCCTCTTGGGACGGCCGTCTTCACTTACTGCGCACGTGTCGCCGCTCAGAAACCTTGATTACGTCCGTGTTGCCATCTGTTGAGATGTGCATGCTAGGGAAGATACTGCCGGGGTCCGTGAACCGTTCAACCAAGAACGGATACCAGGGGAGGACCGCAGTGATCCTGTTGCACACCACCCGAGTGCGACGCAGACGACTGGGTGTCGCCGCGGCGGCGGCCGGACTGCTCGCCACGATGCTGGCGGCGGGCCCGGCGGCGGCCGTTCCCGATCCGGGAGACGCCACCGTCCGCGAGAGCATCTCGGCGAGCGAGTCGGCGGAGACCAGGTCGGCGATCCGCGACGGCGAGATACCCGGCGTGGACGAGGTCGTCCACAGCGACAACATCGAGCACGTGACGAACATCCCCAAGGCCGCGCTCACCGGCACCAATTCGGACCTGGCCTTCCAGGGCAGGTACGCGTTCGCCGGCAACTACGACGGCTTCGTCATCTACGACATCAGCAATCCTGAGCGTCCGAAGACCGTTTCGCAGGTCCTGTGTCCGGGATCGCAGAACGACATCAGCGTCTCCGGCGACCTGCTGTTCCTGTCCACCGACTCCTCGCGGAGCGACAACTCCTGCAACAGCACGTCCCAGCCGGCGACCGAGAAGTCGTCCTGGGAGGGCATGAAGATCTTCGACATCAGCGACAAGAAGAACCCGAAGTACGTCGCCGCGGTCGAGACGGCGTGCGGTTCGCACACCCACACGCTGGTGCCCGAGCGCAAGAACGTCTACGTGTACGTCTCCTCGTACTCGCCGAACGCCGCGTTCCCCGACTGCCAGCCCCCGCACGACGGGATCTCCGTCATCAAGGTGCCGCGCAAGGCCCCGGAGAAGTCGGCGATCGTGAACTTCCCAGTGCTCTTCCCGGGCGAGGGACCCGACGGCGGCGGCAACCCGGGCGCACCCACCAACCCGGGCGTCTCCAAGACCACGGGCTGCCACGACATCACCGTGCTGCCCTCCAAGGACCTGGCCGCCGGCGCCTGCATGGGTGACGGCATCCTGTTCGACATCGAGGACCCGGAGCACCCGAGGGTCATCGACCGGGTCCAGGACAACGTCAACTTCGCGTTCTGGCACTCCGCCAGCTTCAACCAGAAGGCGAACAAGGTCGTCTTCACCGACGAGCTCGGCGGCGGCGGCGCCGCCACCTGCAACGCCGAGATCGGCCCGAACCGCGGCGCGGACGGCATCTACGACATCGCGGGCAAGGGCGACAAGCGCAAGCTGGTCTTCCGCAGCTACTTCAAGATCCCGCGCCACCAGGCCGCGACCGAGAACTGCGTGGCCCACAACGGCTCCCTGATCCCGGTCAAGGGCCGCGACATCATGGTCCAGGCCTGGTACCAGGGCGGCGTCTCCGTGTGGGACTTCACCGACTCCTCGAAGCCGAAGGAGATCGCCTACTTCGAGCGCGGCCCGCTGACCACCGACAGGCTGTCCGGCGGCGGTTCCTGGTCCGCGTACTACTACAACGGCTACATCTACTCCAACGACATGGCCAAGGGCTTCGACGTCCTGAAGATCAGCGACCGGCGCACCGACGCCGGCGCGAAGGTGCGGATGCACGAGCTCAACGTGCAGACGCAGCCGGACTACTTCGACGACTTCGACGACTGATCCGGTATGTGATCCGGCGCTCCGCCGGGCGGGAGACCGCCCGGCGGGGCACCCAGTTCCCAGTCCAGCCCGTACCGCTGGAACAGCTCCGCGCGCAGCCGCGCGCGGGGCATCGGTACGCCGGGCAGCAGCAGGGCGAAGACGGCCCCCATCAGCAGCCCGCGCAGCAGCGGATAGTCGGTGTCGACGTCCCGTGATCCGTAGCGCTCCACCGTGTCCCGCAGCAGTCCGGCGAGCCGCTGCTGCTCCGGGCACTGCACGAAGCCGTCGGCCTGCAGGAGTCCCGCCATGTGCGTGCGCATCAGCACGGGATGGTCGGTCGCGAGGCCGAGGATGGCGTCGATGGCCCTGGCCAGCCGCTCGCGGCCGTCGCCGGTGCGTGGTTCCCTCTCCAACGCCTCCTCGAGCGTGAGGTGCATCAGCCGGTGCACGGCGGACTGCAACAGTTGCCGTTTGCCCGGGAAGTAGTACGAGACGAGACCCCGTGCGGAACCGGCCCGGTCGGCGATGTCACCGAGGGTCGTGGCCTCGTAACCTCGCTCGTCGACCAGCTCCACCGTCGCCTGCAGAAGCCGCTGGCGAGAACGTCGACGAAGCTCTTCATTGACCGATGCGCTTCGCGGGGACATGCTTGGCTCCTGCGTTGACTGGCTCTCAGCCAATATACTCAGCGCGTCCCGTCGTCCGGCCCTCGGGGGCCGGGGCCGGCGGGTGGTGCTGCCCGAACCGGGCGACGCGGGGGATCGTCCGGTTCGGGTGGCTTTGTTCTGCTTCCAGTCTCCTACGGCGCGGGCCGCCGGTCGACGAGTCCGAGCACCGGAAGTAGCCCCGCGGGCCGTTCGTCCGCCGGCAGGTGGTCCACGAAGTGGACGGCGCAGCCCAGCTCCGCGGCGCCGCCGTCGGCCCGGCGGTCGTCGCCCACCATCAGCACCTCCCGCGGATCGCGGCCGAGCCCTTCGCACGCCGTCCGGAACAGCCGGGCATCGGGTTTCTGCACGCCGTGCTCGAACGACAGGGTGTACGTGTCGACCAGCTCCGCGAGGCCGTGGGCCCGGAAGACCGGGCGCAGGTCCCAGCCGATGTTGCTGACCACTCCGACGCCGATGCCCCGTTCGCGCAGGCCGCGCAGCACCTCCGCGGCGTCCGGGTAGGGGCTCCAGGCCCCCGGAGTCATATGTCGGTCGTAGAGGGCGTCGTACAGGGCCTCGTCCGGCAGGGGCACCTCGCGCGCCAGTCCTGTGTATGCCGCCCGGTGCCGGGCCGTGTCCGTGTCCCGCGCCGCCCACAGTTCGGCCAGATGACCGGGGATCCGCTCCGGGTGGGCGCCGCCCGGCAGTGCGCCGGCCGCCTCCAACCGTCGGGCGCACCGGTCGAGTTCGTCCTCGGGCAGGGAGGCCCCGTGCTCTCGCAGCACCGCGCGGAGCCAGCTGCGGGCCGACTCGATACGGAAGAGCGTCCCGGAGAAGTCGAAGAGAACAGTCCTGATCGTCATGCCCGGATCCTCGGCTGCTCAGTGACCGCGGGACAAGGCCACCCGCCCGTAGGAGGCCACGGCGAGAGCGACGACGCACGCCCCGAGGAGCCAGCCGCCGACCACGTCGGAGGGCCAGTGGACTCCCAGATAGAGCCGGGTGAAGCCGACGCCGAGGACGGAGACGGCCGCGACGGCGACGCACCACATCCAGGCGCCCGCGGCCATGCCCCGCCGCCTGCAGAGCCAGAGCAGCAGCCCGCAGGTGACCACGGCGGTCATGGCGTGCCCGGACGGGAACGCCGCGTAGTGCGCCGAATCGACGGGGTCCGGCCACAGCGGCCGCTCCCGCCCGACGAGCGCCTTCATGCCCTGCTGGAGGCCCGTGCCGAGGACGCTGGCGAGCGCCACCCACATCGCGAGGAGGCGTTCCCCGCGCAGCCACAGCCACACGACCGCCGCGGCGGACAGCAGCCGCATGGTCCACGGGTCCCACACCCAGTCGGTCAGTACGCGGTTGACGTGCGTGAACGTCGGCTCCTGGACCGCGGAGGTGTGCAGTGCGTCCACCACCGCACGGTCGAAGGAGATCAGCGGTGACCAGGTGACGGCGACCGCCGCGAGCAGCAGGGCGCTCAGCGCGGCGGTCACCGCACAGGTGCGCACGCACAGGGCGCTCGTCCGGGGCGCCCGTCGCGACCGCGCGGTGCGGGGGGAGGTGTCTTTCGTGCGGTGGGGGGCAGCGGGGTCCGTGGAGTGGGGGGAAGACATGAATAAATCCTGTCTTCTTCGTGGCCGTACGGCTATCCCAGCGCGCGCAGTCCTGGCACGAAGGCCACGAGCAGCGGAACCACCGGCACCAGAGCGGCGGCCGCCGTCAGCCGCAGCCGGCGGGCCGGAGTGAGCCGGGGCACCGGGGTCAGCAGCCTGTTCACGCGCTGCGGCAGCTGCGCTCCGGGCGTCGGGCAGGGGCCGAACACGCCGCGTTCCTCGTTCAGTTCGACCAGGGCCAGCGCGATCGTCAGCCGGCCGAAGCGTCGTGAGGCGACGTCGTCGGCCGCCAGCTCGACCAGCCGGTGCATCTCGTCACGGAAGGCGGCGAAGACCGGGATCTGCGGAAATCCGTTGGCCAGCGCGGCCGAGCAGTGCAGCAGCCAGTCGTGCCTGGCCCGTGCGTGGCCCTGCTCGTGCGCCAGCACCGCGTCGAGCTGGCGGCCCTTCAGCCGCCGCAACGCCGCGGTGGTGATGACCAGCTGCGGCGCGGCGCCCGGCAGCCACCACGCGTCCGGCCGCTCCGCCTCCAGGACGACCAGGGGCTCGCTTCCCGGGACCTCGTCCGGCATCAGGGGGGAGCGCACGAGCAACTCGGCGCGCTGCCGCTTGCGCCGGACATGCGCCAGATGGATCTCCCTCGCCAGCATGGCCCCGGTCCACACGCCGCCACATGCCAGGACCACGGCGAGGGCGGCGGACCATGTCTCGTTCGCCCCGAGCGCGTACGCCTCGACGACGCCGTGCGGTGCGGACGCGAAGACGGGGCCGCGCACCAGCTGCCAGGCGGCGGCAGCGCTGAACATCATGGAGAGCGCGAACGACAACAGCACGGAGGCGACCACGCACTGCCAGACCCAGAGGGCGACGACGGGCTCGCGCTCCGGCCAGTCGGCACGCGACACGAGGCGCGGGGCGACGACGGCGGCCAGTGCGCCGAGCAGCAGCAGCGCGAGCGAGACCATCATGGAGGCAGCCTATGAGCGCGGAGCTACCTGCGGGTATGCCCGTGCGCGTCAAGTGACGCACGCCACGGACGGTACATACGGCCCCGCTCGCACGGCAGCACCCGTCACATGGCCAGCAGCATCACCAGCATGGCCGTCGCCATGGAGACCCGGCAGGCCGGCACCAACTCGGGCCGCGAACCGGCCGGATCCGCGACGGGGACCGTGCCTCCGCCCGCCGGGGCGAGCGGTATGAGCCTGGGGCCGGAGCGGAGTACGTATCCGGCGAAGTAGAGGAGCAGCACGCCGGTGAGGAGCGGGACGCCGCCGGCCGTGTGCGCCCCGTGAGCGCCCGTGCCGCCCATCGCGGCCGCCATGTAGACCATCGCCAGGCAGCCGACGGCATGGTGGAGATGACGCGCGCCGTGCCCGGCGGGCCGCACCGCGTGCACCGCCGCCGCGCCGAACACGACCGCGTACACCATCCAGTGCCAGCTCGGCGGGGTGAACACGGTGGCGGGCACGGCCATCGCCGCCATGCCGAGTCCCATCAGCGCCTCGCCGCCCGCCGCCTTCCTGTCCGGCCCTCGGCAACTGCGCATCCGGATCAGGCAGTACAGGCCGGTCGCGGTGCACAGCACCATGAGCAGCCAGCCGGACATCGCGGGTCCGTGCACGGCGTACCTCCCCCTTCGGCCGGCCTCGGCGGCGGTCGAGGAGTCGATGCCCACCTCCCGTACCCCCGTACGCGAGCGCACGGGGGTACGGGGGAGTGCACGGAGGCGCGAGGGGAGTGCGGCGAGCGCACGAGGGCTCACGGCGGACCGGCTCGGGGCGTGTGCGGGGGGCCGGGTTACTCTCGTGCCGACCGCACCCCGTTGGAACGGAGCCACTCCATGGACACCGCCCCGCCCAGGGACTCGGCCGAGCTCACCTACCGCGACGCGGCCGAGGCCGACGTACCGGCGCTCGTCGCGCTGATCGAGTCGGCGTACCGCGGGGAGGCGAGCCGCGCGGGCTGGACCTCCGAAGCGGACATCCTCGGCGGGCAGCGCACCGACCCGCAGGGGGTGCGCGAGGTCATCACCGCCCCCGGCAGCCGTCTGATGGTCGTCGAACGGGACGGGGAGCCGGTGGCCTGCTGCCAGCTCGAGCACCGTGGCGAGGCCGCCTACTTCGGCATGTTCGCGGTCCGCCCGGACCTTCAGGGCGCCGGTCTGGGCCGCAGGATCATCGCGGAGGCGGAGCGCAGCGTGCGCGAGACCTGGGGCGTGGCGGAGATGCACATGACGGTGATCTCCGTGCGTGAGGACCTGATCGCCTGGTACGAGCGCCGCGGCTACCGCCGTACGGGCCGGATGACTCCCTTCCCGTACGGCGACGAGCGGTTCGGCATTCCCCGGCGCGACGATCTCGCCTTCGAGCTGCTGGTGAAGACCCTCGCCTGAGCGATCTGTCCCGGGCGCGCCCGCCGGTGCCACGGCGGTGCCGGCGAGCGCGGGAGCGGGCGGTGGTCAGGCCGTGAAACGGCCGGTGCGCCGGATCTCGGGGAAGTCCGTGGTCGCGCCGTCGAGCTCGAGGGCGCGCACCAGCCGCAGATGCTCCTGGGTGTTGACCACCCAGCCGATTACCCGCAGTCCCTCGGCGTGCGCCACCTCGACGGTCTCCAGCGTCAGCCTGCGGATGTTCAACGCCAGGGCTTGGGCGCCGACGGCCTTCGCCCGGTCCGTGATGTCACCGCCCCAGCGGCTGGCGATCAGTACCGTGCGCACCCCGGGCACCAGCGCGGAGATCTCGGCGATCGCGTCGTCGTGGAACGAGGAGACCTCCACCCGGGGCACGAGATCGCGCCTGCGCATCACCTCGGCCAGGGCGCGCGCGGCGGCCACGTCCTTGATCTCGGCCTGGAGCGGGCACCGCACGGCGTCGAGAACCTCTTCGAACACCGGCACCTGCTGGCCGCCGCCCGCGTCGAGCTGACGCAGCTCGGCCAGCGTCATCTCGGCGATGGAGCCGCTTCCGTCGGTCGTGCGGTCAACGTCGGCGTCGTGCATGACGGCGAGCGCGCCGTCCTTGCTCAGATGCAGATCGAGTTCGATGGCGTCCATGCCGGCCTGCTCGGCGCGGACGAAGGAACGCAGGGTGTTCTCCGGCTCGACGCCCATGACCCCGCGATGACCGATGGTGAGGAAAGTCAAGATTCTCTCGCTTCCGTCGACGGCGGCTCCCGCGGGACGCAGCCCGGCGCCCGGCGGTACCGAGGCAGCCTAACGGCCCCTCCCGGAGACGGAACCGCTCGCGCGCGGGGTGTCCGGAAGCCGCACACCGACGGCGTCAGCGGCCTGCGGACCGCAGCCTCCGCGGGCCCGTCACCCGTGCGTGGGCGAGTCTTCCGGACGCTTGACGTGGACCGGCCCTTCGGGCCCTGATCGGGCACCGATGCAGTCGTGATGCGCACCTGTCACCGCAAAAACTGCGGCGATCATGGGGGTCACGCAGGATAATTTCCCTCACTCGGACTTGTGAGGGAGAACCGCACATGGATACGGTGTCTTGACGCGAGGTTCTCCTGTGGAGGAAGTGACATGACGGAAATTCTTGTGCAGGATGTGGCCGCAGGGGGCATATCCCACGCCGGCCCGGTGGTCGGCCATTCGAGCTGGACGTTGCTCAAGAATGCCGTCGAAGAGATCCGCCCCTGGCAGTCCAAGGACGGCTCGATCGACTTCGACGCTGACGACGCGCCCTCCCGCACGGACGCCGAGGCCGCCGTGGAGCGTGTGATCGGCGCGGTGGAGGACCTTTCCCCGCTGCTCCCGCACGACGCCGCATACCACCGTGCCCTCGTCGCCGACCTGCGCAAGTGGGCCGACGCGGGCTTCACGGTGCCGGACTTCCTGGACTCGCTGCTCGCCTTCCAGCCCGCCGCCTCCCGCGAGGACGGACTGCGGCACCTGGTCGTCTTCCCGATGTACACGCAGAACGGCAACCCCGACCGCAACCTCGAGGCGGTCGTCCTCAAGATGGTGTGGCCCGAGTGGCTCGCCGAGCTCGAGCGCACCCGCTACGACAACCCGCTCTTCTGCGGCATCACGTTCGAGGACTTCACCGCCGGCTACGACACCAACTCCGCGGTGCTCTTCCCCGAGACCATCGCCGTGCGTGAGGCGCCCGAGCGCTTCACCTGGGGCGGCATCTTCTGCGACCGCGAGGCGGCCCGTTTCCGCGCCGTCACCGAAGAGGCCGTGCGGGTGCTCGGTCTCGAACTGCCCGAGGACATCCGGGAGATGGTCGCCGACCAGAAGCGGTGCGAGCAGGCCTTCGTGCTCTGGGACATGGTCCACGACCGCACCCACAGCCACGGCGACCTGCCGTTCGACCCGTTCATGATCAAGCAGCGCCAGCCGTTCTGGATGTACGGCCTGGAGGAGCTGCGCTGCGACCTCACCGCCTTCAAGGAGGCCGTGAAGCTGGAGGCCGAGGGCAACCCGCACGGCCGTGACGTGCAGTACGCGGTGCTCTTCGACCGCATGTTCCGCTTCCCCGTGACCGGCGACCGGGTGCGCAACTACGACGGCCTCGGCGGCCAGCTGCTCTTCGCCTACCTGCACAAGCACGACGTCGTCCGCTGGACCGACAACACCCTGAAGATCGACTGGGAGCGTGCCCCGCAGGTCACCAACCAGCTCTGCGGCGAGATCGAGAAGCTCTACCGCGAAGGCATCGACCGCCCGAAGCTGGTCCACTGGTTCGCCGCGTACGACCTGGTCTCCACCTACCTCGCCCCGCACCCCGGGTCGCGCTGGGCCAAGGGGCCCGACGCCCTCGATCTGACGCTGCCGCCTCGTAAGCTCGTGGATGACGTGCTTCCGGACGAGTTTCCGCTGAGCATGTTCTATGAGGCGCTCTCCAAGAAGCTGAAGAACGTGATCGCCTCCACCAAGGGGATCACCGCCGCTTCCGCTCCGGGGGCTGCCGCGTGAGCTCTCGAACCGAGGAGGCGACCAGCATGGACACCAACGGCAGTGGCGCCCTGGAAGGCGCGGTGATCGCGGTGGCCGGCGCGGCCGGTCCCGCCGGCCGGGCCACCCTGCTCCGGCTGGCCGAGGCGGGCGCCGTCGTCGTCGCCTCCGACGCCGACGCCCAGCGGCTCGCCGAGGCCGTGGACGCGGCCAGGTACGCCCACGGCGGTGCCACCGTCACCGGCGACACCGTCGACCTGCTCGACCTGGGCGCCGCCCGCGAGTGGGCCGACAAGACGGAGAAGGAGTTCGGCCGGATCGACGGACTGGTCCACCTCGTGGGCGGCTGGCGCGGCAGCGCCTCCTTCACCGAGAGCAACCCCGCCGACTGGGAGCTGCTGGAGAAGCTGCTGATCCGTACCGTCCAGAACACCTCGCTCGCCTTCCACGACGGTCTGCTGCGCAGCGACAAGGGCCGGTACCTGCTGATCAGCGCCGCCGGGGCGAGCAAGCCCACGGCGGGCAACGCGGCGTACGCGGCGTCCAAGGCCGCCGCTGAGGCGTGGACGCTGGCCCTCGCCGACTCGTTCCGCAAGGCGGGGGGCGAGCAGGGCCCGAAGGCCGCTGCTGCCATCCTGGTCGTCAAGGCACTGGTGCACGACGCCATGCGCGCCGAGCGTCCCAATGCGAAGTTCGCGGGCTTCACCGACGTGACGGAGCTGGCCGACGCCATCGCCGGAGTCTGGGGCCGCCCCGCACAGGAAGTGAATGGACAGCGTCTGTGGCTGACCCCCGAACCGTAAAGACCGACGCACGGCGCCACCACGACCCGTCCGTGCGCGGGTTCGCCAGCGACAACTACGCGGGTGCCCACCCGGAGATCCTGGCCGCGCTCGCCCTCGCCAACGGCGGCCACCAGGTCGCCTACGGCGAGGACGAGTACACCGACCATCTCCAGCGTGTCGTCCACAGCCACTTCGGCCCGACCGCCGAGGCCTTCCCGGTCTTCAACGGCACCGGCGCCAACGTGACCGCGCTCCAGGCGCTCACCGACCGATGGGGCGCCGTGATCTGCGCCGAGTCGGCCCACATCAACGTCGACGAGGGCGGCGCGCCGGAGCGCATGGGCGGGCTGAAGCTGCTGACCGTGCCCACGCCGGACGGCAAGCTCACGCCCGAGCTCATCGACCGGCAGGCGTGGGGCTGGGACGACGAGCACCGGGCCATGCCGCAGGTGGTGTCGATCACCCAGAACACCGAGCTGGGCACCGTCTACACCGTGGACGAGATCCGCGCGATCGTCGCCCACGCCCACGGCCGCGGCATGAAGGTCCATCTCGACGGGGCCCGGATAGCCAACGCCGCGGCGTCGCTGAACGTGCCCATGCGGGCCTTCACCAACGCCGTCGGCGTCGATGTCCTGTCCTTCGGCGGCACCAAGAACGGCATGCTCTTCGGTGAGGCGGTCGTCGTCCTCGATCCGGACGCGGTCAGCCACATGAAGCATCTCCGCAAGCTCTCCATGCAGCTCGCCTCGAAGATGCGCTTCGTCTCCGTGCAGCTGGAGGCGCTGCTCGCCAAGGACCTGTGGCTGCGCAACGCCCGGCACTCCAACGCCATGGCCCAGCGGCTCGCGGACGGAGTGCGCTCGGTGGACGGGGTGGAGATCCTCTACCCGGTGCAGGCGAACGCCGTCTTCGCGCGGCTGCCGCACGACGTCAGCGAGCGGCTGCAGAAGCGCTTCAGGTTCTACTTCTGGGACGAGGCGGCCGGCGACGTGCGCTGGATGTGCTCGTTCGACACCACGGAGGACGACGTGGACGCCTTCCTCCAGGCGCTGAAGGAAGAGATGGCGCGTCGGCCCTGAACCAGGCCGCTGCATAGATATACGGCCGACCGATAAGTCATTGACTGTCGGTCGGCCGTCTTTCTATGCTCCCCGGTCATGGAGCTCATCCAGCAAGACCCGGAACTCTCGGCCTATTTGGCTGCTGACGATGCCATCGACCACGACCATCAGATCGTTCGCGAGGTCGCCGCCGAGCTGGCGCGCCAAGCTGCTGACTCATACGTATACGCCAAGATCGCTTACGAGTACGTCCGTGACGCCATACCGCACTCGCACGACACGGGCGACCCGCGGGTCACCTGGCGTGCCTCCGACGTGCTGCGGCAGCGCACCGGCATCTGCTACGCCAAGTCCCACGCGCTGGCCGCCCTGCTGCGCGCCGAGGACATCCCGGCGGCCCTGTGCTACCAGCGGCTGGACGGTGTGGTGCACGGCCTGGTGGCGGTGCGCTTCCGCGGGGCCTGGCACCGTCAGGACCCCAGGGGCGGTCGGCCCGGTGGGTCCGTGCCGTTCTCGCTGACCGGGGAGCGGCTGCCGTACACCCCGCGACCTGAGTCCAGTGACATGGACTACCCGGTACTCTATGCTGCACCGCACCCCGTGGTCCTGGAAGCCCTCCAAAAGGCTCCCGACCGGGAACGTCTGTGGAAGGCGCTCCCGGCCTCCCTCTGAGAAGTTCGAGGCAAGCAGGCGATGACACTCCGGCTCACCGTGTCCGACGACGTACGCGCAATCGCGCCCGGCTTCACCCACGTCGCCGTCGAGGCGAACGGGCTCACCAACGGCCCCAGCAGTGACGGGAGTTCTGCGCTCCTCGACGAGGCCGCCCGCCGGCTCGTGAACCGCCTCGACGGGCGCGCGCCCCACGAGGACCCCGGCATGGCCGCGTGGCGCGAGGCCTACACGGCGTTCGGCGCCAAGCCGTCCCGGACCCGCAACTCGGCGGAGGCGCTGGCCAGGAGGGCGCTCGCGGACGGCGGGCTGCCCCGGATCAACGTCCTGGTCGACGTCTACAACGCCATCAGCGTGGCGCACCTGATCCCCGTCGGCGGCGAGGACACCGACCGGATCGCGGGCGGCATGAGGCTCGTCAGGGCCACAGGGCAGGAGCCGTTCGTCACCGTGGCGGGTGGCGAGGAGATTGTCGAACACCCGGAACCCGGTGAAGTCGTCTGGTGCGACGACGAAGGCGTCACCTGCCGTCGCTGGAACTGGCGCCAGGGAGTGCGCACCCGGCTGACGGAGGACTCGGTGAACGCCCTGTTCCTGCTCGAGGGCATGGGCCCCGCGGCGGGCGGCGAGGCCGCGACCGCGGCCGCCGAACTCGCCGAGTCACTGGAGAAGCTGAGCCCGGGGGCGCGGATCACCGTCCATGATCCGCGCTAGGGCCTCCTGTCCGGACGGGCAGGTCAGTGCGCCTCGCGGACCTCGGCGGCCGTGGGAGCCGTGCCGCCGAGGTGGGCGGGCACCCACCAGGTGTCGGCCGCGTCCCTGGGGCGTACGGGGTAGGCGCGCTGCGCGGCCTCGAGCAGTTCCTGGACACGCTCGCGCAGCCGCCGGGTGATCGCGCCCGCGTACTGGTCGGAGGGCGCCTCGAGGGGCTCGCCGACGCGGATGGTCACAGGGATGTGGGAGCGCCGGAAGTTGCGCGGCCGGCCCTTGGTCCACAGCCGCTGCGTACCCCACAGCGCCATCGGGATCAGCGGGACGCCGGCCTCCTGCGCGAGCCGCGCCGCACCCGACTTGAACGACTTGAGCGTGAACGACTGGGAGATCGTCGCCTCGGGGAAGACGCCCACGATCTCGCCCGAGCGCAGCGAGTCCAACGCGTGCGCGTACGCCGCCTCGCCCTGCTTGCGGTCCACGGGGATGTGCTTCATGCCCCGCATCAGCGGGCCGGAGACCTTGTGGCGGAAGACCGATTCCTTCGCCATGAAACGCACCAGGCGCTTCTGAGGCAGGGCGCCGAGGCCGGTGAAGATGAAGTCCAGATAGCTGATGTGATTGCTGACCAGCACCGCTCCGCCCGTGCGTGGAATGTTCTCCGACCCCTGAGTGTCGATCTTCAGGTCGAGCGCCTTGAACATCGTGAGAGCGGCGCCGATGACCGGCCGATAGACGAGCTCTGCCATGGGGGGAGGACCCTTTCGTCACGCCCGGGGAGGGTTCGCCCGGTTGGAAGTTACGCAGCCGTAGGTTTTCGGCTTTGGGCCGATCGTGCCCCATGTGCGCCGTGCTGACCAGTCCTGGACGCCCGCGGGCGCGAGATTCTCGTCACTCCACGCACGGGAACCCGGCCACCGGCGGCGGCCTGCGGGAATCCCCGCCGGGCCGGGAACGCTGCACCTCGGGGAAGTGAACGCATGGAGCACGGCGGAAGGCGGAGACGGTGCGCGGACAGGACGCGGAACGACGGCTGGGCGCACCGGAGCTGGGCCGACGACCGGGCGAGCGCGCCACCCTCGTCCAGTTCTCCACCGCCTTCTGCCAGCCCTGCCGGGCCACCAGGCGCATCCTCGCCGACGTCGCCGCGATGGTCGGTGGAGTGGTCCATGTCGAGATCGACGCAGAGGACCAACTCGCCCTTGTGCGCGAACTCGGAATCGAGAGCACGCCGACCGTGCTGGTCCTCGACGCCGGCGGACGGATCGTCACCAGGGCTTCCGGTACGCCCCGTAAGGCCGATGTCATCGCCGCGCTGGGGCGGGCGATATGACGCCCGTGACCCTGGTCGCACCTTCCGGTGCGCACTTGACTGTGTACGCCATGTATCGCCAGGCTGGCTTCCGTGCATCCAGAACTCCTTCTCGACGGGCGGGTTCATGCCGATCTCTCCCGTGACGCGAGCGCGCGCTGTCAGGCTGCCCGTGCAGCCGCAGTCGCATAGTCCGCTCCCCAAGAAGGAACACTCGATGACGGCCTCGCCCGATCTCGGCGCCGCTCAGCTCGCCTCTCCCGACCTCCTGCGCTCGGTCTTCCGGCAGCACGCCGCAGGTGTCGCGGTGATCACCGCTGCGGGCCCGCGTCCGGTCGGATTCACCGCGACCTCGCTCACCTCCGTCGCGGCCGAGCCGCCGCTGATCTCGTTCGGTGTGGGCACCGGCTCCTCCAGCTGGCCCGTCGTCGCGGAGGCCGGACATGTCGGCGTGCACATACTCGGCGAGCACCAGCGCGAGCTGGCCGCCACCTTCGCCCGCAGCGGCGCCGACCGCTTCGCGCCGCCGACGAGCTGGCGCGCCGGGCCGGAAGGTGTCCCCGTGCTGGACGGTGTGCTTGCCTGGATGGTGTGCCGTGTCGTGGCCCGGGTGCCCGCGGGTGACCATCGCATCGTGATCGCCGAGGCGGTCGTCGGGGATCCGGCGGGCGGCGGCCGGCCGCTGCTGTACCACCAGGGACGCTTCACCGCTCTGCGGGAGTGAACTGTGCGGAGGCGGCGGACACTCCGTTGTCAAGGTCACAGTGCAAAGCGCTTGCTTAGCGGGAACACACTGGGTGTACTGACGAGTAATATTTCGTTCGGAGCGCGGCCCGCCCCGACCGGGATCCGCCCCATCGGACGCCTATGCTGCGTTCACAAGGCAGTCCA
The DNA here is from genome assembly GCF_052068155.1 of Streptomyces sp. OZ13. Taxonomy (NCBI): domain Bacteria; kingdom Bacillati; phylum Actinomycetota; class Actinomycetes; order Kitasatosporales; family Streptomycetaceae; genus Streptomyces; species Streptomyces sp. OZ13. Next base: position 54,710 of record NZ_JBQHCZ010000013.1, on the reverse strand, counting down.
GTAGAGACGATGCAGTAGGAGAGCCGGCGTGAGCCTGAGGATCGTTGTCTGTGTGAAGTACGTGCCCGACGCCACCGGCGACCGGCACTTCGCCGATGACCTGACCGTCGACCGCGACGACGTCGACGGCCTGCTGTCGGAGCTGGATGAGTACGCGGTCGAGCAGGCGCTGCAGATCGCGGACGAGGCGGACGATGCCGAGGTCACCGTGCTGACCGTCGGCCCCGAGGACGCGAAGGACGCGCTGCGCAAGGCGCTGTCCATGGGTGCCGACAAGGCCGTCCACGTCGAGGACGACGACCTGCACGGCTCCGACGTCATGGGCACCTCGCTGGTGCTCGCGAAGGCGATCGAGAAGACCGGTTACGACCTGGTCATCTGCGGCATGGCCTCCACCGACGGCACCATGGGCGTGCTGCCGGCGATCCTCGCCGAGCGTCTGGGTGTCCCGCAGGTCACCCTGCTCTCCGAGGTCTCCGTCGAGGACGGCACCGTGAAGGGCCGCCGTGACGGCGACACCGCCAGCGAGCAGCTCGAGGCGTCCCTGCCGGCCGTCGTGTCCGTGACGGACCAGTCGGGCGAGGCCCGCTACCCGTCCTTCAAGGGCATCATGGCCGCCAAGAAGAAGCCGGTGGAGTCCCTGGACCTCGAGGACCTCGAGATCGACGCGGAAGAGGTCGGCCTCGAGGGCGCCTGGACCAAGGTCGACTCGGCCGCGGAGCGCCCGGCCCGCACCGCCGGCACGATCGTCAAGGACGAGGGCGAGGGCGGCAAGCAGCTCGCGGAGTTCCTCGCGAGCCAGAAGTTCATCTAGAGGCTTCGGCCCTCTACCGCCCCCTTCATACTTCGCAAGCAGGAGAGAAGAAGTCCCATGGCTGAAGTTCTCGTCTACGTCGACCACGTGGACGGCGCCGTCCGCAAGCCCACCCTGGAGCTGCTGACGCTGGCCCGCCGCATCGGTGAGCCCGTCGCCGTCGCTCTCGGCTCCGGTGCCGAGAACACCGCCGCCGCGCTCGCCGAGCACGGCGCGGTGAAGGTCCTCACGGCCGACGCCCCCGAGTTCGCCGAGTACCTGGTCGTCCCGAAGGTGGACGCGCTGCAGGCCGCGTACGACGCCGTCTCCCCGGCCGCCGTGCTCGTCCCGTCCTCCGCCGAGGGCAAGGAGATCGCGGCCCGCCTCGCGGTCCGTATCGGCTCCGGCATCATCACCGACGCCGTCGACCTCGAGGCCGGCGACGAGGGCCCGGTCGCGACGCAGTCCGCGTTCGCCGCGTCCTTCACCACCAAGTCCCGCATCACCAAGGGCACCCCGGTCATCACGGTCAAGCCGAACTCGGCCGCCGTCGAGGCCGCCCCGGCCGCCGGCGCCGTCGAGGCGCTGTCCGTGTCGTTCTCCGAGAAGGCCACGGGCACCAAGGTCGTCTCCCGCACCCCGCGTGAGTCGACCGGCCGCCCGGAGCTGACCGAGGCCGCGATCGTCGTCTCCGGCGGCCGTGGCGTCAACGGCGCCGAGAACTTCGCGATCATCGAGGCGCTCGCCGACTCCCTCGGCGCCGCCGTGGGCGCCTCGCGTGCCGCCGTCGACGCCGGCTGGTACCCGCACACCAACCAGGTCGGCCAGACCGGCAAGTCCGTGTCGCCGCAGCTGTACATCGCCTCCGGCATCTCCGGCGCGATCCAGCACCGCGCCGGCATGCAGACCTCGAAGACCATCGTGGCCATCAACAAGGACGCCGAGGCCCCGATCTTCGACCTGGTCGACTACGGCGTGGTCGGCGACCTCTTCGAGGTCGTCCCGCAGCTGACCGAAGAGGTCAAGACCCGCAAGGGCTGATCCGCAGGTTGTCTTCCGGCCCGGGGCCGCGCGGTGTTCGCCACCGCGCGGCCCCGGTCCGTTCCGGGGGACCATTGACGCAGATCACGGCCGCCCGTTAACTTCATTCAACAGAATGTTGAATCCGTGATGCGGAAACCACGGATCCCGAAGTGTGCGAAGGGTGTGGGAATGGGTCAGCAGGAGAAGGTGGCGACGAGCCTCGCGGGCGCGGTCAGCGAGGGCATCAGCGCCTCCCTGGCGACGGTGGACGCGGAACTCGCCCGCCGCTACCCCGGAGATCCGGGCACCCGCCAGCCCGTCCACACCGTCTACGTCCCGGGCAACGACTTCGCCGCCGGCACGATCCGCGCATGGGGCGACCAGGCACTCGCCGCACTCGACGAGCACGCGCCCGACGCCCGCACCTTCGCGCGCGTCCTCGGCCTCACGGACGAGCTCGCGGAGCCCGTGTACACCCGGGTTCGCGCCAAACTGGAGCGCGAGCCGATCGAGGACCTGCGCGTCGACTTCGAGGACGGCTACACGGGGGCCGACGAAGACGCGGACGCCGCCCGCGCCGCGCGGCTGATCTCCGAGGCGTACGAACAGGGCACCGCCGCCCCGTACATGGGCATCCGGATGAAGTGCATGGAGGCCGCCGTACGCGACCGCGGCATCCGCACCCTCGACATCTTCCTCACCGGCCTGATGGAACGCGGAGGACTGCCCGACGGGCTCGTCCTGACCCTCCCCAAGGTCACCTACACCGAGCAGGTCACCGCCATGGTGCGGCTCGTCGAGGAGTTCGAGAAGGCGCGCGGCCTGGAACCCGGCCGCATCGGCTTCGAGATACAGATCGAGACGAGCCAGTCGATCCTCGCCGCCGACGGCACCGCCACCGTCGCCCGCATGATCGACGCGGCCGAGGGACGGGCCACCGGACTCCACTACGGCACCTTCGACTACAGCGCCTGCCTCGGCGTCAGCGCGGCCTACCAGTCCAGCGACCACCCCGCCGCCGACCACGCCAAGGCCGTCATGCAGGTGGCCGCCGCCGGCACCGGAGTACGTGTGTGCGACGGGTCCACCAACGTGCTGCCCGTCGGAACGATCGAGAAGGTCCACGACGCCTGGCGGCTCCACTACGGCCTCACCCGCCGCGCTCTCGGCCGCGCCTACTACCAGGGCTGGGACATGCACCCCGGTCACCTTCCCACTCGGTACGCCGCCGTGTTCGCGTTCTACCGCGAGGGCTTCGAGCAGGCAGCGGCACGCCTCGCCGCCTACGCCGGCCACGTCGGCGGCGACGTCATGGACGAACCCGCCACCGCCAAGGCGCTCAGCTCCTACCTGCTGCGCGGCATCGACTGCGGAGCCCTCGACGAGGCGGAGGTCGCCCGACTGACCGGCCTCGACCGTGCCGGGCTCGACAGCTTCGCCCGGCCGCGGCGCGGCGACCTGACCGCCACAGCCGGGTAACACCCGGCCTCGGCACCGCGCTGCCCCCTCTAGTCTGCGATCCGTCACTTTCGGAGCGAGGAGCGGGGCAGCGGTGTCAACGGGGGAGAACGAGCGGCTGGCCGGGCGTTACCGGCTGGTCGAGCAACTGGGCCGCGGCGGCATGGGCGTCGTCTGGCGGGCGGTCGACGAGGTGCTCGGGCGCGAGGTCGCCGTCAAGGAACTGCGCACGTACACCGACTCGTCGGCGCCCGAACTGGCCGACCTGACCCTGCGGATGCGGCGCGAGGCACGGGCCGCCGCCCGCGTCCGGCATACCGGGGTCGTCGCCGTCCACGACGTCGCGGAGCACGAGGGCCGGCCGGTCATCGTGATGGAACTCGTCGACGGCCCCTCGCTCGACGACGTGCTGAACACTCGCGGTGTGATGGATCCGAGAGAGGCCGCCGGCATCGGCGCGAGGGTCCTCGAGGCGCTCGCCGCCGCGCACCGCGCCGGCGTGCTGCACCGGGACGTCAAGCCCGGCAACGTCCTGCTGGACCGCTCCGGCCGTGTCGTGCTCACCGACTTCGGCATCGCGGCCATGGACGATCCCGGCGACGGCTCGACGTCCCAGCTTGCCCGCAGCGGCGAGATCGTCGGCTCCCTCGACTACCTGGCACCCGAGCGTGCCCAGGGCAACGATCCGGGCCCGGCCTCCGACGTGTGGGCGCTCGGCGCCACCCTGTACGCGGCGGTCGAGGGTTCGTCGCCGTTCCGCCGCACCTCGACCTGGTCGACGCTCACCGCGATCGTCGTCGAGCCGCTGCCGGAGGCCCGGCGCGCCGGTCCGCTCGGGCCGGTACTGCGGCAGCTGATGCACAAGGATCCGGCGCAGCGGCCCGACGCCGAAGCGGCAGCGCGGATGCTGTCGGCCGTCGCAGCCGGTGAGGATCCCGCCGGACACACGGCGCCGCTCGTGCCCCCGGCGGACGGACCGCGGGAACAGGCGCCGCCCAGGGTCCCGACCGTGCTCAACGCGGCGCCGTACCAGCCGCAGGGCTTCGGCCCCGCGGAGTCCGGGCCTGTCGCGGGCGGTGCGATGCCCGGTTCCGAGGCGGCGTACGGGCCGCCGGCACCCGGTTCCCCAGGCAGTGCACTACTTCTACTGCCAGGCGAACCTCGGCCGCCGCGAGACCTCCGGCGAGTGGACCAACGTCTGGTGGGCCAAGACGGACGACGACAGCGGCAACCGCAACGTCTGGGTCAGCGACGTCTACGTCCAGGGCGGCGCCGACGACGAGCCGGTACCGGGCCTCCCCGTCTGCTGACCCCCTGCCGTCCGCCGGGCCCGCCCGGTCAGGACGGCGGCGGGATCTCGCCGGAGCCGCGCGGCACGAGCACCGTCTCCAGCGCCACCTGGGTCGGCTCGTCGTTCACGCCGTCGAGCCTGCGGAACAGCCGCTCCGCCGCGGTGCGCCCCAGCGCCGCGGCGTCCTGGGCTATGACCGTGATGCCGAGCAGATCCGCGAGCTCGATGTCGTCGAACCCGACGAGAGCGACGCGCCGGTCATGGCCCGCGAGAACCCGTACCGCGGTCACCGTCACCCGGTTGTTGCCGGCGAAGATCGCGGTGACCGGCTCGGGGCCCGCCAGCACCGACTTCACGGCGTCCTGCACCCGCTCGGGGGCCGTCGAGCCGAGAGCGACCCACGAATCGTCGATCACCAGGCCGGCGTCCTCCATGGCGGACCGGTAGCCGCGCAGCCGCTCCACGGCGGTGTGGATACGCGGCTGGTCGCCGATGAAGGCGATACGGCGGTGGCCGTGCGCGATCAGATGCGCCACGCCGGCCCGCGCGCCGCCGAAACTGTCGGAGAGCACCACGTCCGCGTCGATCCGGCCCGGCGGGCGGTCGACGAACACGGTGGCCACGCCCGCCTTCATCTCCGGCTCCAGATAGCGGTGGTCGTCGCCGGCCGGAATCACGATCAGGCCGTCCACCCGGCGGGCGCACAGCGCCAGCGCCAGCTCCTGCTCCCGCTCCGGGTCCTCGGCGCTGGAGCCGTTGATGAGCAGCGCGCCGTGGGCCCGCGCGACCTCCTCGACCGCGCGGCTCAGCGGACCGTAGAACGGGTCGGCGAGATCCTCGAGCACGAGGCCGATGGAGGCGGTGCGGCCCTTGCGCAGCACACGCGCGCTGTCGTTGCGGCGGAACCCGAGGGACTCGATCGCCTCCTGCACCCGGCGCTCCGTGTCCGGCGTGACACCCGGCTCGCCGTTGACCACCCGCGACACCGTCTTCAGCCCGACACCGGCCCGTGCCGCCACGTCCTTCATCGTGGGCCGGTTCCCGTAGCGGGGCTCGGGGCCGCGAGGGCTGCCCGGAGGCGTCGGGGGACGGGTCGAATCGGCCACAGTGCGCTGTCCTTCTGGGTCTGGGCGGTCGTGTTCTTCGTATTTGTAGCGTGTGGCGTCGAGCATAGGCCCTGGACAACGTTGTCAGGGGAATGGAGACTGTTATGGAAACCGCAGGTCCGACAGCTCCCGGGGGATCCCGTACCGATGCATAACAGCCTCGTCGCCGCTCTCGACATCGGCGGCACCAAGATCGCCGGCGCGCTGGTGGACGGCAACGGCGCGATTCTCCACCGCGCCCAGCGCCCCACCCCCGCCCACGACGACGGCGAGACGGTGATGCACGCGGTCGAGAGCGTCCTGGCCGAGCTGACGGCCTCACCGCTGTGGGCCCGGGCCACGGCGCTCGGCATCGGCAGCGCCGGCCCGGTCGACGCCTCCGCCGGTACGGTCAGCCCCGTCAACGTGCCCGGATGGCGCGAATTCCCCCTCGTCGAGCGGGTGTCGCACGCCGTCGGCCGCCACCTGCCCATCACCCTCGTCGGCGACGGCGTCGCCATGACCGCCGCCGAACACTGGCAGGGCGCCGCACGCGGCTACGACAACGCGCTGTGCCTGGTCGTCTCCACCGGCGTCGGCGGCGGCCTGGTGCTCGGCGGCAAACCGCACGCCGGACCGACGGGCAACGCCGGGCACATCGGCCACATCAGCGTCGACCTCGACGGCGACCTGTGCCCCTGCGGCGGGCGCGGCTGCGTCGAACGCATCGCCAGCGGACCCAACATCGCCCGCCGGGCGCTCGAGAACGGCTGGCGGCCCCGGCCCGGCGGAGACACGTCCGCCGCGGCCGTCGCGGAGGCGGCGCGCGCCGGCGACCCCGTCGCCACCGCCTCGTACGAACGCGCCGCCCAGGCGCTCGCCGCGGGCATCGCCGCCACCGCCACGCTCGTCGAGATCGAGATCGCCGTGGTCGGAGGGGGAGTGGCCGGGGCGGGCGACGTCCTCTTCGGCCCGCTGCGGCGTGCGCTGCGCGATTACGCCGCGCTCTCGTTCGTCCAGCGGCTGACCGTCGCGCCCGCGGTGACCGGCACGGACGCCGGGCTGGTGGGCGCGGCGGCCGCGGCGATGCTGGGGCGGGGGGAGACGGCGGTGCCGGCGGGGCGTGGCTGAATGGGCGTGGCCCGGTAGGGGGTGACGTCCCTGCGGGGGCGTGTCACCCTTGCGTGGCCCCGGTCCGGTGGCGGGTCGTCCGCGCGGGCGTGGCCCGGGGTGCGGGTGCGTTGCGCCCCTGCGGCGGGTACCGGCCGGGGCCTCTCGTGAGCGTGGCGGTCCTGGGGCGCGCCCGGCCCGGTCCGGTTGCGACGTTGCGCCCCTGCGGGGCGGGGCTGCGCCGGTGGTGGGTGCCGGGGGGCGGGGCCTCCGGAGGGGGTGCTCGGAATGGCTGTCCTCACCGCGCTGCGCGCGAGTTGCGACGCTTTATTTCCGGACACCCCCTCCTCCGCCCCCCTCCCGCCGGACGGGCTCTTTCGGGCCGTACCGGCCGTTGGTGGGGCACTTGTAGGTGGGCTCCGCCCGGGGAGGGACTACATACGCCGTAGCCGTCGGCACGGCTCGTGCTCGCCGTGCCTGCGCTCCGGGCTGTCGAGGAGGGCCGGGTGCCCCTCGCGAAGGCGGTTCGGCCCGTTCTCATGTCTCGTCCTCGACCCGCGCGGCACCAGGGCCGGGTCGCTGGAGCGGACCCGCTTGGACGCGGACGACGCCGGTGGCTACGACCCGGCGTCGGCCGGTCCGGTCGGCGGGCGCGGCGCGCCCGTCGGGCGGGTGTTTGCGGTAGGGCTTGTTTGAGTCTGTTGGGGAAGTCTGGTTCAAACCCTTGATGTTGGGTTGCAGCCCGCGGAGGCAACATGGCGCAGTTATCGATGTCCCGGCGGAGTCTGCTGAGGGGCGCGGCGGCCGGCGCCGGCGCCGTCGCGTTGCCCGCGGTGCTCGCGGCGTGCGGAGGCGGCCCCGGAGGCGACGGCAGAACCATTCGCCTGGGGTCCAACTCCTCGGACCCGGTACCGAAGAAGGCGTTCGCCGCCGCCTTCGCCGCCTACGAGAAGCAGTCGAAGGAAGGGCGGAAGGTCAAGGTCAACACCGTCGACCACAACACCTTCCAGGAGAACATCAACCGCTATCTCCAGGGCAAGCCCGACGACGTCTTCATGTGGTTCGCCGGCTACCGCATGCAGTTCTTCGCCAAGAAGGGACTGCTGCACGACATCAGTGACATCTGGGGCTCGTTCGAGGGCTTCTCGCCGGCGCTCGAGGCGCAGTCGACGGGCGAGGACGGCAAGCAGTACCTCACGCCGTACTACTACTACCCGTGGGCGGTGTTCCACCGGCGGAGCGTCTTCGAGGAGCGCGGCTACGAGGCGCCTCGGACCCTCGACGAATACATCGCGCTGGCCAGGCAGATGCGGAAGGACAAGCTCGTCCCCATCGCGTTCTGCGACAAGGACGGCTGGCCCGCGATGGGCACGTTCGACTACATCAACATGAGGACCAACGGATACGAGTTCCACCGGCGGCTGATGGCCGGTGAGGAGGCGTGGACCGGCAAGGCGGTCCGGGAGGTCTTCGACATCTGGCGCAGCCTGCTTCCGTACTGCCAGCCCGCGGCCAACGGACGTACCTGGCAGGAGGCCGCCACCAGCCTGCAGAAGAGGGAGACGGGGATGGCCGTCTTCGGACTCCCGCACCCCGGCCAGCAGTTCCCCGCGGAGGAACAGGGCGACATCGACTTCTTCCCGTTCCCGGTGATCAACCCGGAGCACGGCCAGGACGCCGTGGAGGCGCCCATCGACGGCTTCCTGCTGGCGAAGAAGTCCAAGTCCCTGAAGCAGGACAAGGTGATGGAGAGCGCCAAGGACCTGCTCGCGTGGCTGGCCACGGGCGAGGCGGAGGACATCTATCTCGCGGGCGACCCGAACAACATCGCCGTCAGCGACCGGGCCGACACCTCGAAGTACACCGCGATCCAGAAGAAGGCCGTGGAACTGGTCTCCGGCGCCAAACAGATCTCGCAGTTCCTGGACCGTGACACCCGGCCGGACTTCTCCTCGGTGGTGATGATCCCCGCCATCCAGAGCTTCATCAACGACCCGAAGGACGTGGACGGGCTGGTCAACGGCATCGAGCGGCAGAAGAAGACGATCTTCGCCGCCGACTGATGCCCACCGTGAGGGAACGGGAGGCACCGCCCGTGCCGACGAACACCGTCAAGCGACGGCGACGGTTCACCCGCCGCGACGCCGCGGTCATCGGAGTGCTGCTCGGCATACCGGTCCTGCTGGACGTCTTCGTCGTCTGGGGCCCGACACTCGCGTCCGTGGTGCTGTCCTTCACCAGCTGGGACGGCATCGGGGACATCTCCTGGGTCGGTACGGACAATTACGAGAACCTCTTCACCAACTATCCGGCCTTCTGGCCGGCCGTCCGCCACAACGTGCTCTGGCTGGCCTTCCTCGGGCTGGTGTCGACGCCGTTCGGACTGCTGCTCGCCGTACTCGTCGACCGGGGCGTGCGGTTCAGCCGCTTCTACCAGTCGGCCCTGTACATGCCGGTCGTCCTGTCCCTCGCCGTCGTCGGATTCATCGCCCAGCTCGTCTTCTCGCGCGACCAGGGCGCCCTCAACGCCGTCCTCGGGGGCGGCGGCAATCCCACCGACTGGCTCGGCGACCCCGACCTGAACATCTGGATGATCCTGCTGGCAGCGGCCTGGCGCCACACCGGATATGTGATGATCCTCTACCTCGCCGGGCTGAAGGCCGTCGATCCATCCCTCAAGGAAGCCGCAGCCATCGACGGCGCGAGCGGGACGCAGACCTTCTTCCGCGTCGTCCTGCCGACCCTGCGCCCCGTCAACATCATCGTCGGCGTCATCACGGTCATCGAGGCCCTGCGCGCGTTCGACATCGTCTACGCCGTCAACAAGGGCCGCAACGGCCTGGAACTGCTCTCCGTCCTCGTCACCGACAACATCATCGGAGAGGCGAGCCGGATCGGGTTCGGCTCGGCCATCGCCGTGGTTCTGCTGCTCGTGTCCATGGGGTTCGTCGTGACGTTCCTGGTCCAGGAGATGCGTGGGGAGAAGAACCGATGACCCTCGACACCGCTCCGCCGCCCAGCCGCACCCGGCCGGTGACGCCCGTACGGAGCCGTCGCGGTCCCGGCCGGTTCGGGGTGCACGTCTTCCTGATGGCCGTGTCGCTGGCCTTCCTGGCCCCGCTGATCCTCGCGGTGTACGCCTCCCTGAGACCGTACGAGGAGACCTCGGAGCACGGATACTTCTCCTGGCCGGACAACCTGTCCCTGGACTACTACCAACAGGCCTTCACCGACTCGGGGATGACGAAATACTTCGTCAACACCCTGATCATCGCCGTCCCCGGGGTGGTGCTGGCGCTCTTCTTCGCCTCGTTCGTCGCCTTCGCCGTCGCCCGGCTGCGGCTGCGTGGATCCATCGTGCTGCTCATGCTCTTCACCGCGGGCAACCTGCTGCCCCAGCAGGTCATCGTCACCCCGCTGTACGTACTGTTCAATCGCATCCCGCTGCCCTACTGGATGTCCGACTCGATGACGATGTTCGACTCGTACTGGGCCGTGGTGCTCGTGCAGACCGGCTTCCAGACCGGGTTCTGCGTCTTCGTTCTCGCCAACTTCATGCGCACCCTGCCGCAGGAGATCCTCGAGGCGGCGATCGTGGACGGCGCGGGGGTGTGGACCCAGTACTGGCGGGTCACGCTGCCGCTGTGCCGGCCCGCGCTCGCGGCGCTGGGCACGCTGCAGTTCACCTGGATGTACAACGACTTCCTGTGGGCGCTGGTCTTCATCTCCGACGGCGACAAGCTGCCCATCACCTCGGCGCTGAACAACCTGCGCGGCCAGTTCTTCACGGACTACAACCTGCTGGCGGCGGGATCCGTGATCGTGGCGCTCCCCACGCTCGTCGTCTTCCTGCTGCTCCAGCGCCACTTCATCGCCGGGCTCACGCTGGGCTCCACCAAAGGCTGAGCCCCGACGGCCGTCACCAGTCCCGCTCCGAGTTCTGCTGCTGCGGCACCACGACCAGGAACGCGTCCGAGTCCAGGTCCATCACGACCTCCGCGGCCAGACCCTCGTTCCTGCGGTGGCGGGCGTACTCCTCCGCCTGCCGACTGCCCCGCGGATCACCCGCCGGGAACTTCTCCAACACTGTGCGGCGCATGACGCACTCCCTCGTCTCTCCCGCTCCAACGACGGTCCCCGGCAGGTGTCACGGCCCGGCCACAGTTGGAGTGCCTGACCGGCCAACCGGTTCCGGTACCGGGTTTGCGTGGCAGGGTGTTGCGGGCAATCCACTGTGGGCTACGGAAGAGGGGGACCCGTGATCGTCTGGATCAACGGTGCGTTCGGAGCGGGCAAGAGCAGTACCGCACGCGAACTGATCGACCTGATCCCGAACAGCACACTGTTCGACCCCGAACTGATCGGCGCGGGCATGCGCCATCTGCTGCCGGCCAAGCGGCTGGCCGAGGTGGGCGACTACCAGGACCTGCCCATCTGGCGGCGGCTCGTGGTGGACACGGCGGCCGCCCTGCTGGCCGAGCTGGGCGGTGTGCTGGTGGCGCCCATGGCCCTGCTGCGCCAGGACTACCGTGACGAGATCTTCGGTGGCCTCGCCGCTCGCCGGATAGCGGTGCGGCATGTGCTGCTGGCACCTGCTGAAACGATTTTGCGCGAGCGGATAGCCGCCCGTGAAGCGTTCCCGGGCGACGCGGAGGAGAGCGAACGCGTCCGCCGGTGGGCCGTCGGGAACATCGAGCGGTATCAGGCCGCGCTCGGCTGGCTCGTGGGCGACGCGCACGTGATAGACAACAGCCGTGTCGGCGCCCGGGCGGTCGCCGCAGCCGTCGCCGAAGCCGTACGCACGGGCGCGGCAGCGGTCAGCGACATCGTCCAGACGCCCGAACCTGCGGCCGAGACCCTCGCCGCCGGTGTGCTGCTCTTCGACGCACACGACCGCGTGCTCCTCGTCGACCCGACGTACAAGCCAGGCTGGGAGTTCCCCGGCGGCGTCGTGGAGAGCGGCGAGGCACCCGCCCGCGCGGGCATGCGGGAGGTCGCGGAGGAACTCGGCATCGAACTGGCCGACGTGCCCAGGCTGCTCGTCGTCGACTGGGAGCCGCCCAAGCCGCCCGGCTACGGCGGACTGCGGCTGCTGTTCGACGGCGGCCGGCTCCCCGAGGGCGACGCCGGACGCGTACTGCTCCCCGGTTCCGAACTGCGCGGCTGGAAGTTCGCCACCGAACAGGAAGCGGCCGCCATGCTGCCGCCCAACCGTTACGAGCGGCTTCGCTGGGCGCTGCGCGCCCGCGAGCGGAGAACGGTCCTCAACCTGGAGGCGGGCGTCCCGGTCGGCGGCTCCTGACGGTCCACGTCCCCTGACGGTGGACGCCCGTGGTTCACCGCCCGTGATGGTGCCGGTGTGCTCGTCGGGGCCCCGCGGCCGGGAGGACCGGCGTGAGGCGACCTCGGCCGGCGCGTCGCACGACCATCGTGCCGCCGGCCGGCGGCCCTCAGACGGTGGCCGCCTCCGCCGCGGCCAGCAGCACCGCCGCCGAGTCCTCGGTGAGCGGCTCCCCGTGCCCGAAGCAGACCGTGGAGGGCGCGAGCGAGGCGAGGCGGCGCATCGACGCCACCGCCGCCGCCCGGTCCACGTTGAACACCCCCAGCATCACCTCGCCGACACCGGCGACGCAGTCACCCGTGAACAGCACCCCGTGGGCCGGTAGATGGAGGCCGATCGAGCCGTCGGTGTGCCCGGGGGAGTGCACCACCCGGGCACCGTCACCGAAGTCCAGCACGTCGCCGTCCTCCAGTTCGCGGTCCACCCGGGTGGGCGGCGCCGGCGGCACGGTCAGCCCGTGCTCGTACAACGGAAGCTCCCAGTCCAGCAGGACCGGTTCCGGCACCGGCCGCTCGCCCCGCACCACCGGGGCGTCCAGCCGGTGCGCGAGCACCTCGGCGCCGTACCGCTCCGCCAACTCCCCGGCCGCGCCCACATGGTCGCGGTGGCAGTGCGTCAGGACGATCCGCCGGACACGCGCCGGGTCCAGCCCGGCGCCGCGCAGCGCCTCCTCGATCAGGGGGGCGCAGCCCGCCTGCCCCGCGTCGACCAGCGTGAGATCGTCGCCGTCGCGCCACACGTACGCCTGGCCGATCGGGAAGCGGAACATGTGCAGCCGGGGCGACACCTGGATGAAGTCCATGCGGCGAACCTACGCAGGCGCACCGGCCCGCCGCACGCATCTCTGCTCTCGGCAGATCTGTGGAGGTCAGCTCCGCTTCGACCGGGCGTAGTTGCCGAGGAACAGCGCCTCCGTGACCGACATCCGCTCGAGCTCCGAGGGCGACACGCTCTCGTTGACGGCGTGGATCTGCGCCTCCGGCTCGCTCAGGCCGATCAGCAGGATCTCCGCCTCCGGGTACAGAGCGGCCAGCGTGTTGCACAGCGGGATCGAGCCGCCCATGCCCGAGGCCTGCATCTCCTCACCCGGGTACGCCACCTTCATCGCCTCGGCCATCGACGCGTACGCGGGGCTCGTCACATCCGCACGGAACGCCTGCCCCTGGCCGATCTGCTCGACCGCCACCCGCGCGCCCCACGGCGTGTGCGCCTCCAGGTGCGCGGTCAGCAGCTTGTTCGCCTCGGCCGCGTCCTGGCCCGGCGGAACCCGCAGGCTGATCAGCGCCCGCGCGGAAGCCTGGACCGACGGCGTCGCGCCGACCACGGGCGGGCAGTCGATGCCCAGCACGGTCACCGCGGGCCGGGCCCAGATCCGGTCGGCGATCGTGCCCTCGCCGATCAGACCCACCCCGTCGAGCACCTTGGCGTCCCTGCGGAAGTCCTCCTCCGGGTAGGCGAGCCCGTCCCACGTCGCGTCCGCCGCGAGCCCGTCCACGGTCGTCGAGCCGTCCTCGTCCCGCAGCGAGTCCAGTACCCGGATGAGTGCGGCCAGCGCGTCCGGGGCGGCGCCGCCGAACTGTCCGGAGTGCAGATTGCCTCCGAGGGTGTCGATCCGCACCCGCAGCAGCGTCATGCCGCGCAGACTCGCCGTGACCGTGGGCAGGCCGACACGGAAGTTGCCCGTGTCGCCGATGACGACGGCGTCCGCGGCCAGCAACTCGGGGTGGGCCTCGGCGTACTGCTCCAGACCGCCCGTGCCCTGCTCCTCCGAGCCTTCCACGATCACCTTGACGTTCACCGGCACGCCGCCGTTCGCCTTGAGGGCGCGCAGCGCGAGCAGGTGCATGATGAAGCCGCCCTTGCAGTCCGCGGCACCCCGTCCGTACCAGCGGCCGTCCCGCTCGGTCAGCTCGAACGGGGGCGAGATCCACGCCGCCTCGTCCAGCGGCGGCTGCACGTCGTAGTGCGCGTACAGCAGCACGGTCGGGGCGTCGGCCGGGCCGCGCAGGAAGCCGTAGACGGACTGCGTGCCGTCCGGCGTGTCCAGGAGAGCCACGTCCGTGAACCCCTCCGCAGTCAGGGCGCCCGCCACCCATGCGGCCGCTGCCTCGCACTCGCTTTTCGGGAACTGCGCCGGGTCCGCGACCGACTGGAACGCCACCAGCTCCGCGAGCTCCGCCTTGGCGCGGGGAAGCAGCGACGCGACGGTTTCTGCGATCGGTACGGCGGTCATGGGCACGCTCCTCGAGGGCACGACGTTGTGCGATGTGTGTACGGCGAATGTGTGGTCGATCCTCCCACAAGGGATGGGAGGCGACCGCGCCGTAGGATGCCGTCGAGAGCTTGGGCCACAGGTCGGATCGGGAGCAGAAGTACATCGTGAGCAGCGAGAACGATGCCACCGGAGCAGAGGCGGCAAATGAGCTTGGCGACCCCGTGTGGGACGTCGTCGTGGTCGGCGGAGGGCCCGCGGGGGCGTCGGCGGCCTACGCGGCGGCGGTGACCGGCCGCAGGGTGCTTCTGCTGGAGAAGGCCGAACTGCCCCGCTACAAGACGTGCGGCGGGGGGATCATCGGACCGTCCCGCGACAGCCTGCCGCCCGGCTTCGAACTGCCACTGCGTGACCGGGTGCACGCGGTGACCTTCTCGCTCAACGGCAGGCTGGCCCGCACCCGCCGCTCCAAGCGGATGCTCTTCGGGCTCATCAACCGCCCGGAGTTCGACGCCGGTCTCGTCGAGCAGGCACAGAAGGCCGGAGCGGTGCTGCGCACCGGCGCGACGGTGTCCCGCGTCGAACAGCACGGACCCGCCGTGCCGGACCGGCGCACGGTCGCCGTGGTGCTGTCCGACGGGGAGACCGTCCTGACGCGCGCGGTCGTCGGCGCCGACGGCAGTGCCGGCCGGATAGGCGCACATGTCGGTGTGAAGCTCGACCAGGTCGATCTCGGGCTCGAGGCGGAGATCCCCGTCCCGGCGACGGTCGCGGAGGACTGGGAGGGCCGGGTCCTCATCGACTGGGGTCCGATGCCCGGCAGTTACGGCTGGGTGTTCCCCAAGGGGCAGACACTGACGGTCGGTGTGATCTCGGCCCGTGGCGAAGGGGCCGCCACCAAGCGATATCTGGAGGACTTCATCGCCCGCCTCGGGCTCGCCGGCTTCGAGCCCGCGATCTCCTCCGGCCACCTGACGCGCTGCCGCAGCGACGACTCGCCGCTCTCCCGCGGCCGGGTCCTGGTCTGCGGCGACGCGGCCGGGCTCCTCGAGCCGTGGACGAGGGAAGGCATCTCGTTCGCGCTGCGCTCGGGACGGCTCGCGGGGGAGTGGGCCGTGCGGATCGCGGAGGCCCACGACGCCGTCGACGCGCGCAGGCAGGCGCTGAACTACGCGTTCGCCGTCAAGTCCGGGCTCGGCGTCGAGATGGCGGTCGGGCGGCGGATGCTGTCCGTCTTCGAACGGCGGCCGGGACTGCTGCACGCGGTCCTGACCGGCTTCCGGCCCGCATGGAAGGCGTTCGCGGACATCACCCGAGGGTCCACGACGCTGGCCGGCCTGGTGCGCACGCACCCGCTGGCACGGCGTGCGCTGGACGTCCTGGACAAGCGGGCGGCGTCGCAACTCACACCGTGAACACTCCCGGCCGGGCCCCGTGGCCCGGAGGGGTTCAGTCCCCGCGGGCGGTCCGGCCCCGGAGGGCGTCCGCCCCGGAGGGCGGTCCGGGTGCGCCAGGTGGCCCGGTCTGCGCACGCTCCGGCCGCGGCATGCGGCCCCGGCCAGGCCCTGAGAGTTGCCCCGGCCCCACTGTGAGGCTCGGTGCGTCGCCGGTCCGGTGCGTCGCCGGTCCGGTGTGTCGCCCCGGTCCGTCCGGGCGCGCCTCCGGCGCCGGGTGCGGCACGTGTCCGCGCTGTCAGCCGGTGACGGTGATCCGGAAGACGGGATGCCGGTGGGCCGCCGCGAGGAGCTCCTCGTCCGTGGACCGGGCGTCGACACCGTCGAAGAAGCGGCCGACCTCCCAGCCCCAGCGCTCGAGGTAGGTACGCAGCAGCTCCGGCTTCTGCTCGTCGGGCAGCTCCACCGCCGTGAACTGCTGCGTCTTCCGGCCGACCTTGAGCTGCCCGCCGCCCGCGGCGCGGAGGTTGCGGACCCATTGGGAGTGGCCACGGGCGGAGATCAGGTACGGGCCGCCGTCGTAGGGCAGCGGGTTGACGGGGATCGCGCGCCACTCCCCGCTGGTCCGGCCGCGTACGGAGAGCTCCGCCGTGCCCATGAGGCTGATGCCCCGGCGGGCGAGCCAGCCGACGGTGTTGTTCACGATCGTGTCGAACCGGTTGGGCTTGAAGTAGTGCGCCTGCGGCATGGCGTTCTCCCCTGTGCTGGACCGGTTCGTCCGGTGTCCCGAGTCGTGACCAATGCTTCCCTTCGAGAGCAGTGCTCTCGCTTGAGATCAGTGTGTACGCCTGGTGCCAGCAAAGCAAGAGCAGTGCTCTCGTTGTTGGCCGCTGCTCTGGAACGTGACAGAGTGTCCGCCATGAGCACCATCCGAGGGGCCAGGGAACGGGCCCGTACCGAGATCACCGCCGCCATCAAGGACGAGGCCCGCGCGCAACTCGCCGCAGAAGGCGCTGCCAAGCTCTCCCTCCGCGCCGTCGCCCGCGAACTCGGCATGGCCTCCTCCGCCCTCTACCGCTACTTCCCCAGCCGTGACGACCTGCTCACCGCCCTGATCGTCGACGCCTACGACTCCGCCGGTGCCGCGGCGGAGTCGGCCCTCGCCGCTGCCCCTCCCTCGGCCGGCCACTTCGCCCGCTGGACCGCGGCCTGTGCCGCCGTACGTGCCTGGGCCCTCGAGCACCCGCACGAGTACGCCCTTGTCTACGGCTCACCCGTCCCCGGCTACAGCGCACCCGAGGACACCATCGCCGCGGCCTCCCGCGTCCCGCTCGCGCTCGTCTCCGTGGTCCGCGACGCACACCGCACGCATGGTCTCGCGCTGCCGCCGCTGCCGGCCGGGCTGCGCGCGGAAGCGGAGCGCATGGCCGCGGACATCGCCCCCGACCTGCCGCCGCCCGTCGTCACCGCGATGGTCGCCGCCTGGTCGCACGTCTTCGGGACGATCTCCTTCGAGCTCTTCGGCCACTTCAACAACGTGGTCGTGGACCGGGAGGCCTTCTTCGAGCACACCGTCACCCAGATCGCCCACGAGGTGGGACTGCGCGCGGAGGCCGGCGGCCCGTCGTCGGTCAGCAGCGCCGGGGCCTGACGCGGTCCCCGCCCGCGCGGGCACGCAGCGCCGGAGCGCGACCCGCGCCCACGGATCCGGCCGGCTCCAGGACCGGCGCCGGATCCCGCCGGCCACACGAACCGGCGGGATCCGGCGCCGGCCGCGCGAACGGGCGGTGGCAACGCCCGCATGCGCAGACCGCACGTCGCGCCTCCCCGCACGTCGCGCCTCCCGCACGTCGCGCCCCCGTGCGCCGCCCGCACGCCGAGGCCGGCTCCCGGAGGCCGCCGCCCCACCGGTACGTACTCCCCAGGGAGTACACGTGACCGCCACGCCCGGCTGACGCCCTTGTGGACCGCGCCGGTCTAGCGTGGCCGTATGGAACAGCAGCGCAACCACGGAGGTCCGCCCTGGTCACGCGGCGGACCGCCGTGGTCCCGGGGCGGCCCGCCGTGGACGCGGGCCTTCGAGGACCGGCACGACAGCGCACGCATCCCATGGCTGTCGACCCTCGCCCTCGCCGTCTTCGTCATGGTCGGCACGGGCTTTGCCGCCGAGGGGCAGCAGGACACCCGCGAGCCGCTCGACGTGTTCGCGCGGGTCCTCCTCCTCGCCGGCACGGCGCTGCTTCTGCTGCGCAAGCGGTACCCCGTCGCCACCGTCTTCGGCGTCTGCGCCGTCGGGCTCGTCTACTTCGCCGCCGGCTATCCGTACGGGCCGGTCTTCCTCACCATCGTCGTCGCGTGCTTCGCCGCCATCGTCGCGGGGCACCGGCGCGCCGCCTGGTGGGCCATCGGCCTGCTCTGGGCCGGGCACCTGCTGATCGCGCACTGGCTGTACCGGTACCTGCCCCCGGCGGGTGACGACGCCGCGCCCTGGGGCCAAGAGGTGTTCATTACCGCCTGGGTGGCCGCGATCGTCGCCGCGTCCGAACTGGTGCGGGTACGGCGCGAGGTCTGGGCCCGGGAGCGGGCCGAGCGCGCCGCCGCGGAACGACGCCGGGCCGACGAGGAACGGCTGCGCATCGCCCGCGAACTCCACGACGTGCTCGCGCACTCGATCTCCGTCATCAACGTGCAGGCGGGGGTCGGCCTCGCGCTGCTCGACTCCGACCCGGAGCAGGCCCGCAGCGCCCTGACCACCATTAAGGCGGCGAGCAAGGAAGCCCTGGGAGAGGTACGCCAGGTCCTCGACACGCTCCGCACCCCCGGCGACGCTCCCCGCGCCCCCGCGCCCGGCCTCGACCGTCTGCCGGAACTGGTCGAGCAGGCCGCCGGCGCCGGCCTCACAGTCGACGTCGAGCGGGTCGGGGAACCGGCCGCACTCGCGCCCGGCACCGACCTGGCGGCCTTCCGCATCGTCCAGGAGGCACTGACCAACGTCGTGCGGCACTCCGGTTCACGCACCGCCCGCGTACGGATGGCGTACTCGCCCGGCAGGCTCACCCTCCAGGTCGACGACGAGGGGCCCGCGACCGGGTCCGACGCCGGCGGCAGCGGTAACGGCCTGATCGGTATGCGGGAGCGGGCCGGTGCGCTCGGTGGCACCATCGAGGCGGGTCCGCGGCCGGACGGCGGTTTCCGGGTCGTCGCCGACCTTCCCGTGCAGGCCAAGGAGACGCCGTGATCCGTGTAGTGCTCGCCGACGATCAGCTGCTGGTCAGGGCCGGTTTCCGGGCGTTGCTGGACGCCCAGCCCGACATCGAGGTCGCGGGCGAGGCGTCCGACGGTGAGGAAGCGGTGCGCCTGGTGGGCGAACTGCGCCCGGACGTGGTGCTGATGGACATCCGGATGCCGCTCATGGACGGCCTGGCCGCCACCCGCCGGATCACCGGAGACGAGCGCCTGGCGGACGTGAAGGTGGTCATGCTCACCACCTTCGAACTCGACGAGTACGTCTTCGAGGCCATCCGCTCGGGTGCCTCCGGCTTCCTGGTGAAGGACACCGAACCGGAGGAACTGCTTCGCGCGGTAAGGGCAGTGGTGGAGGGAGACGCGCTGCTGTCTCCCGGTGTGACGCGCCGTCTGATCGCCGAGTTCGCCGCCCGCTCCAAAGGGCCCGCAGAGGCTCAGGGGCTCGGCGAACTCACGGAACGGGAACGGGAGGTCATGGCCCTGGTCGGCATCGGCCTGTCCAACGAGGAGATCGCCCGCCGCCTGGTCGTCAGTCCACTCACCGCCAAGACGCACGTCAGCCGCACCATGGTGAAGCTCGGTGCCCGCGACCGGGCCCAACTGGTCGTCCTCGCCTACGAGTCGGGCCTGGTACGCCCCGGCTGGCTCGGCTGACGAACCGCGCGCCGCGCGGCAGGGGCCCACCTCCCGCACCGCCCGGAGAAGACCCCTCCGCGGCGAAATCCGGTACCTGGAGCGGCAGTGACCTGCGACGCTGAGCCCGTGACCGAGACGACCCCCTACGACGCCGACCGCGCCAGGTTCTCCCGCTCCGCCCTGGCCCGCCTGGTCCTCTGCGACCACGCCGTGGACGTTTCCAAGAGCGCCGAGGGCCTGGTTCCCACGGGCCATGACCCGGACACCGGCCCGGGCGGCCGGGTGAGCCAGGCGGCCCAGCTCGTCGAGCTCGCGGAACGCGCGCTCGCCTCGGCCGTGATCTACGAGCGCGAGCGCGGCAGTTCGTGGGGCGAGATCGCGTCGTACCTGGGCATCGGGGCCGAGGAAGCGGAAGAGCGCTTCGCCACGGACGTCGACCGTTGGAAGACGGCCTTCGAGGTGCCGTACCGACTCGACGAGACGGGCCGCAAACGTATCCCTCAACTGCCCACGGCGGCGTACGACCCCGTATGGGCGTGCAAGCACCTCGACCGCTGGGCGTACCTCCGGCACCTCGGTGTCAACGACCGGGACGCCGTGAGCTCGGGACTGGACACGGCCGCGCCCGAGTAGGGGCGGCTCCGGTCACGCCGTAGTGGCGTTCGTCGGAACGGGCTGCCGAGGCGCCGCACGACATCGTGTCCGCCACCGAGCTGCTCGTCGCCGCCGAGGTCATCGACATCATCGCCGCCGCGCTCGCGATCCGGTTCGTCCACAGACTCACCGCCCATGCAATGCGCCGCCGCGGCATCCCGGCCGCCCGCACCCCTCGTCCCGGCCCTCGTCCCTGACAAGGGCCGCCGGGGCGGCAGCCATCGCTGACCGCGACCGCCCCGGAGCGAGCGCCGGGACTACGACCAGGTGATGCCCGACTGCTCCCGCCACAGCCGCGCCAGCCCGGCGTCACCGGTGACGGACACGGCGTCGAGGGGAAGCCGGTTCCAGAGCGTCAGATACAGGCGCTCCGCGGTGCCGCTGACCTCGCAGTCGGCGGGTCCTTCCTCCGTGCGTCCGGTACGCGGCGGCTCCGGGGAGAGCCGTACGGTCCACACGTCGCCCGTGTCCGTGGCCCTGACCCGCAGCACCCTGGGCGTCTCGGTACGCACACGGCTCTTGCCGCGGGCGTGGAACGCCGACAGCAGTTCGTCGACGCCGTCCACGGCGAACTCCGGCGCGACGTCCCCCGGGTCGCCGCCGGCCGCGGACTGGGCGTCCGCGCGATGGACGGCCGTCTCATGGGCCTGCCGACGTGCCCAGAAGTGGAGCGGCGACGGCGCGGGCAGGAACGACCAGCAGCTCACGTCCGGCGGCGCCTCGCTGAGCGCGCCCACCAGCAGCCCGTGGCCCTCGCGGAACCATTCGAGCAGCTCGTCGCCGTCGAGGTCCGGTTCACCGCCGTCCGGGCGGTACTCGGTGCAGCCCTCCGCCACGAACACCGTCGCCCAGCGGTGCACCATTCCCGTGTGCCGCAGCAGGTGGCGCACCTGCCACGCCGGGCAGGTGGGCACAGCGGCGTCCGGCCCCGCCTCCTCGGCGGCGAGGGCCAGCAACTGGCCCTCCTGGACGAGCGACTTGATCAGGGCAGAGGTCTCCATGACGCCGATTGTGCCAGCGGACCGCCCGGCTCTCGAGAGGGCGCCGTCAGACATCGTGCGGGCGGGTGGCGCCCGTTGCCGCGGCGCCGCGGGCGCCGTACGCGATCGCCGCCGCGCAGGCAGCCAGTACGGCCACCGTCGTCAGCGCCACGGGCAGCGAGAACCAGTCGGCGAGGAAACCGATCGCGGGCGGGCCGAGCAGCATGCCGCCGTATCCGAGGGTCGACGCGGCGGCGACACCGCCGGGACCGGCGAGCTCACCGGCCCGTCCGACGGCCACGGGGAAGATGTTCGCCAGGCCCAGCCCCGCGACGGCGAAACCGGCCAGTGCCACCCACACCGAGCTCCCGAGGGCGCCGATCAGCATGCCGGCGGCGGCGGTCGCCCCGCCGAGGACGAGCGTTCGGGTCTGGCCGAACCGTTCGAGCATCGCCGTGCCGCTGAGCCGCCCGACGGTCATGGTCAGCGCGAACAGGGAGTAGCCCGCGGCGGCGAGACCCGGATGGGCGTTCAGGTCCTGCTCGAGGTGCAGCGCGCTCCAGTCGGCCATCGCACCCTCTCCGTACGCGGTGCACAGCGCGATGACGCCGAAGAGCACCACGAGCCGGCGGGTGCGGCCCTCGAGGCGGCGTGGCGCGGGGGACGCCGTCGGTGTCCCGGCCGTGGGTGCGGGGTGGCGGAGCAGTACCGGCCCGGCGACGGCGGTGACCAGGAGCCCGATGCCGGTGAGGGCGAGCAGGTGGACGGTGGGGGACAGCCCACCCGCGACGAGGCCGCCGAGGCCTGCGCCGAGCATGCCGCCGAGGCTGAACGCCGCGTGGAAGCCGGGCATGACGGGCCGTCGCATCGTCCTGACGAGGTCGACCGCGGCGCTGTTCATGGCGACGTTGATCCCGCCGTAGGCGGCACCGAAGACCAGCAGCACCAGGCCGAGCGCGAGCGCGGAGTGCGTGAGCGGCGGCAGGGCCATGCTCAGGGACAGCAGTACGGCGGCGGCGACGGTGACGGAGTGGCTGCCGAAGCGGCGGCAGAGCCGTCCGGTGAGGGTCATCGTGACGACGGCGCCGGCCGAGACCCCGAGCAGGGCGAGGCCGAGGTCGCTCGCGGACGAGCCGGTCTGCTGCTTGATCGCCGGGATGCGGACGACCCAGCCGGCGAAGAGGAAGCCGTCGAGGGCGAAGAAGACGGTGAGGGCGACGCGGAGGCGGGACAGGGAGACGGGGGCGGGGTCTCCGCCGGGTCCGCCCGGTACGACTGTCCGGAGTTTGTTTAGTAGCGGCACAAAGTGAGGATAGGGGGTGCGGCCGGTCCTTTCAAGGCGGCCGCATTCCCCGCGCGGCAGCGCTCGCACCTCCGGGATCATGGGAGACTCGCCTCCATGAACGGCAAGGCGACGACCACCCGGACGAGACTCGAGAGGGGCCGCAGCGCACTCGGCCCTGCCCTGGAGCTGGTTCACACCGGACGTGCGCCGACGCGTGCCGTGCTCACGGCCGAACTCGGCGTCACCCGCGCCACCGCCGGGGCCGTCGCGGCGGAACTGGAAGCGCTCGGCCTGATCCGCGTCGACTCCCGGCCAGGCGCGGCCGCCGGCTCGCAGGGCCGCCCCTCCCACCGGCTGTCCATCGACGACACCGGCCCGGTCGTCCTCGCCGCACAGGTGCACGCCGACGGATTCCGTGCCGCACTCGTCGGACTCGGCGGCCGGATCGTCGCCACCGCACCCGGCTGCGTCACCGTCCAGGCCGACCCCGCCCAGGTACTCGGCGAGGTCGTCGACGCGGGCGCCGAACTGCTGCGCCGCAGCGGCCGGCGCTGCGTCGGCGCCGGACTCGCCGTGCCGTCCGCCGTCGCGGAACCCGAGGGCACCGCGCTGAACCCGCTGCACCTGGCCTGGCCGGCCGGTGCTCCGGTACGGGAGATCTTCGCCGAGCGGGTGAGTACGGCGGGCATCACGGGACCTGCCTTCACCGGCAACGACGTCAACCTCGCGGCCCTCGCCGAGCACCGGCACGGCGCCGGCCGGGGCGCACAGCACCTGCTGTGCGTCGCCACCGGCCACCGCGGCGTCGGCGGCGCGCTCGTGCTCGACGGACGCCTGCACAGCGGCAGTTCCGGGCTGGCGCTCGAGGTCGGGCACCTCACGGTGAACCCGGAGGGCCGCCCCTGCCACTGCGGCAGCCGCGGCTGCCTGGACGTCGAGACGGACCCGCTCGCCTTCCTGACCGCGGCGGGCCGCAACCCCGGCCCGGAGGTCTCCCTGCTGCAACGGGCCAGGGACCTGCTCCGCGAGGAGTACGACGACCCCTCCGTGCGCGCCGCGGCGGAGGAGCTCATCGACCGTCTGGGGCTGGGGCTGGCGGGCCTCGTCAACATCCTCAACCCGGACCGCATCATCCTGGGCGGCCTGCACCGGGAACTGCTCGACGCCGACCCCGACCGGCTGCGGGCCGTGGTCGCCGACCGCAGCCTGTGGGGCAGGAGCGGCGGCGTCCCCATCCTGGCCTGCACCCTCGACCACAACAGCCTCGTCGGCGCGGCGGAACTGGCCTGGCAGCCGGTCCTCGACGACCCCTTGGGCGCGCTCGCCTGAGGGCACGGCGCGAAGGCGTCCGCCGCTTCCGCCGGGCAGGCGGGCGGAAGTCTGTCGGGCGCGCCTGCCCGACGGCACGGTCCGAAGGCCGTCGCCGGTCCGTGCGGCACGCGCCCGTCCGCCTGTCCTCGACCACCTCCTGGCGCGCTCGCCCGACGGCGCGGTCCGAAGGCGTCCGCCGCTTCCGTCACGCACGTGCGCGTCCGCCGGTCCGTGCGGCACGCGCGTCCGCCGTTCCGGTCCGGCTGCGTCCCCGGCCGGCGGAAGCCGGTCCGCGGGTCCGGTACGCCAGGAGCATCGGGCGGCCGCGGGCCGGGCCACCCGTCCGGAGGCACACCGGCCGGTTCGGCGGCGGTTTCGGGTAGGCCACGACATGTGAGCTACGACCCCGCCCACCCGCACCGTCTGATGCGCCTGTGGCGCAAGCTGGCCGAGTCGCCGCTCGGGGTCGGCTGGAGCCGTGGCCGCGGGCTCGAACTGATGCACCGTGCCATGGGCTTCGCCGCACTCGGCTTCCTGACGCTCGTGCCGCTGCTGATCGTCGTCGCGGCCACCGACCCGGCGAGCGGCCAGGGCTTCGCCCGGTGGATGAGCCAGGCGCTGGGGCTCGCGGAGTCCTCGCAGGACGAGGTGGAGCGGCTGTTCGGCCTGCCACGCCAGGCGCTGCAGCGGACCACGGCCTTCGGTCTCGCCGCGCTCGCCGTCTTCGGGCTCACGTTCGGCTCCGCCGTGCAGACCACGTACGAGAAGGTCTGGGACCTGCCCGCCGCCCGCTGGCACACGATGTGGCGGCATGTCGTGTGGCTGGGGATGCTGATCATCTACCTGATGATCTTCGTGAGCACCCCACTGCCGGGCGAGTCGCTGCTTTCGGCGGCGATCGGGGCCATCGGTGACCTCGCGGGCACGGTGCTGTTCTTCTGGGCGTCCCAGCGGGTCCTGCTCTGCGGACGGGTCCGCTGGCGGGCCCTCCTGCCGGGGGCCGTCGCGACCGCCATCGCCCTGCTCGGGCTGCGGGTCTTCTCCCAGCTTGTCTTCTCCCCGCTGATCGCGTCGAACGCGGTGACCTACGGCCCGTTCGGCACGGTTCTCGTGGTCCAGTCCTGGCTCGTAGGGGTCGGGGTGGTCGTCTACGGCGGCGCGATCGCGGGGCGCATCGGCCACGAGATGTGGACGAGGCGGCATCTGGCGCGCAGGCGCGGGGGGCCGCACGGGCGGCAGGGCCCGCCGCATCGGTGATCACCAGTGTCTGCCGCGCCGCAGCGCCGCGCGCTGCGGCTGCGAGAGGTGCAGCACCTCGTAGCGGTCGCCGTCGGCTCCCGGCCGGTCGTCGGCCCAAAGCGTGACGTGGAGGAGCTCCCAGTGGTGCGGGTCGACGGCGAGCGCGGCGCAGACGACGCCGTCCAGCGCGGCGAGCCGCTCCGTCTCCCGCACGGCCTCGCCCACCAGCGGGGCGGGTGCGGCGCCCGGGGCCAGTGCGAGGCGCCGCCGGACGGCGGTGCGCGGGCGGCGCCCTGCGGCGGGGCCCTCGTAGTAGGCGAGTCCGGTGAAGTGCCGCACCTCGGGCCGTCCGAAGTCGTCGACGATGCCCTGGAACCCGGGGCCCCACAGGAATCGGTTCATCCCCTCCGGCGCCGCCCAGAGGTACAGCGGCGCGTACTGGTTCACCGGCGAGTCCGCGACGCGTTCCCGCACCAGGTAGGCCTTGAGCCCCAGGCCGGGGAAGTCGTCGAGCAGATGTCCTCGTGTCGCGACCCGTTCGCGGATGACGCCCATGTCGTAGTCGGCGGGAAGTGTGATCTCGTACTGCATCATGTGCACGCCGCACTCACCTCCTGTCCGCGGCGGAGGACTTCAGCAGGCTGAGCAGTCCCCTCACTCCGGCGTCGAAGGCGGCAGGAGAGCCGGAAGCGCGGGCCAGTACGTAGCCGCCCTGGACGGTGGCGACGATCGTCGCGGCGATGTCGGCCGGGACGAGGGCCGGGTTCAGCTCGCCACGTTCCCCGCCCTCCTCGACGATCGACGCCAGCCGCCCGCGCAGCCAGTCGAGCGTCTCGTCGACCGGTGCCCGCAGCCGGTCGTCCGCGATGACGTCCGGGTCCATGGTCAGCCGGCCGACGGGACACCCGCGCAGCACGTCCCGCTCGCGCAGCAGGTAGCCGACGATGCGCTCGTACGCGGTGCCCGGTCCGTCGAGTGAGGCCGCCGCGGCCGCCCTCATCTCGTCGGCGGTGCGCCGCACGGCGGCCAGCGCGAGGTCCGGCTTGCCCGCGAAGTGGTGGTACATGCTGCCCTGGCCGGCACCCGCGAGCTGCTGGATCGCCTTGGGACTGGTGCCCACGTAACCGCGTTCCCACAGCAACTCGCGAGTGGCCTCGATCAGCCGCTCGGAAGTACTCATGAGGCCACTGTACATACCAGTAGGTACAGAAGGGAACGTCGATGGAAGAAGCCGCGCGGACGCCGCGTACTCCGCGGGTGGTAGGCACACTGCCGCCGGCCGTACGACGACTCGTACCCCCTGTCGGCGGGAGCCTCGAAGCGAACAAGGAAACGCCCCATCGCCCCCGAGGAGTGATCGAGATGAACGCGCTCGCCTACGACGGACCCGGCCCGTGGATCCTGTTCTTCCCGCTGATCTGGGCGGCCGTCGTCGTCGGAGCCGTCACGGTCCTGCGCCGCACGGGCGTCTGGCGCGGCCGTCCCGCGCGGTGGCAGGGCACCCGCCCGCCGATCGCCGAGAGTTCGCCCATTGCCGCCCTGGGCCGCCGTTTCGCGGCAGGCGAGATCGACGAGGAGGAGTACTGGCGGCGCCTGTCGGTCCTGGAGGAGCAGTTCGGCCGCGCGCCCAAGGACGGTGCATGACCGGCACCGTCACCACCGGGCCGGACACGGCCCGCGGCCGATCGCCGCCGCACTCATGAAGGCGCGCCGAGGTGCGCGCGACCCCCTGTCCGTCCGGTCAGCCGGCTACGGCCGACCGGGCGGCAGCCGTCTCCGTCTCCGGTACGACCGGAAGGATCTCGGCCTCTGGTGCACCGGTGAACGGGCCGATGGTCGTCGCCCCGTAGACCGCCGCCCGGGGCGGCATGGCTACGGCGGGGCAGGAGGCCGGAAGCGTGAACCAGACGACCTTGCCGCTGTCGCCCTGTGGTCGCACGCCCCAGCTCTCGCTCATGGCGGCCACCAGCGCGAGGCCCCGTCCCGATGTGGCGGACGCCCCTGGCCTTCGGACGGTCGGCATCCGCGGATCGTGGTCGTGGACGGACACCGTGAGCCGGTCGAGCAGCAGCTCGACGTCCACGGTGCACATCTTGTCCGGCTGAGCATGCCGGTGGACATTGGTCAGCAGCTCGGTGACGCCCAGCGCCGCCTGGTCGATCAAAGGATCGAGATGCCAGTAGCGCAGTTGCGCCGAGATGATTCTGCGGACCTGACCGATCCGCGACGGCAGGGCCTGGAGCTCCACCGTGCAGTGCCTGCTTGGCTGGCTGATCACGGCTGCGACTCCCCGAAATAGTCCGGAAGAAGACGAGAAAAGCGATCCAGCAGTCGGCCGACCTGCTGATCAGACCGGCGGGGCTGGATCG
Organism: Streptomyces sp. OZ13; assembly: GCF_052068155.1. Taxonomy (NCBI): domain Bacteria; kingdom Bacillati; phylum Actinomycetota; class Actinomycetes; order Kitasatosporales; family Streptomycetaceae; genus Streptomyces; species Streptomyces sp. OZ13. The sequence continues at coordinate 27,283 of NZ_JBQHCZ010000013.1, read as the reverse complement.
CAGCGTAACCGCCGGTGCACCCTGAGTGATGTGGAACCAGCGTGGACCATCGCTGAGGGGCCCGCAACTTACGGGACTTCCGCGCGTCTCAGCGCTCGGAACCGCCTGCTCCGCGCACCGCTTCGAGGAAACGCCCGGCCAGGGCGCGGGCATCGGGCCGTCGGCTGCGCTGCCCCATGGTCAGCCGGTACCGCTTGCCGTTGAGCGTCGCCACCGTGCTGTCGTCCCCCGCGAACCACGGCCGTCCCGCGGTGACCGCACGCACGGGTGCGCTCTCGATCACCCGGCCGTAACTGGTCATCAGCGCCAGCCTGCCGTCCTTGATCAGCACCTGTCCGGCCCGGGTGAGCGAGCGTGGCCAGCGCTCGATACGCACCCCCGTGGCGCTGAATTCCGGCTCTGCCATGGCCATTGCGTCCGCCCCCTTTGCAGCGACTCTCCTGGAAGTGTGCACAACTCGCGCCGTGCACACCAGTACGCCCGGCGCAGTCACGCCACAAGCAGCGCCTATGGATACCCAAAGCGAACGTTTACGCAGGTGGCGGGCTTACTGTTGCCGGTGTGGCCGGATGACGGCACCGAGGACCGCAGACGGAGGGCGACGTTATGAACAGCACCGGGCAGCAGCAGGCACCGGGTGCGCCGGCCGTGACCGTCGACGTCGACCGCAGCGATCCCCACTACCGGGCTTGGCTCAAAGAGGCCGTACGCAAGGTCCAGGCCGACGCCAACCGGTCCGCCGACACGCACCTGCTGCGCTTCCCGCTGCCCGAACAGTGGGGGATCGACCTCTACCTCAAGGACGAGTCCACCCACCCCACCGGCAGCCTCAAGCACCGGCTGGCCCGCTCGCTGTTCCTGTACGGGCTCTGCAACGGTTGGATCAGACCCGGCAAGCCCGTCATCGAGGCGTCCAGCGGCTCGACCGCCGTCTCCGAGGCGTACTTCGCCAAGCTGATCGGCGTGCCCTTCGTCGCCGTCATGCCACGCACCACGAGTGCCGAGAAGATCCGCCTCATCCAGTTCCACGGCGGGCAGTGCCACTTCGTCGACGATCCGCGCCGGATGTACGAGGAGTCCGCCGCGCTCGCCGAGCGCACCGGCGGCCACTACATGGACCAGTTCACCTATGCCGAACGGGCCACGGACTGGCGCGGCAACAACAACATCGCCGAGTCGATCTACCAGCAGCTGCGCCTCGAGCGCTATCCGGAACCGGCCTGGATCGTCGCGACCGCCGGGACCGGAGGCACCTCGGCGACCATCGCCCGCTACGTGCACTACATGCAGCACGACACCCGCATCTGCGTCCCCGATCCGGAGAACTCCTGCTTCTTCGACGGCTGGACCCACGGCGACCCCCGGGCCAGCAGCGACTGCGGCTCGCGGATCGAAGGCATCGGCCGGCCCCGCATGGAGCCCAGTTTCGTGCCGGGAGCCATCGACCGGATGATGAAGGTGCCGGACGCGGCCAGCGTCGCCGCCGTACGGGCCCTGGAACAAGCCATCGGGCGCAAGGCGGGCGGCTCGACCGGTACCGGGCTGTGGAGCGCGTTCAAGATCGTTTCGGAGATGGTGGCCGCGGGCGAGAAGGGCAGCGTCGTCACCCTCATCTGCGATCCGGGCGACCGCTATCTCGACAAGTACTACTCGGACGGCTGGCTCGCCGAACAGGGGCTGGACATCCACCCGTACACGGTCGCCATCGAGGAGTTCCTCGCCGGCGGCGTCTGGCCCTGCTGACCGGCCGGAATCGAGGGTCAGCCGGTGGAGCGGCCCAGCCGGCGGTCCAGATTGCGCATCGCGTCCTTGATAGCGCGCCCCAGCCCGGGACGGCCCAGGCGCAGCACGATCCGCAGCGGCGCGGGGCCGTCGGCCGCGAACGTCCACTGCACCCGGGAGCCGGTCGGCGTCGGGGCGATCCGCCACTCCTCCAACAGGGCCCGCAGCCCAGGGGCGTTGGTCTGGTCGACGCGATAGGCGTAGCGGGTGTCGGGCTCCCGCGCGAGGACCGTCTCCGTGAACACCGTGCCGCCCTTGAGCCTGATCTCGCGGCCCGCGCCGTCGTCCACGGGCCGGGCCGCGGTCACCGCGGTGAACCATTCGGGCCAGCCGGCGACATCGTCGGCGAGTGCCGCGTACAACGCCTGCGGCGACGCCGTGAGATGCGCGGTGAAGACCAGACGCAGCGGTGCGCTCTCCACGAACTCCAGGTCTACGGGGCGGAGTTGACGTGCCATGGGAGTCCTATCTCCAGCGGCGGACGACGGGACCGCACACCATAGCCGCAGCCCGGTCCGATGTCCGCCCTCAGTGCCCCGCCCGGCCGTTCAGGATTTCGTCGAGCGCGCGAGCGAACACCAGTCTTCCCACCCGGGTCACGAGCCGGTCCAGCAGCCGCGGCAGCCGGGCGAGGCGCAACTCCTCCACCCACAGGACCACCGAACCGGAGTCCGTGCCATGGACCTCGATCTCGGCCCAGCCGGTCACGACCCGGCCGCGCTTCTCCAGTCGGCAGCGGCCCCGCCGGCCCGCCGACGGCGGCTCCCACTCGACGATCTCCATCGGATCGTCGAAGCAGAACCGGCCCGTACCACTGCGCGCGACGACCGTGGTGCCCACGCCTGCGGGCCCGGGGCCCGACGCCGTGACGGCGGTCAGCGGCACCGCCGCCCCGTGCGCCGGCCAGTCCGTGACCTTCAGCCAGCACTCGGTGGCCGGCAGACCCGTGACCCGTCCGATACGGAAGGTGCTCACACCGCTCAGCCGTCCTGCGCGTCGGCCTGTTCGCCCGCGACGACGAGCGACGGCAGATGCTCTGCGATCTCCTCGCGGACCGCCGCCGACAGCCCCGCGTCGGTGACCAGGGTGTCCACGTCGTCGAGCCCGGCGAACGAACTGAGGCCCACTGTCCCCCACTTGGTGTGGTCCGCGACCACCACCACGCGGCGCGCCGCCTGCACGAGGTGGCGGTTGGTCTCCGCCTCCGCCAGATTCGGCGTCGACAGACCGGCCTCCGCCGAGATGCCGTGCACGCCGAGGAACAGCACATCGAAGTGCAGCGAGCGGATCGCCTGGTCGGCCACCGGCCCGACCAGCGAGTCCGACGGCGTGCGCACCCCTCCGGTGAGCACCACCGTCGCGGCGCCCGGCCGCTGGCCGCCCGCGCCGCCCGACCGCTGTGCCGTATGGAAGACGTCGGCCACCCGCACCGAATTGGTGACGACCGTCAGGTCCGGCACGTCCAGCAGATGGTGCGCCAGCGCGTACGTCGTCGTCCCGCCGGACAGGGCGATCGCGCTGCCGGCCGCCACCAGGCCCGCCGCGGCCCGCGCGATGTCCTCCTTCGCCCTCAGCTCAAGCGCCGACTTCGCCTCGAACCCGGGCTCGTGCGTGCTCGCCTCGACCACCGGGACGGCGCCGCCGTGCACCTTCTCCACGACGCCCTGCCGAGCCAGGGCGTCCAGATCGCGCCGCACGGTCATGTCGGACACATTGAGCCTGCGGGTCAGTTCGTTGACCCGGACCCCGCCGCGCCTGCGCACCTCGTCGAGGATCAGAGCACGCCGCTGCTCCGCGAGGAGGTTCTGGTTGTCGCTCACCGCCGGGGCCGGTCCTTCCTGGTCGCCGTACGCCGTCCACGCCCTCCCACGAGGCCGTGGCCAAGGCTTCTCATCCTCGCACGCGTATTGCCCGTCGGGCTCGGGGAGATTCCGTGAGAGCGGTGCGGCGGGCTGTCGTGATCCGCGATTCTGTCGCCATCGTTGCCGCGGGGGGCACACCGGGTCGGGCCGCACCGTACCGGGCCATCGGGTTCCACCCCGTTCCGTCCTGTTGTGTTCCGGCTCGTCCCGAGATGAGGGAGTCACCGCAGTGTCCCCTGCCACCCAGGCACCGCGAAGCGGCGGTCCCGCACTCGAGCTTCTCGTCCACGGTGTCGGCGGAGCGACCCCGCAGGACATGCTCGGCGACCCCCGTACCGTACGGATAACCGGCGACGAGAAGGCCGCCGTGTACCGCCGCACCGACGACGCGGAGGCGGAGAACCGCCCCGGCGAGTACCAGGACCGGCCCATCCCCGAGGCGTACTGCTGGTCCAACCTCACGTCCGGCAACGGCGCTCGCGCCCTGTGGCTGCTGCTGCTCCCGTTCATGGTCGTCAACCTCGCGCACTGGATGCGGCCCAGAGCCAAGGGAAGACGCAGGACCACCCGCCTCTACGGCGCGCTGGTGCGCCTGGTCGCCCTCAGCCTCACCGTGCTGCTGACCGCGGCGGCCTGTGAGGTCGCGCTCGACCTGCTGGCCTGGCAGTGCGCCGGGTCGGACAAGTGCAGCGACGAGAGGTCATGGCTCGGCTTCATGTCCGCCGCCAGGGAAGGCTGGTGGTCCCAGCCGGGGCGGCGCCTGGCCCTCGCCGCGGTGGTGCCGGCCGCGCTGGTCGCGCTGCTCTGGTACCTGTCCAACCGGACCTGGAGCGCCTACGAGTCGCAGCGCCCGCCGACCGGCGTCGGTGACGCGCCCGCCGGGGACGACGAGGACGACGAGGACGCTCCGGAGGCCGACGGCGATCACAACGGCCGCGGGGCGGACGGAGACCACGACGGCCGCGGCGCCGGTGAGGCCGCGGAACAGCGGAAGCCGCTCGTCCGGCCCGCGCTGGGAAGGCCCGGCTTCTGGTACGGCCGGCGGCTCGTCGCCCGGCTGCGTGCCGCCCACACCGCCGCCGGATTACTCAGCGTCGCCGCCGCGGTCGCCGGAGCCGCCGCCCGGCACGACCGGGGCGGCGAGGACGCCCTGTTGAAGATTTGCGGCATCCTCCTGGAAGGCGCGCTCGTCGCCGGCGCGGCCGCCGTGCTCTGGGTGGTGGCCCGCCGGGGACGCAGCGAGCGGCGCGTCGACGCCGGCATCGACCGGGCCGCCGTGCGCTGCCTGCCGGGCGCCGCCCTGGCCCTGCTCGCCCTGTCGCTGCTCTACGCCTCCTGGTCACGCCCCGGATGGACCTCCGCCGGCACCCTGCCCGGTGACGTCACCTTCCGGGTGATCGTCCTCGCCCAGGGCGCCCTCGTCGTCGCCCTGGCCGTCGCCGCCCGGCGGCTGCACCGCCGCGCCCGGCACCCCCGCACCGTGCTGCACGGGCTCGGCGGGCCCGCCGTCGCCATGCTGGCCTGCGCGCTCGGCGGCGTGATGACCGGCGGCGTCGCCCAGCGCGTCGCCGACTGGCTCGACGGACCGGGCACCCCCGGCATGGACGGGGAGGGCACCATCCCGGGCCCGCCGGTGCTGCTGAGCTGGCAGGCGTCCGTCATCCCCGTCCTCCTGGCGGTGCTGCTCGTACCGGCCGTGCTGCTCGCCGTACGGACATGGCTCGCCGCACGCCGTCTCGTGCCGCAGATCGAGGCCGAGTACTTCGACGGCGACCCCGGCGAAGGCCGCCGCGACCGTGTCCGCACCCGCCGGATAGCGGGCACCCGCGCCCGGGCGGCACTCACCGACGTCGCCCCGCTGATCGTCGGCGTCGTCTCCGGCGCGACCCTGCTGCTCGGCTCCGCGGCCGTCGGCGGCGCGTGGCTCAGTGGCGAGGTGCCCGGCCGCTCCTTCGGCGACGGGCCCGCGGAGTCGGCGGCCGAGACCGCGCAGGCGCTCGGCTCCTGGCTCGTCGGCTTCGGCTTCATACTGTTCGTCACCATGGGCCGCCGCGCCTACCGCGACGCCTCCGCCCGGCGCACCATCGGCATCCTGTGGGACGTGGGCACCTTCTGGCCGCGCGCCGCGCACCCCTTCGCGCCGCCGTGCTACGCCGAGCGGGCCGTCCCCGACCTGACCTGGCGCATGTGCACCTGGACCGGGCGGACCGGCGGCCGGCTGGTGATCTCGGGGCACTCCCAGGGCAGCGTGCTCGCCGCGGCCGCCGTGTGGCAGCTGCCCGCCGCCACCCGCAAACGGGTGGCGCTCCTGACGTACGGATCGCCGCTGGAGCGCCTGTACGGGCGCTGGTTCCCCGCCTACTTCGGGCCCAAGGCGCTGCTGGAGCTCAGCAGCGAGGTCGACTGCTGGCGCAACCTGTGGCGGCGCACCGACCCCATCGGCGGGCCGATGCTGATCGCCGCGGAGACGGATCCCCCCGGTGACGGCTGCGACGACCCGACAGACGTCGACCGTCAGGCGCTCAAGGACCCGGTGGTCTACGGCCGTTCGGAACGCCATCCGCTGCCGGAGCCGATCCTCGGGCACTCCGACTACCAGGCCCACCCGGACTTCGCCAAGGAGCGGGCGGCCCTGCTCGACCGGCTCACGCCGGCCGTGCCCCGGCAGGCTCAGGGCAGTTCGGGCAGATCCTCCGCGTAGAGCAGGGTGAGGTCGTCGGTGTTCGTCTCCGCGAGCTCGGCGACCCGCCCCGCGTGCCGCTCCACCATCGACTCGAACGTCTGGCGCGCGGTACGGCCGTTGCCGAAGGCCGGCCCCTTGGGCAGCGCCGTGAAGTACTTCAGCAGCGCCTCCGACGTGCCCTCGGCCAGCCGGTACTCGTGCTCCTCCGCCTGCTGCTCGACGATCCGCAGCAGTTCCTCAGGGTCGTAGTCGCTGAAGGTGATGGTCCGTGAGAAGCGGGAGGCGACACCGGGGTTGACCGCGAGGAAGCGCTCCATCTCCGCCGTGTAGCCGGCGACGATGACCACGACGGCGTCCCGGTGGTCCTCCATCAGCTTCACCAGGGTGTCGATGGCCTCCTTGCCGAAGTCCCGGCCGGAGTCCTCGGGAGACAGCGCGTACGCCTCGTCGATGAACAGCACACCGCCGCGCGCCCGGTCGAACGCCTCCTGGGTGCGGATCGCGGTGGAGCCGATGTGCTCGCCCACCAGGTCCACCCGGGACACCTCGACGAGATGGCCGCGCTCCAGGACCCCGAGGGAGGCGAGGATCTCCCCGTACAGCCGGGCGACGGTCGTCTTGCCCGTGCCCGGTGAGCCGGTGAAGACCAAGTGGCGCCGTACGGAGGCCGCCTTGAGACCGGCCTCCTGACGGCGGCGGCCCACTTCGATCATGTTGGTGAGCGTACGGACCTCGCGCTTGACGCTGTGCAGGCCCACCAGGGCGTCCAGTTCGCCGAGGACCGCGACGGAACTGCGCACCGGCTCCTCCGACGGGGCGGGAGCCGGGACGGACTGCGTGCTCTGTGAGGGTACGGCGGACAGCAGACCGGGCGTCCTGGTCGCCGTCAGGGTGGCCGTCGCAGGCTCCGCGCCGGGGCGGGCGATCCCGCTCTCGTCGCTGGTGCAGTCCTCGACGACCGGGCCGGAGTCCTCGCCGAACTCGTAACCGCCGCGCGCACAGCGCTCCGTGCGGCAGCGGTTCAGCGTCGTACGGCAGCCGTCCATCACATGGAAGCCGTAGCCCCCGCTGCCGGTCACCCGGCAGGCGCGGAAGGTGCCGCGGCCCTCCGCGGACACGTAGAAGCCGGCCTCGGCCGGGGAGGTGACGGTGCAGCGCTCGATCACCGGGTCCGCGCCCTTGGTGACGATCACGCCCGTCTGGGCGGCGTCGATGGTGCAGCCGTTCAGGGTGCCGCCGCTGCCGTGGTCGCGGAACCAGGCGCCGGTCGAGACCTCGCGGATACGGCAGTCGTCGAGCTGTGCCGTCGCGCCGTCGCTCACCGAGACCGCCGTGTTGCGGACCTGCGAGAGGTCGCTGTCGACGACGTCGACGCGGGAGCCGCGGTCGAGGACGAACAGCGCGTCGGGCACGTCGTGGACGCGGCAGGAGTCGAGCACCGCCGTCGCGCCGTCACTGACCCAGACCGCCGGGTAGTCGCCCGTACTGTCGTGGATCTCGCACTGGTTGGCGTCCACGCGTGTCCCCGGGTCCCACACGGACAGGCCGTTGCGGCCGAAGCGGCGCACCGTGGAGCGGGTGAGCGTCAGCACGGACCGGGAGCGCAGATCGATCGCGTTCTCCGGGATGTCGTGGATGTCGCAGTCGGAGAGGGTGAGGACCGCGTCCGTGTCGAGGGTGACGCCGTCGGCCGATGTGCGGTGCACGGAGGAGTCGGTGAGGTGGGCGCCGGCGCGGGACGCGATCTGTACGCCGGTGCCCTTGATCTCGTAGACCTCGCAGCCGATCGCCTCCAGACCGCTGCCCTCGCCGGAGACGCTCAGGCCCGCGCCGGAGGTGTGGTGCACCCGGCAGCGCTCGAGGCGTGGATGCGCCCCGCCGTGCACCGACACGCCCGACTGGCCCGCCGCCACCACCTCGCACTCCTCGAAAACGCCGCCCGCGCCGTCCAGTACGCCGATCCCGACGCCCGCGGGGTTGTCGACGGTGCAGCGGCGCACCGTGGGCCGTGCGGCGCCGCGCACCTCGAGACCGACGGCGGACCTGGTGACGATCCGCAGGTCCGTCAGCTCTGGCGTGCCGTCCTCGACCAGCAGGGCGGGGGCGGCGGAGTCCTGGCCTTCCACATGCAGGTCCCGCACGGTGGCGGAGGCCCGGACGGTCAGCGGCACACCGTCGGCCGGGGCGATGCGCACCGACCCGGCAGCGCCCTCAGGGCCGCGCAGCGTGACCGCGCGACGGACGACGAGATTCTCGCGGTAGGTGCCGGGGGCGACGGTGAGGATGTCCCCGTCACCGGCGGCCTCCAGGGCAGCGGCGAGGGAGGGGTACTCGCCTGTGCGGCGCCGCCACCGCGAGGTGCCGGTGTGCGTCACCTGGACCGTGCCCTGTGCCATCGTGCTGCTCTGCCCCCACCTCGTGTTCCGTACAACGCCGCGTCTCTGAGGGGAACGCCTCCCGAACCCCGAAGGGCGTCGCACCACCGTAGCGCGCGCGGCCCGCGGGAGTTGACGGGATGTGGCAGGTCAGCTTCCTGCGCCGGTGCGCCCCCAGTCGGGCCCCACCGCTGCCCAGGCCCGGTCCAGCGCGGCGTGTCTGCGGCGCACCAGCCGCCAGAGGACCAGCCTCCTGGCGCATTCCACGAGCACACCCCAGGCCAGCGCGGCGCCGACGCCGGCGAGCGCGGCGTGCACCTCGGCGGCGGCCACGCTCATCGGGCGGGGCACCATGCGTCCGGAACCGTCCGTCCACACCGGGAAGGTGTCACCCGGGCGGGGTGCGGGCAGCGTGGTGGGGACAGTGCCGGTGTGCCGACTGCCGTCCGGGGCGGTCCACTTCGCGTTGACCGCCCCGCGGCGCTCGTCGGCCGCGGCGGTCTCCGGGTCGAAGGCCACGGGCCGCGGGAGTTCGGCCGACCCGAGCACGGTGGCCGTCGTGGCGTGCCGCTGGAGGCGCTGGACACGGATCGACTGGCGCAGCGACTCCTCGGTCAGCGCACCGGTGATCCAGCCGACCGCCGGGGCGGCCGTGACGATGAGCAGGACGGCGGCCAGCGCGAGCCACGCCTCGCACAGATCGGTGGCACGCCGCAGGGGATTGCGGCGCCAGCGCCAGATGCCGACGGCTGCCCGCACGATCCGCACCCCCTTCCCTTGTCCGTGATAGCCCGGCAGGGCACGGCACAAGCGCGGGTGGTGCGAAGAGAGAGGAACGTCACCCCGCGAGCCGTGCCGCGCATTGTCCAACGAGCCTGCCACCGCGATCGGTTCCCGTCGGGCGGGCGACGTCGGCAGCGGGTGCAGGGCAGGGTCGGTCACGCGGGCAGAGGGACCGGGGCCGGTCGCTCTGCGTGATCAGGGAGGGGCGAGCCGGTGAGGGGCTCATGTACGTGGCGCACGTGGGCACATGAGCGCGTGGCGAGGGAACTCATGAGCGTCCAGGGCGGATCTCCGGTGTGCCCTGCTCGTGGAGCGGCGGCCCGCCCTGCCTCCGCGCCGGAGCACTGTCCGGACGGGCCGCCCTCGCCGTCGCTCAGTACCCCCGGCCCTGGTACGGGCGGTTGTACGGATCCTCGTAGGGCGCGGGCGCCGGAGCGGGACGCGCCGCCGCCGGCCGCATGGCCTCGTAGCCGGTGGACACCGGCCGCTGCGGCTGGGACTGGTACTGCGGTCCCGGATAGCCGCGGGGAGGGCCGGCCTGCTGCGGGATGTACGGGGCGGGCGCATGCTGCAGCGGGACCGGCTGCTGCGTCTGCTGCGGGTAACCGTAGGCGGGGGCGGGATGGGAGGGTGCCGCCGGGAGGGCGGGCAGGGCCGCGGGGAGCGCCGGCAGGTAGCTGTTGCCGGTGTCGTATGCGGCAGGCACTCGGATCGGGGCGATCTGAGGGGTGCCCCGCTCCGCGACCAGGGAGTCGTAGATCGGGGTGTCGGGAAACGCCGGCGCGGAGTAGTAACCGCCGCCATAGGTGGCGCGGGGGGAGGTCATGGCACATAAGTTAAGCCCACGATGTGCTGGTTGGGGAGACCGATAAGAGGGTTGTTTCATCAGCTCTGAGTGACCACGGTTCACTAATGTGGGCGAAGTTGGGGGAAACGGGCTTCCTGGCGTCTCGCGATCGTGTAAAGGGCAAGCTGGGAGAGGGTTACCGACGGGTCGGCCCCCTGTGGGGGATGTATGCGGAATAGGTTGACGATGAACGATCTTCCGGGCGCAACGAATCGAGATGGGGGAGAGCATGTCCATGCTTAAGGGAGCGAATACTCCGGTGTCGGTGCGGAGTGTCCGCGTCGAGCTGGGCTGGCACTCCGGACCGGGGGTGCCCGACGTCGACGCGTCGGCACTCCTCCTCCTGTCGTCGGGGAAGGTCCGTTCCGACAGCGACTTCGTCTTCTACAACCAGCCGGCCCACGCCTCGGGAGCCGTACGGCACGAGGGCAAGCAGTCGACGACCGGCGCCACGACCGATTCCGTCGCCGTCGACCTCGACCGCGTCGAGAGCTCGATCGAACGCGTCGTGCTGGCCGCCTCCGCCGACGGCGGCACCTTCGGGCAGGTGCCCGGCCTCCACATCAAGGTGCTCGACGCCGGCTCCGGCGCCGAGATCGCCCGCTACGACAGCCAGGACGCCACGGTCGAGACGGCCTTCGTGCTCGGAGAGCTCTACCGGCGCCAGGGCGCATGGAAGTTCCGCGCCGTCGGGCAGGGCTACGGCACCGGCCTCGAAGGGCTCGCCACGGACTTCGGCATCACCGTCGACGAACCGCAGCAGGCCACCGTCACCGAAGCCGCCGTCACCCAGGCCACCCTGCCGGCGGTCACGCCGCCCGTCGCCACCCCGCCGCCCCCGCCGGCGGCGCCCCCCGCACCGGCCACCCCCGCCGCGCCGCCCGCCCCGGCGGCTCCGGTACGCCTCACGAAGGTGACGCTGACCAAGGAGTCGCCGAGCGTCTCCCTGACCAAGCAGGGCGGCACCTCCGGCGCGATGCGCGTCAACCTCAGCTGGCAGGTCCGCAAGCAGTTCCAGGGGTGGGGCGCCAAACTCGGCCGGGCCATCGCCATGCACGGCGACCTCGACCTCGACCTGTGCGCCCTCTACGAACTCTCCGACGGGCGCAAGGGCGTCGTGCAGGCCCTCGGCAACGCCTTCGGGGCGCTGAACCAGCCCCCGTTCATCCACCTCGACGGGGACGACCGCACAGGCGGGACCCCGGGCGAGAACCTCACCATCAATCTCGACCGCCGGCAGGACATCCGCCGCGTCGTCATCTTCGTGACCGTCTACCAAGGGGCCCGCAGCTTCGCCGACCTCGACGCGACGGTGACGCTGCAGCCGCAGCACGGAGCGGCGATCGACTTCTCCCTCGGCGAGTGCACCGTTCCCTCCACGGTCTGCGCCCTCGCCCTGATCACCAACACCGGCTCCGACCTCGTCGTCCAGCGGGAGGCCCGCTTCCTGGTCCCGGAACGCGGCGTGAGCCCGCAGCGCACGATCGACCACGCCTACGGCTGGGGCATGAACTGGACCCCCGGCCGCAAGTAGCGGCCCCTGCCTGCTCCCGCCCCGCGTCACCCGGCGGGGCGGGAGCTGTTTCACGCGGAACCCGGTAACCGCGGCGCGCTCAGGAGTCGCCGGCGGCCTCGGGCCGCGCGTAGGTGCGCCCCTTCCATGCGGCGCCCCGGCCCCGGTAGTGCTGCACCGCGGAGTCGACCGTCATCAGGAGATAGAGCGCGGCGGTGAACGGCAGGGTCAGCGCGAGGAGCGGCGGCTGGCGGTAGTAGCGCAGCATCGGCAGGTACGTGCCCGCCATCACCGCCCACGCCGCCGCCCCCGCCCACGCGGCCACCGCGTCCCCGCCGAGCAGCCCGACCGCCAGCGCCGCCGGCGGGGCGAGATACACCAGCGCCAGCCCCCCGACCGTCCCCGCCAGCACCGGCGGGCTGTGACGCAGCTGGGCGTAGGCGCTGCGCGACACCATCCGCCATAGATCCGCCAGCCGTGGGTAGGGGCGCACGCTCTCGACCCGGTCGGCCAGACCGAGCCAGATCCTGCCGCCCGAGCGCCGCACGGCACGGGCCAGGGAGACGTCGTCGATCACCTCCTGGCGGATCGAGTCGGGGACACCGGCCCGCGTCGCGGCCTCCGTACGCAGCAGCACACAGCCGCCCGCCGCGGCCGACGTCCGCGCCCCCGCCTTGTTGATCCACCGGAACGGATAGAGCTGCGAGAAGAAGTACACGAACGCCGGCACGACCAGCCGCTCCCAGCCGCCGGCGACCCGTAGCCGCGCCATCTGTGACACGAGGTCCAGGCCGCCGGTCCGCGCCGCGGCGACCAACTCCCGGAGGCTGTCCGGCCCGTGGGCGATGTCGGCGTCGGTGAGCAGCAGGAACTCCGGGTCGCGTTCCTCCGCGGCGTCGATGCCGTGCCGCAGGGCCCACAGCTTCCCGGTCCAGCCGTGCCCGGGCTCGCCCGGCGTCACCAGCCGCAGCGGCAGGCCACCGTGCCGCGCCGCCAGGGACCGTGCCAGGTCCCCCGTACCGTCACCGCTGTTGTCGTCGACGAGCACGATCTCGGCCCGGCCCGGGTAGTCCTGGGCGAGCAGCGTCGGCAGACTCACGGGCAGTACGTCCGCCTCGTCCCGCGCGGGCACGACGACGGCGACATCCGGCCAGTGCGCCGGATCCTCGCGGTCCGGCAGCCGCTGGTCGGTCCGCCAGAAGAAGCCCTGGCCGAGCAGCAGCCACCCCCAGGCGGCCAGCGATCCGACAGCGGTCCAGGCAAGAGCGCTCATCCGCCGCAGTCTGCCCCACGCAAGGCCCGCCGTGACGGCGGTCGACTATGGTGACCGGGTGAAGATCGCGCTCATGGATTCCGGTATCGGCCTGCTGGCGGCGGCGGCCGCAGTGCGTACGCTGCGCCCCGACGCCGACCTGGTGCTGTCCTCCGACCCCGGCAGCATGCCGTGGGGTCCCCGTACACCGGACGATGTCGCCGGGCGGGCGCTGACCGTGGCGCGGGCGGCCGCCGCGCACCGGCCCGACGCGCTCATCGTCGCCTGCAACACCGCTTCCGTGCACGCCCTGCCCGCCCTCCGGGCCGAGCTCGAGCCGTCGATCCCGGTCATCGGTACGGTCCCCGCGATCAAGCCCGCCGCGGCCGGGGGCGGTCCCGTCGCGATCTGGGCGACGCCTGCGACCACGGGCAGCCCCTACCAGCGCGGACTGATCAAGGAGTTCGCCGGCTCGGTCGAGGTGACCGAGGTTCCCTGTCCGGGTCTCGCCGACGCGGTGGAGCGGGCGGACGAGGACGCGATCGACCGGGCCGTCGCCGCGGCGGCCGCGCTCACTCCCCGTGACGTCCGGGCCGTCGTCCTCGGCTGCACTCATTACGAACTGGTCTCCGAGCGCATCCGGGCGGCGATCCAGCAGCCCGGCCTGCCGCCCCTCGTCCTGCACGGCTCTGCGGGAGCCGTCGCCGCGCAGGCCCTGCGCCGGATCGGTGCGGAGCCCGCTCCCGACGCGTCGCCGAGCGGCCGGCTCACGGTCCTGCTCAGCGGGACGGAAGCCACTCTTCCGGCGGAGGCGCTCGGTTACGCGGAGAGCCGCCTGCTGCCTGCGGTGACCCCGGTCCGCTGAACCGGGTCGCGGCCCTTTCACGGGCGTAGACCGCTGCCTGCCGGCCGGGACGCCCCTGGTCCCCGACCGCCACCCGCGACCTGTGACGACGGCAGGTGCCGCACGCCGGTCGGGTGGTTCGTCCGCGCGTGCGTTTCCGAGGCCACGGGGCGCTGATGGGTGCCTTTCCCGCCCTTGTCGCCGTTTCGCCGCATCAGTGCTGGTTGTCCCGATGCTGGGTAGGGTCCTAGGCATGAGGCACCACTTCCGCCACGAGGGGCGCGGCTCGGAGCCCCTTCCAGAGGTCTGGACCGGCCGGGCGACCAACCGCATGCAGTGGCTGCTCGCCGTGGCGGGGCTGGCCTGTCTGGCCCTCGGCATCAAGCTGGCCATCGGGGCCACGTGGACCACCGGCATCGCGGCGATGCTGATGGCGGTCATCGGCTGCGTCGCGGCGGGCCTCATGATCCTTTACGGGACGCTCGCCTTCGTGCACGTGGCGGTGAAGATCGACAGCCATGCGCTGGACGTGCGCTGCGGTCACATCGGCGTACCGCGCCGGCACATCCCCCTGTCGCATGTGGAGAGCGCGGAGTTCGTCCACCGGGTGACGCCCCGGCAGTGGGGCGGCTGGGGCTGCCGCTGGCGTCCCGAACAGGGCACCGCGGTCGTCGTCCGGCGCGGCGAAGGCGTGGCGGTCACCCTCAGCGACGGCAGCAGGTTCACGGTGACGGTCGACGACGCGGCCATGGCGGTACGGGTCCTCCGCGCCAGGATCAATCACCTCAAGGCGACCGGGGCACCGGGAGCCACGGGGGCGAGCCAGGCGCCAGGGGCGTGAGCCGGCCCGTGCGGAGCCGCCCGCGGCACCTTCATCTTTCGTGACCGCCCCCGTGCCTGCCCGGGCGGCCTCGGCAACTCCGGCGACTCCGCGTTCTCCTGGCGGTTGCACGCGCCGTGCCGCGGCCTACAGGTCCTGTCCTTCGCGCGGCGTGCGCGCCGTGGCCAGTCCCGCCAGCAGCGCGGCCCCGGTGGTGACGGGGGCGAAACTCAGCACGTTGCCGACACAGGCCAGCACCGCCACTGCCGTCAGCGCGGCGGCGGCGCTCAGTGCCACGGGCGTCGGGCGGGGCGAACGCCCGAGCCCGTACAGGATCCAGCCGAAGACCGCCGCGAGCAGCGCGACGCCGGCCACTCCCTGCTCCGCCGCCTGCTGGAGCGGTGCCGAGTGGGGTTTGTTCCCCGAGGCCGGCGACTGGACGGACGCGAGGCTCAGCCGGCCGAAGCGAGCGGGACCGACGCCCCGGACAGGCTCCCGTTCCGCCAGGGTGAGGGCGTCCCGCCACAGAGCGACCCGGTGCACGGTGAGTGGCGCCTCCACCGAGGTGGCGAGGCCGGAGGGAAGGGCGTCCTCCGCGACGGCCCACGTGGTTCCCGCGACGAGGCCCGTCGCCAGCGCGAGTGCCACGAGAACGGCGGCGCGCCGGCGTATCCGGGCCACGGCGAGCGAACAGAGCAGCACGGTCAGGCAGGCGGCGAACGCGGGGACGGACGCCAGCACGAGCGCGGAACAGGCCACGGCCGTCGCGAACAGGCGCGACACCGTCCTGCCTCCCGCCGTCCGGGCGGCCGACGCCGCACAGCAGGCCGCACCCGTGCCGAGCACCAGGAGTGCGGCGACGGCGCCCGTCTGTCCCAAGGGGGTGACGGCACCGGCGGCGGCTCCCGGGACCACCCCGTCATGGGCCACGACCGCGACCGTGACGGCCCCCGCCGCGGTCACGACGAAGCCGCCGACCGGTAGGAGCGACCCCGCGATCCGTCCGCAGGCGTATCCCGCGGTCACGGCGAACACGGCGAGCAGCACGCCCTCCGGCCGCCCCTCACGTCCGGCGGCGCTGACCAGCGACCACACGGCGCAGCCGACAAGGACGACGACGCCCGCCGCGTCCGCACCGCTACGGCCTTCGCCACCCGTGTGCGCACGCTGCCCGCGATCCGGGTGCGTGCGCGCACCCTGCCCGCGATCCGGATGCGTGTGCGTACCGTCCCTGGGATCCGGGTCCGAGCCGCGTTCCGGGTGCGCGTGCGCACCGTTCGCGCGATCCGGGCCCGTCTCCGGATCGCTTCGGTGTTCCCGGCCCGTGGGCGGACCGCCCGTTGAACCCATCCCGTCGCCCCCCGACTGTGACGGGCCCCGCGCGGCCGGAACGGGCCGGACGCCGACGGGCGCCCGATGCGCGACAGCCGGAACCGACCTGAACGGCTCGTGGTGTGCGCGGGACCGGCGAACACGCTAACGGGAGCCTCGGACATGTGTGGAGTGATTGCGGAGAAACGTTGCTGCTGGGTGAGGTGGACGTGACTGCGCCGCTCACAGGCCTCCGCCGTAGACTCCGCCGGGTGAGCGCCATCATGACCCCCGTCGACACCCCCGGACCCGCACCCACCGAGGGCCGGCCGCTGCTGCGCCGGTTCGCGCGCCCAGGTGCCGCCGCGCTCTCCGGCCTGCTGCTCTTCGCGAGTTTCCCGCCGCGTCCGCTGTGGTGGCTGGCCGTTCCGGCGTTCGCCCTGCTCGGCCTGACACTGCACGGACGCCGGCCGCGGTCCGCGTTCGGGCTCGGCTACCTGGCGGGCCTCGGCTTCCTGCTCCCCCTGCTGTTCTGGACGGGCGAGGAGGTCGGCCCGGTGCCCTGGCTGGCGCTGGTCGCGGCGGAGGCGCTGTTCGTGGCGTTCGCCTGCATGGGCATCGCCCTCGTCTCACGGCTGCGGGCGTGGCCCGTGTGGGCCGCCGCCGTCTGGATCGCGGGCGAGGCCGCGCGTGCCCGCGTACCGTTCGGCGGCTTCCCGTGGGGCAAGATCGCCTTCGGTCAGGCCGACGGCTTCTTCCTGCCGCTCGCGGCGCTCGGCGGCACCCCTGTGCTGAGCTTCGCCGTCGTGCTCTGCGGATTCGCCCTCTACGAATGCGCGCGGCAGGCGCTTGCTCACCGCCGCGGCGGGACCGTTCCGCGCATCGCCGCCGTGACGGCGCTGCTCGCCCTCCTCGTGCCCGTCGCCGCGGCCCTCGCCTCCCGGCCGCTGGTCGACGACTCCGCCGAGGACGGCACCGCCACCGTCGCCGCGATCCAGGGCAACGTCCCCCGGCTCGGTCTCGACTTCAACGCCCAGCGCCGGGCCGTCCTCGACAACCACGCCCGCCGGACGGAACAGCTCGCCGCGGACGTGGCGGCCGGCAAGGAACCCCGGCCGGACTTCGTCCTGTGGCCGGAGAACTCCTCCGACCTCGACCCGTACCGCAACGCCGACGCCCGCCAGGTCATCGACCGGGCGGTCAAGGCCATCGGTGTTCCGACCGTCGTGGGCGCCGTGCTGACCCCGGAGACGGGCAAGCTCCGCAACACCCTCATCGAGTGGGACCCCGCACGGGGGCCCGTCGACACCTACGACAAGCGCCATGTGCAGCCGTTCGGCGAGTACATCCCGATGCGGTCCGTCGTACGGGTCTTCAACTCCGACGTGGACCGGGTCCAGCGCGACTTCGGACCCGGGCACGAGGTGGGGGTCTTCGACCTCGCCGGTACCGAGGTCGGCCTGGTCACCTGCTTCGAGGCGGCCTTCGACGACGCCGCCCGCGACACCGTCACGCACGGCGCGCAGCTCATCTCCGTGCCGAGCAACAACGCCACCTTCGGCCGGAGCGAGATGACGTACCAGCAGCTGGCGATGTCCCGCGTGCGGGCCGTCGAACACAGCCGGTCCGTCGTCGTCCCCGTCACCAGCGGTGTCAGCGCCGTCATCCTGCCCGACGGGGAGATCGTCGAACAGACGGCGATGTTCACGCCGGACGCGCTGGTCGCCGAGGTGCCGCTGCGCTCGTCGCTCACGCCCGCGACCCGGCTCGGCAGCGCCCCCGAACTGGTCCTCGTGCTGCTCGCGGCCGGCGGCCTGTCCGCCGTCGCCGTCGGCGCGGTCCGGACCCGGCGGCGTGCGACGGACGGGACGGCCACGGCGGCCGACAAGGCCTGAGTCCGCCGGGCCTCCGGCCACGGCGGCGGACAAGGCCCGAGTCCGTCAGGCGTCCGGCCAGGGTGCTGCGCTGTCGGTGCCGGCCGGGAGAGCGCCAGGGGGCTGTGCCGGTCCGCGGAGGGGCTCGGACGGTCCGGCCGGGGCCGGCGGTAGGGTCCGGGCATGGCAACTCCCGATTTCATCCGCGCCATCCGGGCGACCGCCGGCCACCAGCTGCTGTTCCTACCGGGTGTCAGCGCCGTCGTCTTCGACGACGCGGGGCGGGTGCTGCTGGGCAGGCGTGCCGACACGGGCAACTGGTCGATCATCGGCGGCATCCCGGAGCCCGGCGAACAGCCCGCCATGACGGCGGCACGCGAGGTGTACGAGGAGACCGCCGTGCGCTGCGTGGCCGAGCGGGTCGTGCTGGTGCAGGCGCTGCCGAGGCCCGTCACCTATCCCAACGGCGACGTGTGCCAGTACATGGACATCACCATGCGCTGCCGCGCGGTGAGCGGCGCCGCCGAGGCGCGTGTCAACGACGAGGAGTCCCTCGAGGTGGGCTGGTTCCCCGTCGACGCGCTGCCGGAGCTCCACGACTTCGCGACCTTCCGGATCAAACATGCGCTGTCCGAAGGACCAGCATGGTTCGAACCCACCAAGGCGTAGCGAAGTATGGGCTGCGACCACATCGGTCGACGGATGATCGCTGCCTAATGTGCCGGACATGACCGCGCCCACCACACCGCCCGGCACCCCCGTCCCCGCAGCCGCGGCGTCCACCCTGTCCGTCGACCTCGGCGGCCGCACCGCCCTCGTCACCGGTGCCGCGGGCGGCATCGGCCGCGCCTGCACCCTCCGGCTCGCGGCCGCCGGGGCCAAGGTCAGAGCCGTCGACCGGGACGCCGACGGACTGGCTGCGCTCGCCGCGCACAGCGAGGGCCTCGCCGGGGCGGTGGAACCGTACCTGCTCGACCTCACCGACCTGGACGCCGCGGAAGCGGCGGCCGCCGGCACGGACATCCTCGTCAACAACGCGGGCCTGCAACTGGTACGGCCCATCGAGGACTTCCCGCCGGACGTCTTCCACACCGTGCTCACGGTGATGCTCGAAGCCCCGTTCCGGCTGATCAGGGGCGCGCTGCCGCACATGTACGCACAGGACTGGGGCAGGATCGTCAACATCTCCTCCGTACACGGACTGCGCGCCTCCGCCTACAAGTCCGCGTATGTGGCCGCCAAACACGGTCTCGAAGGACTCTCCAAGACGGCCGCCCTCGAGGGCGCACCGCACGGCGTGACCTCCGTCTGCGTCAACCCCGGATATGTGCGCACACCCCTCGTCGAGAAGCAGATCGCCGACCAGGCCGCCGCGCACGACCTGCCGGAGGACCGCGTGCTCACCGAGGTCCTCCTCAAGGACTCCGCGATCAAGCGGCTCGTCGAGCCGGAGGAGGTGGCGGAGGCCGCCCTGTACCTCTGCTCGCCCCAGGCCTCCTTCATCACCGGTACGTCCCTGACCCTCGACGGCGGCTGGACGGCTCACTAGGCGTATCGATCACGACGCGTGTCACGCCAGGCGTCTCGACAGGTGTATCGATCACGAGCGGGTCCAGGTCCTGTCGTCGGGCCGGGTACCGCATCGTTGTCCACAGGGCTGGTGCGACCGCCCGTACGGCAGGAATCCTGTGTCCATGTCCCACGATCAAGCCCACTACCTGGAGCTCCTCGCACGCGGCGCGGCCGCCGACGCGTACGACAGGCCGTTGCTCCTCGCCCGCGCGGACGGCGCCGGGCCCGAGCAGCTGGCCGCGCTCGAACACGCCAAGCAGCTGGCCCTGCGGGTGCGGGCGGAGCTGGAGGGGCGGCGCCGCCGCGAGGCGGAACTGTCCGCCCTCTTCGAGACCGCGCACGACCTCGCCGGTCTGCGCGACCTCGACGCGGTGCTCCGGGCGATCGTGCAGCGGGCCCGGTCGCTGCTGGGCACCGAGGTCGCCTACCTCAGCCTCAACGATCCGGCGGCCGGCGACACGTACATGCGGGTCACCGAGGGTTCGGTGTCGGCCCGGTTCCAGCAGGTGCGGCTCGGCATGGGGGAGGGGCTCGGCGGACTCGTCGCCCAGACCGCGCGGCCCTATGTGACGGAAAGCTACTTCGACGACGCCCGGTTCGAGCACACAGGGACCATCGACGCCGCGGTCAAGGACGAGGGCCTCGTCGCCATCCTCGGCGTGCCGCTCATGCTGGGCAGCCAGGTCATCGGCGTCCTGTTCGCCGCCGACCGGCGCGCCAGGGTCTTCGAACGGGAGCAGGTCGCGCTGCTCGCCTCCTTCGCAGCCCACGCGGCCGTCGCCATCGACACCGCCAACCTCCTCGCGGAGACCCGCTCCGCGCTCGCCGACCTCGAGCGGGCCAACGCGATCATCCAGGACCACAGCGGCGTCCTGGAGCGCGCCTCGGACGTCCACGACCGTCTGACGGAACTGGTCCTGCGCGGCGGGGGCGTCGACGATGTGGCCGCAGCGCTCTCCGAAGTCCTCGACGGGACGGTCGAGTTCACCGCGGGCGGCCCGGACACCGCGCGCGCCGGCGGCCATGCGACACGGCACGGCGACGACTGGGTCGCCGCCGTCGCCGCCGGCGGGGAGGTCTTCGGCTCCCTGGTCCTGCACGGGCACCCCGACCTCGATCCCGCAGGCCGCCGCACCCTCGAACGCGCCGCGATGGTCACCTCCCTGCTGCTCCTCGCCGAACGGTCCGCCCACGACGCGGAACAGCGGGTGCGGGGCGAACTGCTCGACGACCTGCTCGACTCCCCGGACCGCGACCCCAGACTGCTGCGGGAGCGGGCCGCCCGGCTGCGGGCCGACCTCGACACCCCCCATGTCGTGCTCGCCGCCCGGATCGACGGCACGGCGGACGAGACCGCCACCAGGGCCGACGCCACCCGCGCCGAGCCGGCCGCCGGCCGCAAGTCCGGCGCGCGCGGCGGCTCATGGAGCCGTGCGGGCTCCCTCGACGGGTCCGCCGTCTCCGCACGTGAGACGGCGGACCGCCGGCGCCTCTGGTCCGCTGCCTCGCACCTGGCCGCGACCCGTTCCGGTCTCGCCGCCGCACGCGACGGCGGCACGGTCCTGCTCCTGCCCCTCGGCCCTGGCGACACGGCGGCGGACCTCGCCCGCCAGACCGCCCGGCAGCTGGGCGGCGCGCTTCGCGAGCCGGTGACCGTCGGCGCCTCCTCGCCGGTCGACTCACCGGCCGAGGACCCGGCGCCGGTGGCCACGGCCTATGCCCAGGCCCGCCGCTGCCTCGACGCCTTGCGCCTCCTCGGCCGCTCCGGGGAGGGCGCCGCGGCGCAGGACCTGGGGTTCCTCGGGCTGCTGCTGGCCGACCCCGGTGACATCGACGGCTTCGTGCACCGCACCATCGGGGAGATCATCGACTACGACCGGCGGCGCGGTACCGACCTGGTCCGCACCCTGGACGCCTACTTCGCCAGTGGCATGAGCCCGGCCCGCACCAAGGACGACCTGCACGTCCATGTGAACACCGTGGCCCAACGGCTCGAGCGCATAGGCCGGTTGCTCGGCCCCGACTGGCAGGCGCCGGCGCGGTCCCTCGAGATCCAGCTGGCGCTGAGGCTGCACGCTATGTCGTCGTCGGCCGGCTCCTGAGGACCTGCCCGCCTGTCGCCTGTCCAGGCGACCGCGCGTCCCGTTCGCGGGGATCGGAACCACCGTTCCCCCGCCGTCCATGAGGTCCACGAGGTCCCCACCGCCTCCGTATACGCGAACTGCGCGGACCCCGTCCGGGTCCGCGCAGTTCGCGTATACGGAGGGGCCGGCCGACCGGCCGGCCCCCACCGGGTCAGGCGGTACGGGCGTCCGCCGCGGCTGTGGCCGGAGCGTCCTCGACCTCGTCCGCGGCAGTGTCCAGCGTGGTCAGGTCCCGCTCCCTCGTCTCCCGTGCGCAGGCGATGGCCACCACGGTGAGCAGGGCCGCGGCGATCACGTACAGGGCGATGGGCGTCGACGAGTCGTAGTCGGCCAGCAGAGCAGTGGCGATCAGCGGTGCCGGCGCACCGGCGGCGACGGATGAGAACTGCGCGCCGATCGAGGCACCCGAGTAGCGCATCCGCGTCGCGAACATCTCGGAGAAGAACGCCGCCTGGGGCGCGTACATCGCACCGTGAAGCACGAGACCCACGGTGACGGCGAGCAGCAGGGCGCCGAACCCGGCCGTGTCGATGAGCGCGAAGAACGGGAACATCCAGGCTCCGACGCCGATCGCGCCGATCAGATACACCGGCCGGCGCCCGATGCGGTCGGACAGCGCACCCCACAGCGGGATCACCGCGAAGTGAACGGCGGAGCCGATGAGGACGGCGTTGAGCGCGGTCTGCTTGCTCATGTCCACGGCGGTGGTCGCGTAGACGAGGATGAACGCCGTGATCACGTAGTAGCTGATGTTCTCAGCCATACGCGCGCCCATGGCGATCAGGACATCGCGCCAGTGGTGGCGCAGCACGGCGACCACCGGCATCTTCTCCACCTGGTCGGCCTCCGCCTTGCGCTGCTCGGCCTGGGCCAACGCGGCCTTGAAGACCGGCGATTCATCGACAGAGAGACGAATCCACAAGCCGACGATCACCAGCACGCCGGACAGCAGGAACGGTATGCGCCAGCCCCATGAGGAGAAGGCGGCGTCGGAGAGCAGCGCCGTGAGCGCTGACAGCACACCGGTGGCGAGCAGCTGCCCGGCCGGGGCGCCCGTCTGAGGCCACGAGGCCCAGAATCCGCGCCGTTTGGCATCGCCGTGCTCGGACACCAGCAGCACCGCGCCGCCCCACTCGCCGCCGAGCGCGAAACCCTGCACGAGCCGCAGCACGGTCAGCAGGATCGGAGCGGCGGAGCCGATCGTCGCGTGGGTCGGCATGAGTCCGATCGCGAAGGTCGCACCGCCCATCATGAGCAGGCTGAGCACCAGCAGCTTCTTACGTCCGAGCCGGTCGCCGTAGTGTCCGAAGACGAGCGCGCCGAGCGGACGCGCGGCGAAGCCGACGGCGTAGGTGAGGAACGAGAGGAGGGTTCCGACCAGCGGGTCCTCATCCGGGAAGAACAGCTCGTTGAAGACCAGCGCGGCGGCGGACCCGTAGAGGAAGAAGTCGTACCACTCGATGGTCGTGCCGATGAGACTGGCGGCGACGATGCGCTTCAGCGAGCTCGGCGCTGGTGGAGCGGTTTCTGGGGCGGCCATGTACACCACTTCCGGACAGTTGGCGGGGACGTTTGCGTGTCGCCACACCGTAGAAACACGCAGGTCAGTGGCGTATGTGGTGGGACACCATAGTTCCAGGTGTAGGAGTGCGCGCGCCCACCATGGAGCCGGTACCAGGGTGTTCGGCGGAGCCTCAACGAAGCCACGAAGGACGCTGTCCGAGTTGCGCTATTCGGGCATGATTTGAAGGCGCCGTGCTGACTCCCGTGCTGGTTTCGTGCTGACTAAAAGCCCACGTCATCACCCCTTCTCACCGCTCCCGTGCTGACTTGGTGCTGACTACGCTGCGTTGAAGTCCGGCATCTGCGGCAGATCGGATTCTGGACCGGCGGGCCGTGGCTGGGTCGCGGCTGCTCCTGGATGATCGCAGTCGCGGTAGCGCGGACGGTCCCTCGGGCAGGCCGGCGCTTTGCCATCGATCGCGATCCGCATGCGTGGCGATGTTGTTCCTGTGGTGTCTGGAAGCCGCCCGTAGATCGGTGATCCAAGTCGTAGGCTTTCCCGGACAGCCGCGTACAACTGGGGAGTGTGGCGCGGGGGGATGCGCCTGCGCCCACCTGTGGCGTCGGCCCTTCGGTGGGGGTGCGATGTATCTGGCCACGCTGAACGGCTGAGAACTTCCGCGTTTTCGGTGCTCGGAGGTCGTCCGAGGACGCGGGAGATTCGCTCGAACTAGAACTGACGCCTGGGGTATCCGTCCTGTTGGGGGAGAACGACGCGGGGAAAACGGCTGTCGTCGATGCCATACGCCTGTGCCTCCTGACGACAGCTGCGGATTTCTACCGTGTTGCCAAGGACGACTTTCATGCCGGACTTGGCGGGCGCGCGGACACGTTCACCATCACGTGCCGCTTCAAGGAGCTCTCGACGGAGGAGCAGGGCATCTTCCTCGAGCATCTGACCACCGAACCGAATGGAACGTCGTCCCTGTACATCACCTTCAAGGCCGAGCTGATGGAACCCTTGCCCCCGCATCGGGTTTCGGTCACGACACGGACCGGTCCGAATGGTGAGGGACCCACTCTGGACGGTGCGGCACGAGAGCATCTGAAAGCCACGTACCTTCGGCCGCTGCGCGATGCCGAGGGGGAGCTGCGGGCGGGGCGGGGCTCACGTCTCTCACAGATCCTCGCCGGTTACCCCACGATGAAGGCTGAGGGCGCGAACGACTTCGACGTCGACAACGAGATGGCCATCACTCTGGTCGGCATCATGCGCCGCGCCGAGCATCACATCCGTTCCAACAGCACCGTCATGGCCGTGCTCGATGACATCAACAGTGGGTACCTGGAGAAATTCTCTATCGGAAGCGACACGCTTCGAGGTGAGATCGGCGTCGCTGGTGACGCCACCCTTTCCCGCGCCCTGGAACGTCTCGAGCTCAGGCTTTCGACCGGTGAGTCGGTATGGACCCGTCGGGGGCTGGGATACAACAACGCCCTGTTCATGGCTGCTGAGCTCCTGTTGCTGGGCAACAACGACGTTGCGCCGCTCCTCCTGATCGAGGAGCCGGAAGCGCACCTTCACCCACAGCTGCAGACACGGGTGATGGACCTCCTGCTCGACCGGGCGGCCGGTGGGGAGAGCGCCGCCGACCCACGGGTTCAGGTCATCCTCACCACACACAGCCCGCACCTTGCCTCCGCCGTTCCCGTGGAGTGGATCACTCTTGTCGCCGCTGGCCGCACGTTCAGCCTCGCACCGGGCATGACCGGGCTCGACCCCAGCGACTACGCCTTCCTGCCCAAGTTCCTCGACGCGACGAAGGCCAACTTGTTCTTCGCCCGGTCTGTGGCCCTGGTGGAGGGAGACGCCGAGGCGCTGCTCCTGCCGGCCCTTGCGGCTGCCGCGGGTTGGTCGTTCAGTGAGAACGGCGTCAGCATCGTCAACGTGGGGCACACGGGCCTCTTCCGCTACAGCCACATCTTCAAGCGTGACGGCCAGCAGATTCCGGTGTCCGTCGCCTGCATACGTGACCGGGACTTGCTTCCGCCAGACACCCCTGAGGACATGCGAGGCCAACTCCCCTCAGTCTCAACCATGACTTCTCAGCAGGTCGAGGCGCACGTAACGCGACTGAAGGGCGGGGACGCCGGGCCGGTGAGGACGTTCGTGTCCGACCAATGGACGCTCGAGTACGACCTGGCAGCGGCTTCGTGGCCCCGTCATGCACCAAGCCGTATGTTCCGCAGGGGCGTCGACGAACAAATGGCCCACCGGCCCCGAGTTGGTCGACATCCAGGCTCGTGCGGCCGAGGAGATCGCGGAGTGGCGGAAGGACGAGACCTCCCTGGACGAGGCGGCCATGCGTATCTACAGGCCGCTGCGACGAAAGCCCGGTAAGCAGGCCAGCAAGGCGATTTCGGCACAGTACGCCGCACAGCTGCTGACTCCGGGGTCCCTCGCCCGGTCGGACCTCCCCTTGTACCTGCGTGATGCGTTCAGCCACCTCTGTGGTGGGGCGTGAGTTGTGGAGCTGCCTCTGACGCCGGACACGCTGTCCAAGGAGAAGACCGAGACGGTCGCAGCCGGGATGGGGATCACGCTCCCGTACCCGGAACAGTGGGACTTCCTTCAGAGTCTTCACACCATGGACCTCCAGGCAGCACCAGGCTCCGGGAAGACCAGCCTGATCGGCCTCAAGCTGGCGCTGCTCGCGCAAGGCTGGACGTCGACCACCCATGGGGTCTGCGTCCTCTCCCACACCAATACGGCCAAGGACGAGATCAAGTACCGGATCACTGCTACCACGGCCGGCCGCAGGCTGCTCGGCTACCCGCACTTCATCGGCACCATCCAGTCCTTCACCCATACCTTCCTTGCCGCCCCCGCGATCAGAGGCCAAGGAGGCCGGATCGTCGTGGTGGACGACGCGGCCTACGCTGCAGCAGCTCACCGCACGCTCATGAAGGGCTGGGACTACCCGAATCTGCGGACCACGTTGAAAGCACCAGAGGGACGGGGAGCGTCTCCTGGCCGATGCCCGCTTCGTCTGTGACGCGGGTGAACTGGACGTAGTCTCCTACCGCGGACTGCCGTTCAAACCGGAATCTGCGAGTGGCAAGGAGTTCGCGCGTCTCAAGCGTCGTTTGGCGTGGTCCGGGATCTTCCGGTTTGAGGATATGTACGCCATCGCCGAGCGGCATTTGGTCCGTGCCCCGCACCTCGCCCGAGCTATTTCGTCGCGATTCCCGTTCGTGTTCCTGGACGAGATGCAGGACACCGACGCACTCCAGCAGCGCCTTCTCGACAAGATCTTCGGAGCCGGCGGCACGGTGGTGCAGCGGGTTGGTGACGTGAATCAGCGCATTTTCTCCGGGCATCCGAAGGACGATGCCGGTGCCGCGTCGTTCCCGGCGGCGATGGCCAGTGAACTGCCGGTGAGCCGTCGATTCGGCGGCCGAATAGCGGAACTCGCCAGCGAACTAACCGTCCACCGGCGGCAGACGATCGTTGGTGCCGGCCGGGATGGCAAGGTGGCTCTGATCGTCTTCGACGAGCAGTCCGTAGCAGAGGTCGTGCCGGCCTTCGAGCGGCTCGCGGCGGAGACGGTCCCCGAGGACCTGCTGACCATCAGTCCGCCAAGGGTCCTGGGAGCTCGGAAGAGGCCAGGGGAGGCGAAGCGGTTTCCGCAGAGCGTGGCCTGCTACGTTCCAGGATTCGGCACCGACGAGAAGGTGTCCGGGACGCATGGTTCGCTTGTCGAGCTGGTGTGGGCATCACGTGCTCGCTGGGCACCGGGGGCAAGCCGTGAGGCAGCAATAGACCTGTGGGACGGCATTCGCGCAATGGTCCGCCCGTACCTGCCGGCTGCGGCAACTCCGTTGCCTGCTCTGAACAGGATGGAACGGTCTCCAGCCACCGCCGGCGGGCGGATCAGGGCAATACTGCTCCACTTCCTCACAGGACCGGTGGAGGAGGCAGAAACATGGGAAGCGCTCTGCGCTCGACTGACCCATGCACTGCGAGACCTGGCGGGTCTTACTGATCGTTTCAGAATGAGGTTCGGAGTCGTCTCAAGCAGATGATGCTGCAGGCGAGTTGGAGCAGGCTGAGGTGG